>JBBQMW010000025.1:0-31489 GCA_038329265.1 Bacteroidales bacterium | reverse complement strand
TTTCTTTTTAACCAGAAAATTTACCAGCGGATGAAGTAATATTGCAATAATGATTGAGAAAACGAAAGGCACAATAATCCCTTTAGCGATATACAGTATCGCCAGTAAGGCAACTAAGCCCATAAAAAAGATGCTTGCCTTGGCAAAAAAAGGCCATTCAAATTCTTTTTTGATCATGATACTTTATGATTTTCCTTTTTTTTTAGGAAATGCTGATAGATAAACTGACCAACTGATTTAATCGTATTTGAGTTCTGTGCTACAATATTGGTAACTCCAAATTGTAGAATTGTGCCTAAAAGCTTTCTGATAATACTGGACGAACTGCCTACAGCAATCCTTTTTGATACATATCCTGATGCCAGGCCTACGGTTGCACCTAAAATATCATCAATCAAATAAGGTGAAGAAGCTACTTCGGCTAAAGTGTTCCTGATCAGATTAACCGGCTTTAAATTTTCGTAGATAAAATAGACTTGTTCTTTTAGCAGTTGCTCTTTCTCTGCTTGTTCAAATTCTAAAATTTGAATGGCATTTTTAAGGTCGGCTATAGAATTTATAGATTCCATGGAGTTTGTTTTAGTATCTGTTTGACTAAATTATTCCCGACACATTTTTTAATCGATTCATGAAAAAAATAATGGATTATAATTCCGGTAACTCCATAAAATGCTGCTACAAGAAAGAATCCGAGATAGATTTTTTCAAGCATTTCGCCAAGCCACAAAGCCAGGCCCATTGAAAGGAAAAACAAAAATGATGATGCAATGACCAGCACCAACAAATGGGAAAGGAGAGTAGAAATAACATCACAAGTCTTGTCAATCGCATTTAGTTTGGCTAATTCAAGGCTTGTTTTGCCATATTCTGTTGCTTTTTCAATTAATGATTCTATCGGGTTTGTATTTTCTTCCATAGCTTTAGTCTTATACTTGTTCATTAAATATCCGAATTTGGATTTTTGCCGGAAATGGGCGATGAGAGACTATAAGATGAAAGGACCTTTAGTCAGTTCCAAAAAAACTGAACATGAAAAATTTCAAATAGAATTTTTCCGGAACTGGCTCTTCGGTCGATTTACTTTAGCTTGCTTCCGTTTTAAACGGTTTTTGCAGTTTTCTTAGGTTCATTGTCTTTCCCCATTTTTTCCTCTGCGTAATCACGAACTTCATCTTTCACTTTCGCAAATTCTGCGGAAATATTGTCCACAAACTCGCCGAACTTTCCTTTTACCTGATCGGCTAAATAACCGCTATTTCTGGATATTTTTTTACGTGTAATTGTACCTTTATGAGGTGCAAATAAAACGCCAAGTAATGCTCCTGTGGCTGCGCCAGCCAAAACTCCCAGTAATACTTTTCCTGAATTCATGATTTCTTTTTTTAGTGATTGTTAATTGTTAAGTGATCTGAATGATTTTTAATTAATAAATCATCCTAAAATTCACTTTTCAAAGTTGCCTCAACATTTACACAAATGCTTTACATCTTTCCTGATAAGAGTTACATCATTCACACATTACAGGCTTGTTAATTTCTGTTCAACGCACAAGAGTCCACTCCAAAACTGGCGCGGACTCTTGCATTAATCGGAACTGCAAATTCAGCTGATCTGCTCTACCGTTTATGCGGGGTCATTTGTTTTAATGAATGAGTTGCAACCTGCATTATACATGTACACTCATTAGGTTGTCAAGTAGCCCGAACGCTTTAAGAAGCCATACAATCAGAACAATCACAACCACAACATTTAAAATGGTTTTGATTTTGCTGTCCATCGGAATGTATGAATTGATAAGCCATAGCAAAACTCCCACAGCAATTATTACAATTAAAATAGTGAATAGTGGCATAATATTGAATTTAGATGTTTAGTTTCAAAGGTAATATGCTTACCTGCTTATCGTGTTATATAATTTTAGCTTGATTTTACAACATTCACACTTTTACTTGCAACCTACTTTTCAGCAAACTGCATGTAAATAAGAGTCCCGGCCGCAACAGACATTAATACCAGTGAGGCAAAGCCAAGAATATTGGAAGTTCTTCCATTGGTAAATTTGCCCATTATCTTCTTGTTATTCGAAATATGCAGGATTATCGCAATTAATACAGGTGCTGTCATTCCATATAAAATGGCTGAATAAATAAGCGCCTTGACAGGTGATATTCCAACGTGATTCATCAACAAGCCCAGAACCAGTGAAATGGCAATTATCAGGTAAAATATTTTTGCCTGATAGAATTTCTCATTCAATCCATTTTTCCAGCCAAATGTTTCGGTAACAATGTACGAAAGCGACCCGCTTAAAACAGGTATAGCCAGCAATCCGGTGCCAATTACACCAACTGCAAAAAGCAGGTAGGCCGAATTTCCGGCCAGTGGTTTCAATGCCTGAGCCGCTTGTTCTACCGTGTCAATCTGATTAATACCACCGTTGAATAAAACAGTGCCGGTGGTAAGGATGAGGAAAAACATAACCATATTTGAAAACAGCATCCCAAAATCGACATCTTTCCTCATCTCAGAAATGATTCTTTTATTCACCACCAAATGCTTTGCCTTATGCTGTTCAACCTCCATAGTAGCCTGCCAAAAGAAAAGATAGGGCGAAATAGTTGTTCCCAGAATCGCTACTAAAATGCTTATGAAATCTTTATTAAACTTGATGGTTGGGATAAAAGTGGCTTTTGCGATTGCCAGCAGATCCTGTTTATACAAAAACGGAATAATCAGGTAAACCAACAGAACAATACAGAGATATTTCAGTACTGCTGCAATTTTTTGATAAGGTAGAAAAACAATCAACACTAAAAGCAGAATGGTAAAAAAAAGACTGAAAATTGAAGCTGGTATCGATGGAAACAACAAACATCCCACCGCGCCCATACCGGCAATATCGGCACCAATATTCATTACAATGGCCGGAAAGCTAAACAGCAGCATCAGATACAAAACAGGTCGTGAATAATTAGCCCGAAGTGTTCCGGCCAAACCATGTGAGGTTACCAGTCCAATTCGGGCACACATTTCCTGAATGGAAGCCATGAGCGGAAAAGTGATCAAAGCTGTCCATAGTGTTGAAAGTCCATAGGCTGCACCTGCTTGCGAGTAAGTAGCAATGCCCGAAGGATCATCGTCACTTGCTCCGGTAACAAGACCAGGACCAAGAATCTTCCAAAAGCGCGATAACCTGATGGAAATCTTGTTCATAAAAGTTATAAAATAAGAATCAGGATTAATACAATTATTAATACGCTTCCAATACCAATATAAGTTCCTCTGTGATTGTTACGTCCATCAACGTAAACTCCATCTTGTAGTTGCTTTGCAGGGGCGACTTCAGAATTTTTTCCACTGTTTAATGCCTCGTACCTGCTATTATTTACGGCCCCGGATTCTTTAAGTGTTTCCTTGTTTCCCGGTGTGCTTAGTGAAGAGAATTCGATCGCTTTAATTTCGTTTAAGCTATTGTCGTTAGTGTTGGTCTCAGCAGATTTTATGGTGGCCGTTGCATTTGCGGGGGCTACACTATTTTCTGTACTTGCTTTAATTTGGGTTGGACTAACAAAAAACACGAAGGATGATGCCAAAAAACAAAACGTAAGTTTTTTCATGATAAGATATTTAAATGGTGAAAACATTTTCACAGTTCAAAGATCATCAACCTAATAGTGCAGTTTGTTATAGAATTCGTTTATAATGTTACAACATTCACACATGTGATGGTGGAGTAGGGTATCATTGCATTCAATTTCCTCATAATAAACTGAGTTCGATTTAAACGGGGTTGTCAGATTTTAGGAACAAATCCCCTAATTACCACATTCCCAGCCCTTCGCCTACGAAGGGAAGGGAGTCTCAACACAGAAGTTCTGAAAAGATATTCTTTAATGAGCATGTGTCCTGATTTTGCAGGATCCAAAGTCACCCGTTTGGGGGATTAGGGGGCAATATGCAGTAACTTGTTTATCCATACACCTGATATAAGAAACTATTATTTCGAACTCTTAATAGAAAAACCAGATAACTCAGAGGTTTCTAGCCTTAATTCTACGAACATAAAATGTGAGATTTTTGCAAAAAACTTCCATAATTGTGTAATGTATATGGATTAAATAGCTCAAATTTTGTGAAGGAAAGAATTTATTCAGAATTTAATTTGAAAACGATGGACACAATAGGATTACTTGGGAATTGGAACGAGCAAAAAGGAAGACTCAAACAGAAATTTGCTGCTTTAACTGACAATGATCTTCTATTTGCTGAATGCAAAGAAGAGGAAGTGGTTGGAATGCTGGAAGAAAAATTAGGTAAGACAAAGGAAGAACTGCGTAATATTATTTCGTCAATCTGAATAACTACACACCATGAAATCATCAGATAAAGAACACCTTAAAAAGCAGAGGGAAATGATTCAAACTCAGATTGAAGAATTATACCCTGATTATCCTGTTTATCCTCCCGAAGATGATATTTACAATCGATACAAGGAAGAAACAGAAGTGAATCCTGAATACACCTCGATGTTTAAGATACCCAATGAAAAGACCAATTTGATGAATAATAAGGATTTGGTTGAAAGTAGTTTGGGAGACAATCTCGATATTCCAGGTTCTGAACTGGATGATGAACAGGAGAAAATTGGAAGTGAAGACGAAGAAAATAATTATTACAGGCTTGGGGGCGATAGTCACGACGATCTGGATGAAGAAAATGAGGATTTGCTTTAGCTTGGTAGATAACTGATTCTGATTCCAAATAATTAAATTGCCGGGGAAACAACTCTATATTCCACATCGAGTCGCCACAATTCCAAAAAAGTGTGATTTATGTAACTTATTCCTGAAGTTGTGTAACGTTTCAATCTGAAAAGTTGCGCAACATTGTGAGATTCAGCTTTAACACTATTCAATTGAAACTATACATAAAATACATGGTAAGTACCCGCTGCAAACTGGCGGTGAAAGACGTACTCAAAAAGCTCGGGTTACATTTCGTGGTAGTCGATTTGGGCGAAGTTGAAATCATGGAAGATATTTCGGATGAGCAGCGGCGGCAGTTAAGAACTGAACTTTTAAAAACAGGACTTGAATTAATGGACAACAAAAGAGCTGTTCTGATTGAGAAAATAAAAAATGTTATCATAGAAATGGTTCATTATTCTGAAGAAATGCCCAAAATCAACTATTCAGATTACCTCAGTGACAAATTGCAGCACGATTACACCTACCTTTCAAACGTATTTTCAGAAGTAAAGGGTATTACTATTCAACAATTTATCATTGTTCATAAGGTTGAGCGGATTAAGGAATTATTGTTGTACGATGAACTTAACCTTACCGAAATTTCCTATCGGATGAATTACAGCAGTGTGGCTCATCTTTCGAACCAGTTCAAGAAAATAACCGGTTTAACACCTTCACATTTTAAACAACTGAAAATTCAAAGGAGTGCGATTGAAGAAATTGGAAATTAGCTTATTATAATTTAAGCACTATGGCAATAAACGTATCAAAACAAAAGGCAGATTTCGATCGACTCACAAAATATGAAAATGAAGGATCGCTTGCTGCATTAATCATCGAATCCTCCGAGTTAGCTATAAAAACTAAAACATTGGAAGGAATTATTACTTCATGGAACCGCGGTGCCGAAAAAATATATGGGTATAAAGGATCTGAAATAATCGGGAAACACATTAATCTACTTATTCCACCCAATCATTACGATGAGATTCCGGAAATTCTGAAACGAATAAGCAATGGTGAAATAATTCCTCATTTCGAGACTCAACGAATAGGAAAAGAAGGTATTGTGATTAACGTCTCGCTTTCTGTTTCGCCAATAAAGGATGAAAATGGAGAGATTATTGGAGCCGCGACTTTGTCAAGAAATATATCCGACTTTATTGTTGTTAATGATGAATATACTTTCGCAAACGTCGAAAAAGAAAAACGTGCAGCAGAACTGGTGCTTGCCAACAAGGAACTCGCCTTTCAAAACAGAGTGAAAGAAAAACGTGCGGCTGAACTGGTTATAGCCAACAAGGAACTTGCTTTTCAGAATGATGAAAAGGGAAAACGTGCAGCTGAACTGGTGCTTGCCAACAAAGAGCTCGCTTTTCAGAATAAAGTGAAAGAAAAACGTGCAGCTGAATTAGTGCTTGCCAATAAAGAACTGGCTTACCAGAACGACGAAAAGGAAAAACGTGCAGCCGAACTGGTCATAGCTAACAAAGAACTTGCTTTTCAGAATAATGAAAAGGAAAAACGTGCAGCAGAACTGGTAATTGCCAACGAAGAGCTCGCTTTTCAGAATACAGTGAAAGAAGAACGGGCTGACGAATTAGTGGTTGCCAATAAAGAACTTGCATTTCAAAACAATGAAAAGGAAAAACGTGCAGCCGAATTAGTGCTTGCCAATAAAGAACTTGCTTACCAGAACAATGAGAAGGAAGAACGGGCAGCAGAGCTATCCATTGCCAACAAAGAACTTGCATTTCAGAACGCTGAAAAGGAAAAACGTGCCGCGGAACTATTCATTGCTGACGAAGAGCTGGTGTTTCAAAACATGGAAAAGGAGAAGCTGAAAAGTGCATATCGGCAACTTGAAGACCTCAGTTATTCGGCAAAATTAGCCGCACAGTATGCCCGTAGCATCATCGAAGCAAGTCTCGATCCTTTGTTTGCCATCAACTCGGTTGGAAAAATAATCGATATGAATGAGGCAACACTCAATGCAACCGAAAGTACGAGGGAAAAACTTACCGGTACCGACTTCTTTAAATATTTTACCGAACCACAAAAGGCGCAAAAGGCCTATCAGCAGATATTCGAGCTGGGATCTATCACCGATTATCCACTTACCATAAAAGATGGAACATATACTGATGTATTGTGCAACGGATCAGGCTATAAGGATGATCAGGGAAAGGTATTGGGCGTAGTTATTGTTATACGTGATATTACCGAACAAAAAAGAGTAGAAACAGAATTGATTGAGGCAAAGGTCTTTGCCGAATTGGCCACCAGCATTGCCGAAGACGCACAAACCAAAGCAGAGAGCGCAACGCTCCAGGCAGAAAATGCGGTGAAATCGAAACAGCAGTTTTTGTCGAATATGAGCCACGAAATCCGTACGCCAATGAATGCGATTATCGGATTTACAAAAGTGCTGCTGAAAACAGATTTTACGGTCAAACAAAAAGAATATTTAACGGCTATTAAGATGAGTGGTGATGCTCTGATTGTGTTGATTAATGACATACTCGATTTGGCCAAGGTCGATGCCGGGAAAATGGTTTTTGAACAAATTCCATTCAAAATGGCTTTGTCGGTATCGGCCATGCTACATATTTTCGCAACCAAGATTCAGGAAAAGAACTTAAAGTTGGTTTCATTTTACGATCCTAACATTCCAAAGGTATTGCTCGGCGACCCGGTTCGTTTGCACCAGATTATTTTAAACCTGGTGAGCAATGCAGTAAAGTTTACCTCAAAAGGAAAAATTACGGTAAGTATAAGTTTATTGCATGAAGATGAAGAAAAAGTAACTGTCGAATTTGCAGTTAAAGATACCGGAATCGGAATTGCAGAGAGTAAGATAAGCCGGATTTTTGAAAACTTTCACCAGGCATCGAGCAATACTTCAAGGTTATACGGGGGAACCGGCCTGGGACTCGCCATTGTAAAACAACTGGTTGAATCACAGGGCGGTAGCATCAACGTAAAAAGTAAGGTTGACGAGGGATCAACCTTCAGTTTTACTCTTAGTTTTCAGAAAACAACCTCTAATGCCATAATGGAAACAGAACTGGTTGAAATCGATACGGAAATAGGAAACATCAAAGTATTGGTGGTCGAGGATATTGCACTCAATCAATTGCTTTTGAAAACACTGTTGGACGATTTCGGATTCGAAAGCGATATTGCAGCCAACGGTAAAATTGCAATCGAAAAATTACAGAATAAAACATACGACATTATTTTAATGGACTTGCAAATGCCCGAAATGAATGGTTTTGAAGCAACCGATTATATCCGGAATAAAATGCATTCAAACATACCAATCATTGCCTTAACCGCCGATGTTACTACGGTCGATTTAGCCAAATGCAAATCGGTGGGCATGAATGATTACCTTGCTAAACCCATAGATGAAAGGGTGCTTTATGCAAAAATAATAGGATCGATTAAGAAGAATATCGTGGACAGTGAAACGCAGGAGGACGAAATTGTCCAACTGAAAAAAATAAAGTGCATCGATTTGGCCTATTTATTACAGCGAACCAAATCGAATCCTGCCTTGATGATGGAAATGATATCACTTTACCTGGAACAAACACCGCCATTAGTAAGCGCGATGAAGCAGGGCTTGCGTAATGAAGATTGGGATTTATTGTATTCGGCAGTGCATAAATTAATTCCCTCATTCGTGATTATGGGTATCAGTCAGGATTTTGAAAACATGGCCAAAAAAGTTCAGGAATATGCGAGTACTCAGTTGCAGTCTGATGGAATACCAAATATGGTTTTGCAGCTTGAAATCATTTTAACCCAGTCGTGCAATGAATTAGTGGAGGAGTATAATACGATTAAAAATAAAAACTTATGAAAAAGATAAAACTCTTTTTAGTGGATGATGATGCAGTATTTTTAAAGATGTTGGAAATCGAATTTCTTGAAAACGCTGATTTTGTTATAGAGACTTATGCAACTGGCGAAAATTGTATTGCCAATTTAGGGAACAAGCCGGATGTAATCATTTTGGATTATTTATTGGATGGTATCGATCGGAATGCGATAAATGGGCTGGAAACCCTGGATCAGATAAAAGCTCTCAATCCTGAAATTCCGGTAGTAATGCTTTCGGCGCAGGATAAAATCGACGTAGCTATAAATTGTATGCACCATCAAGCTTTTGACTATGTGGTGAAAAGCGAAACAGCATTCATGCGCTTGAAAAAAATCATAACAACAATTTTAAATACCCGGAAACTCGAACGGCAAATAACCTGGTATATGGACCGTATGTAGGAGAGCCTTAGGTTAGTTATAAGTTATAAGTTATGAATGAAAAGTTTTGAAACTGGATTTCGTGGATATCCGGTTGAAGCGCAGCCCTGAAAGGTTTTTATAATCTTTCGGGGCTACGCTTTTTCAGTACCAGGCAGTAAAAGTAGACCAAAAGATAATCTTGGGTAACATTAAAAACGCTGTTCAGGCACTACCAACCCAAACCTTATTTTCCTTGACCTCAACTATTTAAAGCGATCCATAAGTTGCCACTTTGTGGCGTTTTATTTTAGGTAAAATAGCAGATATTCATATTTAGTGTCATAAACAGAATCGACAACAAGGTTTAAGACCTGTGATTTATATAACATTTTTACAGAATCCTGTAAAGACTTACCATGTATTACTCTATAACTTTATTGACTTTTATTTTTTTGTGCAAATACTTAAAAATATGCATGAAAATAAGACATCAAAAACTGATCTAGATTCATAATATTTAGTCAGTTGAGTAACGAAATACAGATATAACTAATTTAAAAACAGGATTATGGGAAATGGATTTAAACAAAATGGAAGATCTGAGCTAACACAGAAAGGTGCTGTTAACGAAAATGAAGAACGTATTCCAGGATTTTCAATGACAATCAATAAACTGATGTCTCAAAACAGTGAAATTGAGAGGCTCATCGCTGAATTAGTTGAAGAAAACGAAAGAATGACTATTCAATTCGGGAGAGAAAATGAGATAGAGTCATTTCAGGATATTGTTGAATTTTCAAATTCAGGATATTATTGAATCTATAAATAATCATCCACTTTCTATTCTCAATTAATATTCCGACAATAAATGTGTGAATCATGTAATTTCATTACGGATTTATGTAACATGGATGGGTTCATTACCAATTACCTTTATCTCAAATATTTATAAATATACTTAAAAATTTTAATCATGAAAAAAACAATTTTCTATGCATTGGTAATGATTTTGTCATTGGGTGCAACAACAACATTTGCAGCGAAGTCTGACCTGAAAAGTAATTCAGAAAACACTTCTGCAGTAGCTAAAACAGAAACGAAATTAACGGAAGCTGAACTCAGTACCATGAACAAACGTGTTGAAGAAATTCGCGACATGGACAAAACAAACATGACTGTTACTGAAAAACGCGAACTAAAGAAAGAAATGAAAGCAACCAAAGAAAATATCAAACGCAACGGTGGCGGATATGTATACATTGGTGGAGGTACGCTTCTTTTGGTTCTTATTCTTATCCTTTTACTCTAATCTGAAGTCTAAAAAAAATTACAAATAGGGCTCTGTGCAATGCAGAGCCCTGTTTTGATTCCAGCAGAAAATCACTATACAATTGAACCCAATGAGCACTGAAATAAAGTACTTCGTATTAAAGAATTTTTATAAAATTTCAATCATACTGCTCATACTTAATTCTTCGTGTGCCACGCAAAGTCAGGTATCAGCTCAGCGGGGATATGAAAGTACTCAGATTTTCTATGATCAATTGAGTCCATACGGCCAATGGATTGATAATCATGACTATGGTTATGTTTGGTTTCCGGATGTTGATCGGGATTTTTCTCCATATTCTACTTCAGGATATTGGGTAATGACTAACTATGGATGGACATGGGTATCAGATTATTCATGGGGTTGGGCTCCGTTTCATTATGGGCGCTGGGATTACGATAATTTCTATGGCTGGTTTTGGGTTCCCGATAACCAATGGGGTCCTTCATGGGTGACCTGGAGAACTGGCAACGGTTATTATGGCTGGACTCCAATGAGACCAGGAAATCGCATCAATTCGAATTTTGGCAATGGCTATGATGATATTGACCGATGGAATTTTGTTCGGGACAGGGATTTTGGCCGCTCCGATATCCACAGGTATTATGCTGATAGAAGGGATTACAATACGATCATTAATAATTCAACAGTAATCAACAATACTTATATCGATCGCAGCAACAATACAACCTACATTTCAGGTCCCACCAGAAATGATGTACAGATTGCCACGGGAAGAAAAGTGAAAAATATTTCAGTCAGGGATTACGATCGTCCAGGGCAGGTTATGAAAAGCAGTCAGCTGCAAATTTATCGGCCAGTAGTTCATGAAAGTTTCGACCGAACACAGAAATCAGCTCCTAATAGAATATCAGATGTTCGTGATGTAAAACCTGCCAGTGAAAGGAATAGTCAAAACAATACTGCTTTACCGGTTGAATATAACCGAAGAGATCAGCAGACGCAGCCAACACAACAATCTCAGCCACAAAATAATAGAAGACAAAATGACAATCTGCAGCGACGAGAACGACAACAAATTGATAATAATAAAAGGCAGAACGACCCTAAACAGCAGCAGCAGGAACGACAACCTCAGCAGCAAAATGAAAATGATAAGCAACAACAACAACAGAACGACAGAAGAAAACAACAGCAACATATTGACAGCCAACAACAGCAGCAGCAGGAACGACAACCTCAGCAGCAAAATGAAAATAGTAAGCAACAACAAAAACCGGATGACAATAAAAGACAACAGCAACAAATTGATAATCAGCAGCGACAAAAATCCAATCATGTAAACCGACAACAACAACGGCAAGTTCCGCAGGAAATAAAAACCAGCCAACCTGCTCAGCAACAACAATTAAAAGCGGCTAGCCCGTTAAAAACCCGGCGTGCGGAAAGGCAAACGAGAGATGCAACAAGCTCAGAAAGAGAGCGGAACAATTAAAAAAATATTCATTGAATATAATCCCGAATATTCAATATGAAGAAATGTAATTATAGGTGGATTAGATTTGGTTTTAGGTTTGGTTTGAGAATTTCGTCACCCTTGTGGTGGCGAAATTCTATTTTGTACCAATAGTAACCGACTAAGATTAATAGATTCAGAGCGTAACGAAGTGAAGCGAAGAATCTCATATAATTGAATAAATTTTGTCGGTCAGCAATGATTTTTAACAATTGCTTGCATTGTCCTAGAACCGAACCCTAATACACATTGAATGTGGAAAATTTACAAATACTATTTGCCAAAACTGATATCAGAAAGCTACTGATTATTATTCTTTTGATTGCCACACTTTCTCAAAAAGTTTGCTCACAAGATTATTTTCAGCAGGAAGTGAATTATACCATTCATGTTACTTTAAATGATGTCAAAAACGAATTAACTGCCTATGAAAATGTTGAATACATCAATCATTCACCCGACACACTTCGCTTTTTATACTTTCACCTTTGGCCAAACGCATATTCCAACAACAATACTCCATTGGCTAAACAAATGTTGCTGACAAAAGGAAATCAAAAGTTGTTTGATGATCCTGAATTAAGGGGCTCAATTGATTCATTAAATTTTAAAGTTGACAAGCAGTCGGTCGAATGGAAATTATTGCCCAGGCAACCGGATATCTGTCAGATTATCCTGAATAAGATACTGAAACCAGGCGATTCAATTAAAATTTCAACTCCATTTCGAGTAAAAATTCCGAAAGGAGTAACTTCAAGATTAGGTCATATTGGCCAATCGTATCAAATCTCACAATGGTTTCCCAAACCTGCCGTTTATGACCAAACTGGCTGGCATCAGATGTCGTACCTCGATCAGGGCGAATTTTATTCTGAGTTTGGTAATTTTAACGTGACAATCAAATTGCCAGCTAATTATACTGTTGGTGCATCCGGAAACCTGAATGATGCTATGGAAACCGAAAGACTTGATTCGCTGGCTGCAAACCTGGATTGGGAAAGCACCTTATCCTCTAAGTTCTCCGATTTTCCGGTTTCTTCAGCAAAATTCAAATCGTTGAATTATACAGGTAAGCAGATTCATGATTTTGCCTGGTTTGCCGACAAACGGTTTCATGTGTTGAAAGGTAAGATAATCCTACCCGTCTCCGGAAAGCAAGTTACGACCTGGGCAATGTTTACCAATCAACAATCCCGTTTGTGGGTAGATGCCATTAAATACATGAACGATGCAATCACTTATTTTTCAGCAAAGATTGGCGAATACCCGTTTGAAAGTTATACGGCTGTTCAAAGTGCCCTGAACGCCGGGGCAGGAATGGAATATCCCGGAATTACCGTAATCGGGCTGGCCGACAACAGCTATTCGCTGGATGAAGTTATTTCGCATGAAATTGTACATAACTGGTTTTATGCAGCACTTGGTTCAAACGAACGCAAATATCCGTTTATGGATGAAGGTATTACCACGTCCTATACCGACCGGTATATGAAAGAACGATATCCGGATAAAAAACTTTGGGATGTCATTCTGAAAAAGAAGAAACAGGCCCGTTTTTTTCATATTGCCGATATGCCTCTTGAACGATTGGTTGAACTTGAATGGCTTGCTCAGGCCCGCCAAAATCTGGAACAACCGCTCAATCTGCCGGCTACCGACTATACTACTGTTAATTACAGTCAGATGATCTACAATAAAACAGCCATTAGTTTTAAATATCTGGAAACCAGTCTCGGAGACTCGCTATTTGATGCAACAATTCAGGATTATTATTTGCGGTGGGCATTCAAACACCCTCAGCCTGAAGATCTTCGAGAAGTCTTCCAGATGCATTCCGATAAAGATCTGAGCTGGTTTTTTGATGATTTATTAGGCACAACGAAGCGGCTTGACTACAAAATCATTCGAATGAAAAATCAGCAAATTCTGGTGAAAAATAATGGTGAATTAGTATCACCATTGGTCATTTCCGGGATGTTGGGTGATTCGGTCCGGAATCAGAAATGGGTGGATGGATTTCCGGGAAAGAAATGGATTGACGTCCCTTCTGGTCCTGCCGATGAATACAAAATTGATCCGGAACATGTTATGCCCGAACTGTGCAGAATCAATAATAACATCAAACAATCAGGCTTATTCCGGAAATCAGACCCGGTTCGAACCCAGCTTTATTTGTCGATTGAAGATCCGGAGAAACGCTCGCTGATGTATATTCCGGCAGTGAACTGGAACAATGAAAATGGATTCATGATCGGTCTGGCAGTGCATAACGGATTTCTTTTATCCAAGCCACTGGAATATCTGTTGATGCCCTTGTATTCGTTTCAGGATAATAAAATAGAAGGATACGGCCGAATAGCCTATAATCTGATGCCCTATAATAAACTCATCCGATTGGCAAAAATTTCTATGGAGGGAACACAATTTGCTGCTCCCGGAAATCAGGATTATCACAAAGTTAAATTTGGGATTGACTTAAATTTCCGAAATAGACATGTAAATAATGAGCTGAATCAGAAAGCTTTTGGGAGTTTTACCAAAGCGTCGGATCTGATGCAGATTAATCTTAAGCAAAAGGCAGTAATGCGCAACTATTTTCAGCTTGGATACCTGATTGAAAAATCCGCCTTGTTCAATCCATACCAGATGCAATTTTCTTTTGAAACAGGTCGAAATTATCAGAAGACATCTTTTGAGTTCAATTACCGATACAGTTATTATCAAAAGAAACAAGGATTGGACATCAGACTTTTTGCTGGGAAAATGTATGAAAATGTGTCAACGAATTCATTTTATGCGTTTGCTTCAGGAGGAAGAAGTGGGCGCGAACAATATTTGTACGATGGAACCTATCCTGATCGGTTTGCTGTGTTTCCTGAAACATTTTTATCCCGGCAGATGACCCAATCAGAAGGTAGTCTGATATCGCCGGTCAACATTTTTTTAGGATACAGCGACTGGCTCGTTTCGTTATCATTTACCAGTAATTTGCCAGGCAAAACCGGAAGATTTCCACTCAAACCCTTTGTCAACATCGTGTTAAACGATCATGGATTAAATGAAAAATATCCTTCACATATTTTCTGTGAAACCGGATTCAAAACCGGGATATGGAATTTTTTCGAAATTTATGTCCCTTTATTAGTTACTGATAATATAAAATCAGTTAGCTGGACAGTAAAAGACCGGATCCGGATTGTTTTGAAATTGGATTCATTCAGTTGGTTGAAACTGAACGGAACAAAATAGCGGTAAAGGCAATTACACAGGGCTATAAGATTCTATCCTCTACTATTCAATTTTGGTAATGTGTGATATGTATAAATCTTTTCCGGAATATCATAAGAGTTTCCGGAAGTACAAGCTTTATATTTATGCTGAATTAGTATCAATCCTAAAAAATTGGAATGAAAGTTTACTTATTGTTCGTCATCATATTAATCCTTCAGGTTTTTTCAGCGAATGCTCAGGAAATCATTAACCCACCTGTCAAAAATAAAACTCCCTTTATTTCTGGTGAAATTCTGAATTATCAAATCCGGTATGGTTTAATTACTGCCGGAATTGCCCAGCTGTTAATTACTGAAGCTGAATTCAATAACAAAACAGTATTCCATTCACAAACTATCGGACAAACTACCGGAATTGCAGAAAAACTATATGGTGTTAATGACATCTATGAAAGCTGGTTCGATAAAAAAAGTAATCTGCCCTATAAACAGATTAGAAATATAAAGGAAGGCAGTTACACTCGATATAACGAGGTTACCTATAACCGAAAAAACAATTCAGTCAATTCAAAACTATCAGGAAAACATGATGTTCCGGACAATATTCTTGACTTATCTTCTGCGTTGTATTACATCCGGCGAATCGATTTTTCAAAATTGCAGGAAAACGATGTTGTTTTCATCAACATGTATTTTTCGGACGAAATATTTCCTTTTCACTTTATCTTTAAAGGAGAAGAGACAATAAAAACCAAATTCGGGAGAATAAATTGTATTAAAATAAGCCCGGTTGTAGAAGTTGGGCGCATATTTAAAAAACCTAATGATTTGACTGTTTGGTTTACTAATGATGATAACTTCATTCCAATCCTGATAAAGATGGATATCCGCATCGTTGGCGCCGTTAATATAAAGCTGATCAGCTACGAGAATCTTGCCAATCCAATTGTGTTTTGCGAGTGAATGTAAGGGAATCGCTTTTAAAAAATACAAGCAGTTTTTATCAAAAACTAAGCTGCCCTTACAGGGCGAAGTGCCTCATAGTAAAATTTTAACCCGATGGCAACGCCTCGGGTTATTGAACCCTCCTCGCATAGATGCGCCCTGTAAGGGCAGATTATAAAGAAATTTAAAAGCGATTTCCCTAGAGTAAATGTTCATTATTCCGTCAGGCTTAAGAAACGTGAGAATATTGCAATTTGTACTCCGAATTGTGTAAGTCTTGCAACCATATTCCTCATCACCTTTGCCATGTGATTAAGTTATCACATTAATACATAATAAATCATGAAAATCAAGAGAATTTTGCCAATTTCAATTGTGCTTTTGGCAGCGTTGGTAACAGGATGTGCGAAAGACATGACCAATGATCAGCAAATTAATCCGACATCCTTAAATGCTTCACAGAAAATACAAAAGCCAAAGCCTGTACCAGGTGGAATATTGGCTCCTGTAAATTTAAGACTTGCCGGTGAATTTGTCATGCTTTCAAAAACAGGTGTCACAGATGTTTATCCCTCAGTAATTACAGGAGATGTTGGTTCCAGTCCAATCACTGGCGCTGCTATTTTAGTTACTTGTACTGAAGTTTCCGGTGCAATTTATTCGGTTGATGCAGCAGGCCCACTACCATGCGTGATTACAAATGCAAGTAGGTTAACAACCGCTGTAGGTGATATGCAAACTGCCTATACTGATGCAGCAGGGCGTTCGAATCCTAATTTTTTAAACATGGGTGGTGGAAATCTTGGTGGTAAAACATTAAAACCTGGACTTTACAAATTTACAAGTAATGTAACCATCCCAACCAATCTTACCTTGACAGGTTCATCAACCGATGTTTGGATTTTCCAGATTGCCGGAACATTAAAAATGAGTTCAGCAGTTAGAATTACTTTAACCGGTGGTGCTTTGGCAAAAAATATCTTTTGGCAAACATCAGGTGCAGTAACACTGGGAACTACAAGTCATTTTGAAGGAATCATTTTAAGTCAGACCGCTATTAATCTACAGACAGGTTCAAGTATAAACGGAAGACTTTTGGCTCAAACAGCTGTTACACTTCAGAAAAGTACTGTAGTAAAGCCATAATATATTCAAAAACAAAATTTCAAGGAGATTGCAACGAATTGTTGACAGTCTCCTTTTTTTTGTATTTTCAAATGGGAAATCATATAAATAATTGGTAAAAAGGTGGATTCAAAGTATATTCGGGTTGTAGATATCATCAGTTTAAAACTAATTATCTTTCAAAATGCCGCAAATCCGTTGATGTTAGAGTAAGTAAAATGACACACAAATCTGTGAATGATGCAAATTCTGGGTGAAATTGTGTAACACATTGTATTTCAGAAAAGAACACATTTGTATTAAATAAAAGGTGCTGGGAGTGATGAAGATGTCTTCTATTTTAAAAACCGCTTTAAAGACTTTCCTATGGATAGTCCTCATCTTCGCGTTTATATTCTTCCTGATTGCCGGTCTGATTCAAATACCATCTATTCAAACCCGGATCGTTCACTATGCCACTTCGTTTATTGGCAACAAAACCCATACAAAGGTTGAAATCCGTACTGTTAGTATCTCATTCCCAAAATCAGTCGTTCTTGAAGGTCTTTATCTGGAAGATCAGAATGCAGATACCTTGATTTATGCCGGAAAAGCAGAAGTAAACATCGCACTAACCGACCTTTTTAGCAGCAAAATAAATATCGCTGATATAGATTTGGAGCAAGCTACTGTTAACATGAAACGTACCCGGACAGATTCGCTGTTCAACTACAATTTTCTGACGACGGCATTCAGCGACACAGCTACTCAAGCGAAAGCTCCGTCGAAATGGACATTCAAACTTGAAAATGCAGGCTTAACGAAAGTCAGGTTTCATTACGACGATCAATTTGGCGGCATGAATGTCACTGCCAATATTGAAAATGCAAAGCTTGGGTTTGATCTGATTGACCTTGAAAAATCGGATTATCAGATCAATGATTTGGTCGTTGAAAAATTAATCATCCATGTTTTAATGACTGAGCCTGCAAATACAACCAAATCCACAAGTACATCGCCAAAACTTTCAGCAAAATCTTTAGAACTCAATCATTCAATCATCAGTTACATCGATTCGGTTGGCAAACAATCGGTTGCAACAACTGTCGGTCAGCTAAAAATTAAAGATATTTCAATCGATTTACAGAAACAGTTGATTGGAATACTGCAGGTTGATCTGTCAAAGAGTGGGGTAGAATACACCAATTTTCCGACCTTACCAATTGTTGTTTCGAATGCAAAAACTGAAAATGGATGGAAAGTTCAGATCAGGAACATTGAATTCGACAACAATTCTATTGCCTACAATACCGGTAACCAACCTGAAACGAAAGGTTTGTTTGATGCGCAACACGTAAAATACAATCAGGTTATGCTGGTGGCAAATGATTTTGAGTATTCATCGGATTTGACAGCCGCTTCAATCCGGAAATTCAGCGGCGTTGATCAAAACAACTTTTCAATCGCAGCTTTAGAAACCGATTTCAGGATGGATCAACATTCCATTTCTGCAAAAAAAATAAAGGCCAAAATTAGTAACTCGATTGTTGACGCCGATTTCAGCATTCAATACACCTCATTAACATCCTTGATGGATTCCATGAAATTCAGCAACCTGAATCTGGATATGAAAAATGTCAGCATCAACAATTCAGATTTGCTTT
Source organism: Bacteroidales bacterium (assembly GCA_038329265.1). Lineage (GTDB taxonomy): Bacteria > Bacteroidota > Bacteroidia > Bacteroidales > Prolixibacteraceae > Aquipluma. The sequence continues at coordinate 12,740 of JBBQMW010000025.1, read as the reverse complement.
ATTTCAATCCCGATTTGGCCAAACAGTCCTTCTTTAAAGATGGAAAGAACACCACTTTTGCTTCAGGAAAGGTAATTGGCTCAATGAATAACCTTTCCGGAAAAAATCTGGTGATCAAAACCGGTATCAATACCAATGTCGAAACCGATTTCAAAATTTCCGGATTACCGGCATATCAAACGGCAAACTATCATTTTCCCAATCTGAAAATCATTTCAGGCCGGAAAGATCTGGAAATGATCGCGGGTTCGTCTATTCCTCCGAGCATTGAAATTCCCGAAAATATTGATCTTCAGATTGTTTTTAACGGTTGGATGAAAGCTTTCGAAACGACCGTTGGAATGGCCAGCAGCATTGGCGCAGCGCAACTTTCGGCCACCATCGGTCAGGATGAAACTTTCAGAGGCAACCTGAAAATGGACAGTTTGGATTTGGGAAAATTGCTGAAAGATTCGGCGATGTATGGTCCGGTTTCGTTAACCGCTGAAGCCGCTGGGCATGGCCTGAATAAAAAGACATTGGTGGCTAAAATCAAGACCGAAGTTTCGGCCATTTTTCTGAATAAATATACTTACCACAAACTAAATCTGGATGGAAATGTGACTGGTCAGGAATTCGACGGAAAAATAAACATGAAGGATGAAAACCTGGCATTCGATTTTGACGGACTGGTGAATTTGAATCCTAACAAGGAACATTACCAGTTTCGGTTGAACATAGCAGGTGCTGACCTTCAGAAACTCAAAATAACCAAAGACGATGTGCGGATTGGTCTGACAGCAACCGCCGATTTTAAAGGTGGTTTTGTGAATGAATTAAACGGTAAGGCCGGACTATCGAACATTATCATTGCTCAAAAAGACAAGAAATACAGGCTAGAACAGGTGCTACTTACTTCGGTAAATACACAGGAAAAGAGCGAATTAACCATTAGCAGCGCGCTGTTTGATGTCAAATACTCCGGAACGGTTTTTCCGTACTTCCTTGCACATGAGCTTAATAAATTTGTCAATTCGTATTTCAACTTTTCAGATGTAGCGCCAATCGCTCCAAATGCCGAAAAATCCAATTTTACTTTCGAGTTACAGCTTCACAATCATCCAATTATTTCGGAGGTTATTCTTCCTCAATTAAAGGAATTCGAGCCCGGACTCATTCAGGGAAGTTTCGATAGCCGGAAAAATCAGTTGAAACTGGATGCGAATATCAAACGGATGGTTTATGGAACTACTGAAATAAAAGACTTTGCCATTGAAGTAGACTCGGATGTGAAAGAGCTGAAATACAGCATTTCGTGCAAAAATATCGCAAACGCACAAATTAACCTCGACAACTTTCTGATTGATGGAAAACTTGCCGGCCAGAGAATGAACATGAACATTTCATCCATCGATGAAAAGAAAAATAAAAAACTGCTCATCCGCTCCGAAATTAAAAAAGACAGGGAGAATTTTAAACTGACGTTCGATCCAACTGATTTTTACCTGATGGATAAGCGTTGGAACATTGCCCCCGACAATTACATCGCCTTCGGAAAACAAGGATTTTTGATTCACCATCTTTTTATGAAAAATGCTGAAAATCAAATTAATATCGCTTCGGTACACGATCGTTTTAATGATGATCTGAACATTGAGCTTCGTAATTTTAAGCTCGACGACCTCTCCGGAATTGTAGAAAAAGACTCCAGCCTGATAAAAGGAGTGGTTGATGGAAATGTTTTACTGAAACGGGTAAACAATGCATACGGATTGATTGCTGATGCACAAATCACCAACTTGTTTGTCAGGAATGTTCCGATCGGAAATCTGACACTGAAAGCAGAAAATGCCAGCTCTGAAAAATTCAATATTGACCTGAAATTGTCAGGCGCTGATAATAATCTGACAGCGATTGGCTATTTTATTCCAAAAGGTACCGACAATTCATTTTCGATTAAAACTGCCATTCAGTCGCTTTCGATGAAAACAATACAAGCCTTTTCGATGGGAACAATTCTGGAAGCTTCAGGAAGTATGGCGGGAAATTTATCGATGGAAGGAAATGCCAGTGCACCCGAACTGACTGGCGAACTGGTATTCAATAATGTCCTGATAACACCTGCCGTTCTTAATAATCAGTTGGAATTAAAACATGAAACCATCCAATTGAAAACGGATGGGATTTATTTCGACACGTTCACTGTTTTGGATTCCAAACAACACACTGCTACAATAAACGGAGCGGTTAAAATGAACCGTTTTAAAGATTTCAATTTCGCATTGAATGTGAATACCAAAGATTTTTTGCTGTTCAATACCACGGCAAAAGACAACAAGAACTTTTTCGGACGCATGATCATCGACAGTAAAATTGATGTGTCAGGTCCGATGGCGCTTCCGGTGGTAAATGCCATGCTAAAAATGAAAAAAGGTTCGAACTTTACCGTAGCCGTTCCTGAAGAAAAATTGACTACCGACAAGGGAGAAGAAGTCGTTGAATTTGATAATGGATTAAAAATAAACCCGATTTTGACCCGGAATGATAAAAAGGGAGCTCAAAAAACAAGTCTAACCGGATTTGATGTCACTTCCATTATCGAGATTGACAAACAGGCAACACTACGTTTGTTAATGGATCCGGCATCAACCGATTCATTAGTTGTTCGGGGCGAGGCTGCCTTGAGTTTCACCATCGACCGGAGCGGAAAAATGAGCCTTACCGGGGCATACAATCTGAACGACGGAAGTTATCTGGTTTCGCTTGAATCGGTTATTAAACGGAAATTTGACATTGATCTGGGGAGTACAATTGTTTGGAGTGGCGATCCATACAATGCCAACATTACCATTGATGCGAGGTACACAGTTCGCGCTTCTCCCATTGATTTGGTGGCCGATCAGATGTCGGGTTTGAGCGAAGCCGATAAAAACGGATACAAACAGCGATACCGGTTTTTTGTCCTCCTGAAATTGCGCGGCGAGTTATTACATCCTCAAATCAGTTTCGAAATACAATTGCCACCCGAGGACAAAGGAATTTTAGGTGGCGCAGTAAATCAAAAACTGGCGATGCTGAATGAAAATGAATCAGCTTTAAATAAACAGGTTTTTGCACTGTTGGTATTGGGCCGGTTTATTCAGGAAAATCCTTTGCAAACTGAATCGGGCAACGGAACTTCAACGTTGGTTCGGGCAACGGTAGGCAAATATATATCACAACAATTGAATCAGTGGAGCAACAAAGTATTGCCGGGAGTTGACCTGAATTTCGATGTTCAATCATACAATGAATATCAGACCGGTCAGGCAAAAGGACGAACACAGGTTGATATTGGCCTGAAAAAGCAACTTTTTAACGACCGGTTAAGTGTTGAGCTTGGCGGATCGGTTGATGTTGAAGGTGAAAAAGCCAGCCAAAATTCGGCCAGCGACATTACCAGCGATGTAACCATCGAATATAAACTGACAAAAGATGGACGTTATCGAATGAAAGGCTTCAGGCATAATCAGTACGAAGGAGTTATTGAAGGCCAGTTGGTTGAAACAGGCGTTGGGGTTATGTACATACGCGATTTCAATAAGTGGAAATATTTCTTTAAAACAAATACAAGGAAGCCCCCTAAATCCCCCGAAGGGGGACTTTAAGAGGCTGCCTCTGAACAAATAGGGAAGATTGAAACAATTTTGACCAGATTTTGAAACAAATAAAAATGATTAAAAGATCAATAATGAAGACTTTGCTTTCTTTAAGCCTCCCCTTCGGGGGAGGTTTGGTGGGGGCTATTCTTATTCTGTTTCTGGCGGCTTGCACCGGCACGCGGCATTTGCCCAAAGGCGAAAAATTGTATGTTGGGGCGGAAATAAAACTGGAATCGAAGCATAAAATTAACCGGAAATTTGTAAAAACAACGGCTGAAGGCGCCTTGCGTCCAATGCCAAATAAAACCTATCTGGGAATTCGCCCGAGATTATGGATGTATCAAACTGCAGGTGAGACGCCAAAATCGAAATTTAATAAATGGCTAAAAAGAAACGGCGAAGCGCCTGTTTTGATAAGTGGTATAAAACCAAAAGTTACGGCTGCAATTATCGATGCCCGTCTCTTCAACATCGGAATTTTCAATAGCAACACCAATTTCGTAACTCAAGAAAAGAAATATACAGCTAAGGTTATTTACACCAGTCAAATCGACGAACAATATACCATTAAGGCTCTGAAAAGAACTGTTCCAGATCCTAATATAGAACAAACAATTTCCACGGATAAAGGTAAATCGCTTGTTAAGGCTGGCGATCCGTACAATCTGGATGTGCTAAAAGCCGAACGAATTCGAATCGATGCGTTGCTAAAAGACAATGGGTACTTCTATTTCAACCCCGATTATTTGCTTTTTAAAGCTGATACTTCGCACGCAAATCATACGGTTATCCTTAACCTGACTTTAAAAGACAGTCTTCCTGAAAATGCCTTGACGGTTTACCGCATTAAAAATGTGCTGATTGACGAGGATTATTCTCTCAATGAAGATACTACAGGAATGCTTAAAGACACCATCGTCTATCAAAATACGGTATTTCTGGTGAGCGATTCGGAAATGAAACTTACACCTAAAGAACTTTTAAGATCAGTTTACCTCCGGAAGAACGACATCTTTTCGCGAAGGAATCACAACATCACGCTGAACCGTTTGATGTCGCTCGATAATTTCAAATTTGTAAGGGTTAAATTTGCTGAAAGCGATACTGCAGCTATCGGCTTATTGGATGTAACCATCTATCTCACGCCTATGTCGAAACGCACATTCAGAGCAGAAATGGATTTGGTTTCTAAATCGAATAATTATGCCGGCCCGCGAGTGAATTTCAGCTTTTTGAACCGGAATACGTTTCATGGAGCCGAATTGCTAAACCTGAATCTGGCCGGAATGTTTGAATCGCAATTAACTGGTACTGCGAAAAATATGTATTCGTATTCGTTTAATCCACAACTAGACCTTACTTTTCCCCGTTTTATTTTGCCATTTAAAATTGCAAAAACCAGCAGTCTTTATGTTCCGAAAACCCATTTCTCAATTTCATACAATTACCTGAAGCGGGTTAACTATTTCGATATGCAGACTTTTCAGTTCGGTTACGGCTATAAATGGAAAGAAGATATCCGAAAAGAACATGAATTGAATCCGATAAGTGTAAGTTTTTCATCAATTACCAATAAATCAGCGTTATTTAACGGCCTGCTTGATTCCAATCCGTTTCTGAAAAAGAGTTATGAAGAGCAATTTATTGCTGGAGCAAATTACTCGTATACCTACAGCGAACAAATGCTTGCAGGCAAAAAGATACAATACTTTTTTCATGGAACAACCGAATCGGCAGGCAATGTTTTTTCATTGGTAAAGCGCATTTCAGGCGAAAGAGTATCATCCGGTAATCCTTCCAGAGTAGTTGGTTCAATCTATTCGCAATTTGCAAAAATAAGTATCGACAGCCGGGCTTATTATAATTTCAAAAATAAAGATAAGTTGGCTATGCGCGTCTTTGTCGGAGCAGCCAAGCCTTACGGAAACTCTTCAGTTTTGCCCTACAGTAAACAGTTTTTCAGTGGCGGACCGAATAGCATTCGTGCTTTCCAAATTAATTCAGTTGGTCCCGGAATTTACCATCAGGATGCCAAAAATCAAGGCTTTTTACAATTGGGTGGTGATGTTAAACTGGAGATGAATGCTGAATATCGCTTCAATATTTACAGTTATTTTAAGGGCGCATTATTCGTTGATGCCGGAAATGTATGGACTTTAAAGTCGGATCCGGTAAATATGGGCAGCGCATTTTCTTTCTCCGAAATACCAGATCAGCTTGCGGTCGGTACCGGCTTTGGATTGCGGGTCGACCTTTCCTTCTTCGTTTTACGCTTCGACTTGGCCATGCCGTTAAGAAAGCCTTGGCTTGCAGAAAATCAAAGGTGGGTAGCCGATGAAATTAATTTTGGAAGTTCTGCGTGGAGAAACCAGAATCTGGTTTTAAATGTCGCCATAGGATATCCGTTTTAGCCAAACCCAAAGTGTGATTCATGTAACTTATTTCGGGAATTGTGTAATACGAAGCAGTACAAATACATTCACCTTTATAGTCTAATATTTATAAACTTTTAAAAAATAAATCATCATGGGAAATCTACTTTATGTCATTGCAGTAATTTTGATTATCATTTGGGCAATAGGATTCTTTGCTTACGGTGCAGTCACAGGTAACATCATTCATATCCTGCTGGTTATTGCCATTATAGCTGTTCTGCTTAACGTAATCAGGGGAAGGCGGGTTTTATGAAATCTACGGGTATTGCTATCCTAATCATTGGATTTGTACTTACTATTTTCACCACATTCAATTACATCACCAGAGAAAAAGTTGTTGATTTGGGTGCTATTGAACTAACTACAAATAAGCCTCATAACCTAAGTTGGTCACCTTTAATAGGTATTGCAATAATGGGTATTGGTGGAGTAGTGGTTTGGATGTCATATAAAAAAGGTAAATCTTTTTAGATTAATCAATCAACCAGGTATCCGGCTGCACGAACTGAAGGTTTAATCAGTCGGTAATCCTTTTTCTGAAGTTCGGGGTTTTTATCCCGAACTTTTTTGTTTAAGCCTTTAAAGTACAAATTGAATTACATCATACTGGGAAAATTCTACTCTTCTACTTTTTAAATCGATACTGAAAACCTGTGAATTATGTAAGATTATTCTTCAAATGTGTAAAACAATGAAGGTAGTTTGTCTCCATCTTTGAATGGTCAATAGTCATCATTCATTTCAATTATAATCGACAGTCAATAAATAACTTAAAACAAAAAAAATGAGAATAGTGAAATTTTTTATTCCCGTAGTTTTAGCATCAACTCTTATCCTTTCGAGTTGTGCATCACTTAATAAAACTCAAAAAGGCGCCGGAATTGGGACCGTTGCAGGTGGTGCCGCAGGTGCCGTTATCGGACGAATTACAGGTAACACTGCTATGGGTGCCGTTATTGGTGCAACAGTTGGTGGGGTTTCGGGTGCCGTTATTGGCCGACAGATGGACAAACAGGCCGAAGAAATTAAAGCGCAAATACCTGATGCAAACGTACAAAGAGTTGGTGAAGGTATCGTTATTGAATTCAAGAGCAACATTCTTTTTGGATTCGACAAATCTACACTGACTTCTGAAGCCAAAGAAAATCTTGGAAAATTGACCACCATTTTGAACAGTTATCCTGACACAAATATTGAAATTCGTGGGCATACTGATAATAAAGGATCAGACAGCTACAATCAGAAGTTGTCTGAACGAAGGGCAAAAGCAGTTTCAAATTACCTGAACAACCAAAATATCGCATCCAGCAGGCTTACAACCATGGGATTTGGTGCTTCGCAGCCCAAGGTTTCGAACGATACGGAAGCAGATCGTGCTCAAAACCGTCGGGTTGAATTTGCAATTACTGCCAATGAAAAAATGAAAGCAGAATCAAAATAATCATTAAAAAAAACACATGAAAAACAAATTTCTTTTTTTAATAACTACACTATTAATGTGTGGTTATTCAGCTAGTTCACAGACAGAAGGTATCTCTTTTGGACTCCGCGGTGGAGTGAATTTTCAAACCATAAACGGTAAGGATATGAATGGCGATAAGCTTGCCCTCGACATGGTGCCTGGTTTTAATGTCGGTGCAATTGTTGAAATTCCTGTTGCACCCGATTTTTATTTCCAGTCTGGATTATTGTACACCACCAAAGGAGCCAAGGACAGTAAAGCACTTCTGGGACTGGGAACTCTTGAATATAACCTTTCGTACATCGAATTGCCATTGAATTTGCTCTATAAACCAGTGCTAGGAAATGGTCATTTTTTATTGGGTTTTGGACCTTATGTTGCTTATGGTCTTAATGGAAAAGCTAAATATGCCATCGGGAATACTTCTTACGAAGAAAACATCGTGTTTGCCAATGAGTATGATAATGCCTTGCATTATGGACAGTATATCAAACGTCTTGACTTTGGTGGAAACCTGTTCTTTGGTTATGCATTGTCGAATGGTATTTCATTGCAACTCAATACCCAATTGGGTATGGCAAAGATTAATGCCGACAATACGAAATATCCAAGCGATAAAACATCATTCAAGAATACAGGCTTTGGCCTTTCTCTTGGTTATATGTTTTAGGAACTGAAAATGAACTGATATAATAAGCGTGGCCTTCCAGTCACGCTTTTTTTACACCGGACAGCCCCTGAAACAGAGAACTATTTATTTTCATATCAATCACTTAAAACATAAAAACAGATGAATCTTAAACGAATATTCGGAGCTTTATTGACGATTCTTGGTATTGGCGGACTTATTTATGCAGCTGTAGTATTTGCCAATACAACTGGAGGCACACGCGATGTAAAATCGTTGATGATATTTGGAATACTTGGCCTGCTATTTTTTATTTCAGGTTTGAGCCTGGTGCGCACTACCAAAGACGAGACGTAATCAGTGAATCCTGTAACTTCTTTGGTCAATCGTGTAATTTTTCTGAATGTACACATATGAACCGACTTGCATAATTATAAGATGGTTTTCTTTTTCATTATCAGGTAACGAATGTTGATTTAATGACCAAAAAAATACTCATAAAGTTGTATGGCTGCCTCAAACGGATTTAATACATTTCGGATAGAAAACTTAACAGATGGGGTCTATGCAATTGCAATGACCATTTTGGTGTTGGGAATAAAAGTTCCGATAGGACTGGATACATCCTCAAATGCATCTAAAATTTTTTCCACAAGTGTATTTATCCCATTGATGATCTACTTTTTAAGTTTTCTCATTATCGGAACTTATTGGGTTGGAACTCATATACAGCATCATTTTACTGCTAAAACTGACCGGATACTACTTTGGCTAAACATTCTGCTTTTAATGATTATTTCGGTTATACCTTTTTCAGCAAGTTTTCTAAATAATTACTTCGGCGATAAGGCAAGCATCGTTTTTTACAGTGTTAACCTCTTAAGTGCCAGTGCCTGTCAGTTAATAATGCTCTATTATTCGCGGAAGAAGAAATTTCTCAAACCACATGTTACATTTGTGGTATACAGAAGTGTGAGAACAAGAATATTAGTGCCAGCCATCTTCTATATGCTGGCCATTATGACTTCTTTTTTCAAACCGGAATACGCCATCTATCTATTTATTATTCCCCTTGTGCTCGATTTAATTCCGGGGCAAGTGGATAAGGAGATTGAACAATAGCTGGCAATACTGGAGGACTTACACTAACTCCCGGACTTTATAAGTCAGCTTCACTTTGGCTATAACGTCAGGTGACCTATCTTCTGATGCAAAAGGAAATGCGAATGTTTTCTGCTATCAGGTTCTTGTTTTTTCGGAACATGTGATATGTGTAAGTTTCTTCCATAATTGTGTAAGGTGTTACCGGCCAATTTTTGTCAAATTTGATTCGTAAAAAATACAATGAAATGAAAAATTCGAAAAACTTATCTTTTATAATTGGATCACTGGTAGTTGGAACACTAACCGGAGCCGCACTCGGTATCTTATTTGCCCCAAGAAAAGGTAGAAAAACCCGAAACAGACTAGCTCGTCGGGTACATAAAATTGCCCAGGGCATTAAAAGAAAAATGAATGCAGAGGAAAGAGTTTTAATTGATCAGCCTGAAGAACTTTATGATTTTGCAGGTGGATAAATTTATGAGCTTAAGGCCAATGTAAAACAAAGAACTTAGGATAAGTTCCATAGTTCCTTATGTAAACAGCAACGGTCAACCGAAGAGATTTTGCCTTCTGGTATTTTTTAAGGTTGACCGTATTTTTTATCATTTTATCAATAAAAACTAAATCATGAAAATAGAAATTAATAATCACCGGAAAATTTTTGCCGTTCAGGAAGAATTTAATGTTCTTTTCCCGAATGTTAGTATGGAATTTTATGAAAAATCGAGTAGGGCAGGAGGTCCGCCATCTGAAAATTTGGTAAAAAGTAACAGTAAAACTCTGGACAATTGCAGAAACACCCATGAGGCAGGATATATTACCATTGTTCCGGGAATGACTATTGGTGAATTGAAACAGAATCTTAGAGATGTATATGGCTTGTCAATTGATATATTCAATAAATCGCAAAACGACGTACCACTTGGTGATGACACAATCCTTGAAGAACTGATTGTTTCGGAGGAATAAATTTACGTTTGTTTTAATTTATTGAGATTCTTCTGACAAATTACTGCTAGACCCATAATAGATTGCCCAGATCCGTTCCTCCTCTACAATCACCGACATAATCTCATCAATATTTTCTTTTGTTTGCTCAAGTCTTGTCTGTTGTTTTCCAAACATTTCATCTTGCAGACCTTCAAAAAACAAACAATCATCACTCATTAAGTCAGCAAATTTTTGCTTGAGTTTACCTTTGGCCTCATTCAAATTTACTTTTTCTTTAGATGCATTCATTTTTCGGGAAATTTAAAGGTGTACGAATTAACTGGTCAAAGTTGAGACTCTCCAACAAATAAATGTTACACAATTACAGAAAAAAGTTACATCATTCACACATTCCCGGATGCCTTCAAAATATCCAGGAGTTCCCTAAGGTTGACCGTTGCATACGATGACGAATGGTCCGACATAGCATAAGGGATAATCAGCTCTTCATTGTGAATGATTGAACCACAGGAATATATCACATTCGGAACATATCCTTCCCGTTCAGATTCATTCGGCATCATCAGTGGCCGGTTCAACCTTCCGATTTCTTTTTCAGGATTATCCAGTTCAAACAATGAAGCAGAAAGTGTGTATTCCCTCATAGGGCCAACTGCGTGGGTTAATACCAGCCAACCTTCATCTGTTTCAATCGGTGACCCGGCATTGCCAATCTGCACCAATTCCCAGGGATATTTGGGTTTCTGAATAATTTTTGCAGAGCGCCAAATGTTGATATTATCGGAAAAGGCGATATAATTGTTTACTCCATCAATCCGGCAAAGCATTACATACTTGCCTTTGATTTTTCGCGGGAACAATGCCATTCCCTTGTTTTGAGCAACCTCGCCATTGATAGGTAATATTTTAAAATTATAAAAGTCTTTGGTGCTGATTAACTTGGGTAGAATAGTCAACCCATCATAGGCCGTATAAGTGGCATAATAGGTAATTTCTCCGTTATCATCGGTAAACTTTACAAAACGCGCATCTTCAATGCCTTTTTGTTCAGTAGCCGAAACCGGGAAAATTACCCTTTCCGAAATGACTGAATCAATTGAAAAATTAATCTCATAGTGAGCTGAGGCCAACCAAAGCATTTGATTAATTATTTTTATCTGTTCTTCTTTCAGGTTTGGATCTTTAATCGCAGTTCCCAGGTTCCGCATCAATTCGCCATAAGTAAAGCTCTCTCCGAGTTTGTCCATAATGAAGTCAGGAGATATCACTTTCAAAGGAACATGCTTTACTACATCCGAATTAATAACAGCGGATGGGATAATGTTTTGCGGATTTTTAATTTCTGCCAGATTATCAACCACTTCAGGAGAAATAGTGGTGATGCTGTCCAGCATTCCGTCTAATTTCTTGATGAACCCTATTTTGCTGTATGTATTCCTGATAATTTTATCGGCCTCGGCTAACATTTTGCCAACAGGTTCAACTACCAGATTGTTGTTTCGGTCGAGTACGCCAGATCGGAAAACGATGGACGAAATATGACCTTCGCCCGTAGCCCGAAAACTAAAAATTACCCTGACTTCCCCTTTCCTTAATCCGGATTGATCAGGGTCTTCCATGATAGAAGGATTAAAGAAAGCAGCTGATTCAATTGAATATTCCATTGTAAAATAAGAACCTATCAATGCTTTCTGTGCTATACTCAGATCCTCTTCATTGACTTCTATTTTATCAAAAATAGGAGCCATTCGGGCAAAATTGTTTTCGAATATGCGCGATATGTTTCGGTGGCGTCTGGCAAATCCGCGTAGTAGCTGGCTCATTGCAATATTGACTTCCTGCTCAGGCATTTTCAATACCTGCCTGATTATATCTGCTGCCCTTTCATCATTCACCTGTAAAAAACGCGCAATTACTCTTGAAGGATCGGGTGAGAAAACAAATTTTTTTCTGATAACCGTTACTGGCATTGATCTTAATTTTAAATGGATAATTTTTTTTATTCCTACGAAGGTACGATGCAATAAGTTGGAATTGCCACTTTTTGTTCATTATTAATTTTTGGCATTTTATATTCTGATTTCAAAACAAGTGAATAATGTAATCAATTTGGGGATATCTGTAACTTTCAAGGAATTAAACTCCCCATCTTTCGCTCAATTAATATCCATTAAAATTCAAAAAATGAAACGATTCAGAAGGATACCTTTCATGATCTTGTTGACAGGATTTCTAATTGGAATCTCATCTTGTGCAGTGCATGTTCCGGCTCAAAATAGAGAACCGGAAATTGGACTGAGAGTTACCACCGAAAACAATTACCATAACCATGCCCGGTATGAAAGACATGACAACAGAAAAAGATACAAAGGTAATGCCGGATCAGGACACCGGAACAAAGATTAGTATTAATTATTCAACAACTTCTGCCAATTAAAATATTTGATTTTAACCTGTGAACCTGTGATTTATGTAACTTATTTATAGAAATGTATAACACTCAGGCTATGGAGTTTTTCACTTTTGTAAAGCAGAATGAA
>JBBQMW010000024.1:0-31515 GCA_038329265.1 Bacteroidales bacterium | reverse complement strand
AGTAGTAAAAACAGTCTTCATCTGTAGAAAATGCTTTATTGAATTTAATTGAGTTCACTCCTTTAAATTGATTTCTTTCATTCATGCTACAAAAGTAGCTATTATTTATTTGTTGGGCGGTCTAAACGCCTATACCTATCAGTTTAAATTCGTACGACAATTTAATTCCCAATGAAACAGGGTTATAAAACTCTTATAAACTGAATCTAATTTTATAAATTTCGACAGAAAAAATCCACCAAAATATTAAAAGAAAAACCGGGAAAAACATTGTTCAATGATTTTCCCGGTTCGACTTAATAAATTCCTGAGCAGTAACTAAATCCTTATTGTAACAGAAGCATTACTCGGTAATGCCCGTAAAATAGCTTTTGCATCATTTTCAGGAATACTGATCAATATTTCAGGAGTATATGTTGGTTTCTCAAACTTCAGGATATGATGAAATGACTTCAAAATATTATTTAAATCCCGTTCAAATTCAAAACCTTTGCCCAGCTTATATTTGGATTGCGATTCTGAAATTGAATCAATTCCCTGAATATTTAAATCAATTGCCCGATCGAGCTTAACGGTCCAGAAAACATTTTCTTTAGGAAGTGAATCTTTAGGAACAGGCTTAGCCGCAACATAAGGAGCATCTTCTTCAGCCTTTATCTCTGCCGCAGTTTTTGTTTTAGGAGCCTGGATCACCTTAAAACGGTTGCGATCGATAGTAGATACGTAACTTTTAATGGTCAATGGAGTCCCAAACATCGAAAAATATACATTCCCATCCATACGTTTAAAGAATCCTGAAGTTGAATATTCTTTAATATTCGATTTCATCACCACTACTCCCTTTAACTCCAATTGGATGATGTGTTGTTCTAAATCAATTGACAAACCAACAGAATCATATGTAGCCATTTTTACACGCGATTCAACCCATGCCTTATCTTTCATCAGACCAATTAATGATGGGTCGACAACTGAGCCTTCTGCCTGTGTTTTGGCCAACTGCATCCGGTCGCGAACGGCTCCTATTGACAGATAAGCATATAAGCCAGCAATGATAAGCAACGAGATACAGAAAATGAGTGCAAAAATCTTTAGGCCGGATCTCTTTTTTACAAACAGACTATCAAAGTCTTCAGGCAAATTTTCTTTCATATTAATAAATATAAACTTTTGAACCTACAGCCAACGTGTTGTATACAGCTTCTAAATCATCATCCAACATTCGAATACAACCATGAGTAACACTTTGTCCGATAAATCGTTTGTAAATGGTTCCATGAATCATATAACCATTACCCAGCTCCAGTTTGTAGGCTCCGAGTGTACCCGCTTCAAAACGGGAAGCATGTCCAGGAGGTGGAATTGGCAGCCCTTCTTCAATAAATGCCCAGTCAGGTTTAGCCCAAACCGGATTTGGTTGTTTCCGTTGAACCTTTCGAACACCCTGCGGGGTATAAAAAGTATTATCACCCTTTTCAGAAACTAATTTTTCATTTTTACCTGTTGAACACCGGCCATCACGAATCAATTGTTTTCCCTTGTAGAGAAAAAAATGATTATCCGATGTATTAATTACAATATACGCATCGGTGGGAGTTAATTTATCCAATTTTGCCTGAAGTTTTGTTATATCAGTTTCAAGCGATTCTTTGTTTGAACCTGATTCATCAGCGCTGGCTGGAATTTCAGTCATTGCAGGCAGAACGATCGTTGATTCCTGCAAAGCAGGAATGGCAAAAAGCACCATGGAGCCGAAAAATAGTATTCCGCCAACCATTATCACCAAAAAAATAAAAAAATTGCGAATCATAGATTTTGTTTTAAAGTGACAATTGCTGTTTTATTCAAATCTATTTGTATCAACTATTTTAGCGAAAAAAAGTTTCAAAAACCTTAAAAATCCAAGCCCTTAGTAACTGTAGAAAGAGGTTCAATTGAACCAACAATGGTAACTCTGATTCCTGAACCTACCAAGCGGCATAAATCATCCATATCACGATCACGAAGGCCAACACAACCACTGGTCCAGTCGAAACCTTTACCTCCATTCCCATGTATTTCAATCAGATTACCTATTCCACTTCGTCTTGAGATCAATCCATTTTTCTTATTGATTGCAAACATCCGACGATCTTCAGCATTTGGATAATCCAGAAGCAAAGCTTTATAGTATCCTGAATTCCCGTTTGCTTTTTCGACGGTAACCCTATAATTGCCTTCAGGAGTAGCTTTATCTCCTGCCCGTTCTTTATGAGCCATCCAATTCGGACCAAATTCGGCATCATAACTTCGGATAGCTTTCCCCGATTGATAAACGTACAATTTATGCGCTACTTTATCAACCAGAATAACTTTATTTCCACCACGTGAAGCAGCAATCGCATCATTCGCCAGACTTTTCCATTTTCCATAGTTATTAAAATAGTCTCGAAGCATTTTAGCTGCGGCATTGTTCGAATGATTGATGTAAATATCGGCCTTCTTAAATAGGATTTCTGCTTCTTTTAACTTACCACTTTCATGAGCAATTTTTGATTCGCTTAAAAACATTTTCGATTTATTATGCGCATCAAAAACTGATTTAGGTAATGGTAACTTTTTAAACAGCGTATTATATAACTCTATCTTTTTCCCCAGATTAATAAATGCCGCTTCAACATCCTTCGTTAAATTATCAGCTAATTTTATTGATTTCTCTTCAGCTTCTTCCGATTTGGACTTTGAACGTTTTGCCAAAATAATTACGTTCGTATAATCGCGAAAGAGAATGAATCTTGAATTTTCTATTGACCAGTAACGCATCGCTTTTTCATACATCTCCAGCGATTCTTTGTATAACTTTTCAGCATAAACATTAGCTTCAGCCTCTTTGGCAGTGCTCAATGACTCACGTGCAAGTTTTAAATCAACAGTTGGTAATTTCCTTTGCGATACAATTATAACACTAATGGTAACAGCAACTAAAAACAATGAAAGTGTACCAACCAACAACCATTTTAAAATCCTTTTCCTTTTTAAAACCATTACGATCATATTAAAAAAATACCCGGGGGGAAAGCCCCGGGTATTTTAAATTTTAAACTCCTGAGAGTTAATGTTATTTCTTCTTAGCAATAGCTTCTTCTAATTCAGCTTTGATAGAAGTAGCTTTTTCTTTAGCAGCTTTGATTTTGTCGTTAGAACCAATCAAATCGCCATTAGCTAAAAGAGCTTCAACTTCAGTTACTGTTGTTTCAGCTACAGCTAGGTCGCTTTTAATAGCTTCCAAAGCTTCGCGGCCTTCTTTGCCTCTAGGAGCTTTTGCAATTAAAGCAGTGTTTTCAACAACTAATGCTTTAACTTCAACGATCATAGCTTCAGTTTCAGCTTTCAACTCAACTTTGCGAGCTTCAGATTTAGCTTTAGTATCAACTGCATTCTGGCTAACAAATGCTAAAGTTTCTTTTGCTTTAGTGTAATTTGGGAACCATTTTGCTTTCGCAACTTCGATTTTTTCGTTAGCTGATTTCATTGAATCAACTAATGCCTGATAAGCTTCAGGAACATACAAGTCTGCACCTGCATCTTTAACTTCCTGAATAGCAGCCGTTGCTGCATCAACCTCAGCTTGAGGAACTTTCTGACAACTACTAAATAATACCACGATACCCATTGCTGCAATAGCAACCATTAATTTACTTTTCATACTCAATTTTTAATTTTGGTTTCTCTAAAAATTATTAACTTCTAATATAACTATAACTTCTATTAATTTCTATTTTTACAGCTGACAAAAGTAAGAATTTTTCAGCCAAATTTATCATTGTGACGGAGGTTTTTGGAGAAGTAACACATCTTTAACTTATTTTTTAATTTTTTTTTTGTCTTTTCACATTTTCAACACTTTTAAATGGCTCTAAAAAACAAATATCATCAAAAATCGGATGAGGAAATAGTTCATTTACTGATGGATTCAGGAAATCAGGAACTATTTGAAGTGCTCTATTCGCGCTATTTTAAAAAAGTGAAAGATAAATGTTTTAGCTTTATTAAAGATAGTAAACAGTCGGAAGAGTTTGCCAACGATATTTTGACAAAAGCTTATGAGAAAATTCCGGGATTTAAAGGAAACTCTTCATTTTCTTCATGGCTCTATTCAATTACCTATAACTATTGCATCGACTATTTAAGAATAAAGAAGAAACTCCATTATCCGAACTGGAACAACAGCAACGAAATACCTGAAATTATTGATGAATCGGAAACAGACTTTGAAGAAGCAAGTTATGAAAATCTGCTCATCATTCTCGAATTGGTTCATCCTGAAGAAAAAGTATTGCTTTTAATGAAGTATCAGGATAATTTACCCATTAAACACATCGCCAAAACTTTACGGATAAGCGAAGATGCTGTTAAGATGAGATTAAAAAGAGCCAGAACACGAGTCATCTATATGTACAACCAAAAGTTTAACCAAAATAATTAATCCTAGCCAAATGCGTTACTATTGATGCAATTTACCGTCTACAAGAGTAGTAAGGTTTAGAATTCTTATATACAGTATGTTCCGACCTTATCTAGTAAACCGAACCAAGCTAAACTAATTTGATCAAATTCATGAAGAATATTTTTAGTAAAATATTTAGTTTCGCAAACGTAACATTGCCTGAGGCAGTAAAAAATTCATTTTCTGCAAAATATGGAGATTCAATTAATACTGAATGGCTTCAAACGGATGATTTTTACGAAGCAATTTTTTATCACGAAGATATTGAGCACATTGCACATTTCGATTCGTCAGGAAAATTGCTGAATCTCAAAAAGAACCTATCTATCTTCGATATTCCTCAACACATTAAAGAAAAAGCATTGGAACATGGCGAGTTGATGAATGTGATTGAAATCAGTGAGGAAGAAATTGTTGGATACGAGCTTATTGTTCGAGATAAAACTTTGATTCGGTTTTCGTTACTCTTGAATGAAAAAGGTGGACTAATTCACAAAAGCAAACTTTGATATAGCTTCGTTTCTTTAAAGATTTTCTGAACAGTCACCTGATTAATCCGTAACATTCTTCATATCAAAGACTCATCCATAAACTTTTTGAAATTAAACGGAGCAGTAGTTTTCAGAACTTTTCCCTGATTCCAAAAATGTCAAAAACTTCGTAAAAAACGCGCTGCGACTATTGCACAAGTAAAAAATTAAATACTATATTTGCAACCGCAAAAAAGAAACACGGTGGTTGTAGCTCAGCAGGTTAGAGCACTGGATTGTGGTTCCAGGGGTCGTGGGTTCAAATCCCATCATCCACCCAACAATAAACCCAACTAACAAAATAACAGTTAGTTGGGTTTTATTTTTACTCCCATTCTACGTTTTACACCCCCGGATTATTCCATTTCATCTTCCGTATCTAAAGTTTTACCCAATTTCTTTTCTGAATTCCATGCGGCTACAATTAGCACTGCAATCAGGAAAATTGCAACATAGAGTGCATTTGGAATTGGTGGCGGATCGCCCTGTGCATAGGAATGCATTCCGGATAAGTAATAATTCACGCCAAAAAAGGTCATTAATACCGAAGCTAAACCTACAACAGCCAGACTGCTTAAAGAGAATATACTTTTCATTCCGGGAATTTTTCGTAAATGAAGAATTATTGAATAAACAAGTACCGTAACCAAGGCCCATGTTTCCTTTGGATCCCAACCCCAGTATCTGCCCCATGATTCGTTGGCCCATACTCCGCCAATAAACGAACCGATTGTCAGCATCAAAAGCCCAATCATCAAAGCCATTTCGATGATGTAAGAAACTTCGAGAATGGTAAATCCGATATTCTTTTCATTCTTTTTACTTCTCAGAACCATCAATACAAGATTGAGAATTCCGAGTAGTGCGCCCATCGCCAAAAATCCGTAACTAGCCGTTATAACTGCCACATGCACGACTAACCAATACGATTTCAGCACAGGGACCAGATTGGTAATCTCAGGATTCATCCAGCTCATACCGGCCACGAAAAGGATAATTGAGGTTAACAGGGTAGTTACGGCCAGCGTAATCGGCGATCGTCTCATAAAGATAAAACCAGATAAACTTGTTGCCCAACCAATATAAATCATGGTTTCATAACCGTTACTCCAGGGCGCATGACCTGAAATATACCATCGAACCACCAAACCTGAAGTATAAAGCAGAAAGGCAAAGAATACCAAACCAGTTCCAACATTTATTGATTTATCGAAACGGGCAATTGGTTTAAATATGAGCAGAAAATGAAATACCAACAAAGCGAATCCGAGCAAGGCATAAATTTTAGCTAGTTTTCCAAAAATATTCCAGTCGTTGTATAGTATTTCAAGATTGATTTTTGTTTGTGATGGCAAAATATCAGCCCCAAAAGTTTTTTGGTATTTTTTGATAAACCCCAGGTATTCTTCAGGTTTCGACCAATTTCCTGATAATGCAGAACTGTTATATTCGTCATAGTATAATGGCAGAATTTTCCCCGCAAAATCCAACTCTTCCTTATTCATTGTAGCTGGAAGAGTGGAAAAAGTCACCCAGGTTTTACGTGCATCGTTGGGTATAGGAAAGATCTTCAGAAAATCACCATTAAAAATCTGATAGCAAATATTTACACGTTCATCGACATTAATAATTTCCTTGTCATACTTGTTCCGAAGGGTTTGCTTCTTGTTGTACGATTGCTGAACCAGATCGTCCATCCTGTAATTTCCTGCCTGATCGAAAAACTGAGCGAAAGACATCAAATCGCCGGAGATTCCCAGGGTTATCTTCAATTCAGGATTTACTACCTTGATAATCGGAATAGTTTTCCATTTGCTCGGATTTGCACTCATGTCCAGAAAAAATTCGACCGAAGACATTCCATCCCAATGATCTTTCTTTGAGATTTTGCGGAGCAAATCAGAGGCCAGGGTACTTATCGGCTCAATTCTACCCTGATGATCCTGAACCAGTAATTTTCCAAATCCATCAATGTGCTTCTCTTTTGTAGCAGAATTATCTGCACCAAAAGCCGTGTCCATAGTCAGGCCAAATCCGGAAAAAATCAATCCAATAATCAGTATTTTTACCAATTTACGTTTTGCCTGAAGTTTGGAACTTAATCGAATCAGGGTTTGAAAGCGACTGTCCTTGAGAAAAATGGTAAAAACCATACCCAAGGCCATTAAAAAATATCCCAGATAGGAGATCAAAGTTCCCCAATAATCCTGATTGACTGAAAGCACTGTTCCAAGTTCATCCTGGTCAAATGAAGACTGAAAGAAGCGATAGCCATTATAATTTAATATATTATTCATAAATATGCGAAATGGGCGGTCAACGGATGAAGCAGGATCTTTTAAAGTGATTTCGCTGGCATACGATGACGGGCTCATTGATCCGGGATACCGTTCGAGTTGAAAATCGCGCAAAAAAATACTGAAAGGCAATTCGCGCATAACCGAACCATAAGAAATACTAAGCTGGATACCATTGATGGTGCAAGTTTCAGGAGCAAGAATTACCCTATCACGACCAAAAACATTAATATACAACACCTCATTTCCTGAAGTTATTTTCGCATTAAAACCATCCATTCCATCCTGCCCCGACCCAACTGGTAATTGCACCAGTGAAGGCACAGGTTTTCCAGTGGCATCAGGAATCGTTGTTGCGGATGCATTGGGAACAAACATTTCATTTTCAACCTGAACCTTCTTCCCGCCCACCTCAATGGTTTTGGAGTAATTATTATTGGTATTCGGAGTAAAAATAATCTTCGAAATTTCCGAAACTTCCTCACCTGAGGCCGTAGCTTTCAAAACAATATAACTTGCACCCGAAATCACCTGATTGGTAGACTCACCTTCACGAATGTGCATACTTCCTTCGAAACCAAAATACCGGGTGACTCCTGCTCCAATAATGATGACAATAAAAGCCAGATGAAACAAAAGTATTGCCCACTTTTTTCGCGTTATAAGTTTATATTGGAATACGCTTCCAGCCAGATTTATCATCCCGACAAAGAGCAGCAATTCGAACCACCAGGACTGATAAATAAGTGCCTGTGCTGTAATTGTGCCGTAATCGTTTTCGAGAATAGTGGCATAAGCAATGCTGATGGCAAATATCATCAGCAAGATTACAGTGAAGAACATGGAAAATAAAAATGAAGTTATTTTTTTCATGATGAAACTTAAAATAAATTTAATTGACAAATTACTCCTGAACCAGTAAGGGAGAATGAAGTATACATTTAAAAAAATTCCCTTGTTTTTTTATAAAAACAAAGGAATTTTTAAATTTAAACTTCACAAAAGTTTATTTTGTTGTTGGATCGTCGTGTGCAATTTTTGCTACGTATTCTTTGTAATTGAACCCTTTATAATTAGGACTTTCTTCATTGTGGCATTTTTTACAAACTTTTTCATCGGGCATAATCAAACCTTTTGCCATCGAAGCCTTCTGATCTTTCATTACAGTAGCTACTTTATAAAGGCTACCTGGTCCATGACAAGATTCGCATGAAACACCTTCTGCAACAGTAATTGTGGCAACCAAAGCCTGATCAACGCCAGCTGCAGTTGAGTGACATTTCAAACATTTTGGATTTTTAGCTTCATCGCCTTTTAGTGAGGCCATTGCCTTTGCATGTGGACTTGCCAACCATTTGTTATATTGCTCCCCTTTGTCGGCCTTGTTGTGGCACATTTTACATTTTGCTGCTCCAATGTATTTAGCATCCTGAGCATTAACGATGGCTATGGAAAATATCACCATTCCAAGTAAAAAGATAATTTTTTTGTAGTTCATAATGGTTGTTGTTTAATGATTAAGGAATATTTTTCTAAATTTTATGAATTCAACTATTCAATTAATATACCACGATTTTTTTGGTCAAACAAAAATGCACTTAATTTTCTTCTTCACAAAAAAATATCATTTAATATTTGTCAATACAGCAATACTAATAAAGCACAGAATGGCAGCTTGAACACAGTTCTGTGCGCCACGCCTCATCAATATCTAAAGGATGCTTAAATTCAAGAGGTTCAAATGATTGGGAATATTCCATACTGTCGGGAGTACCCTGAGCAAGAATATTATGGCACAAATTGCAATCCCTCGAAATCACTTTGCCCGATTGGCTGGTGTGTCTATCGTTATGGCACCTGAAACAACCATCGAATTCCATGTGTCCAATGTTATTTGGATAGGATTTCCAGCTTGCCTTCATATAAGGGAAAATATTTTTGGCATAACCGTTCTGAATTTCAACAATCGCATTGGCAATATCTGCTTTTTTACTGGTTACCAAATCAGGATAGCTTGTTTTATAAAAATCGTTAACTTGATTAGAAATAGCTAAAAAAGCACTGTCTTTGGTCGAATAATCAGGATATAATACCTCCATGGCAACCTTTTTTATCCCAGGTAGAGTTTTCGAAATTTTTCCTGAACTGATCATCTTATCAACAAAATTTTGAGGAGTATTATAATTGTGCGATGGACGGTTGTGGCAATCAAGACAATCCATTACCCGAATTTCGAGTGAATCGAGTTTTGCCTGGCTGACCTGATTTTCGCTATCGGTATAAACTTCGCTTTCCTCGGTTTTTAAATTGGTGTATTTGACCCATGGGATCACCTGACGGTTTTTGGTAGTGGTTTTATATTCAATCCTGACATCAGGATTGATATGCTGGTGAATTCCTTTTTCCAATCCTGATGCAGTCATCTTCGAACTGGTTTTCATTTGCAAGTGAATAACTTGCTCAGTATTTGAATCGTCAGCAAGGAACGATTCCTCCACTTTCATTTTCCGGTCATAGAATTTTTCGGGCCAATGACACTTCTCACAGGTTTCCGTTGCCGGGCGAAGGTTTTCAATTGGAGTTGGAATTGGAGTTGGATATTTATGAGCAATGACGGAATAAACCTGATACAATCCTGACATTTTACTCTTCACATACCAACCTGCCCCAGATCCAACATGGCATTCAACACAAGCAACACGCTCATGCGATGATCCCTGGTAAGTAGTATATTCAGGTTCCATGACCTGATGACAAAGTTTTCCGCAGAATTCGACAGATTCAGTCATGTGGAAAGCTTCATAACTTCCTATTGAAGAAATTATTATCAGGAAAATTGTACCAAAAACAAAGATTATGGAAGCATTTCGCGTAGCTACATTGTTGAAATTTAAAACAGGCCAGTTTTGAGACTCACCTGCCGCATCAGCTAATCTTGCCCGTTTTCGGTTTAACCTCATCCCAATCGGAATCATTAATAATCCGCCAATCATAAAGACAGGGAGAACCATATAAATAAACAGTCCGATATATGAGCCTCCAAAATTAAAAAATGTACTTAAGATTAGGAGTGAAAGAATTGCAGCAAGGTTAAAAACGGCCAGAACTGCCCCAATTATTGAAACGTAATTTTTAATGGATGAAGGAAGTTTCATATTTTGTTTTTTAGCCAGTTGTAGATTATTGATTCTAATAAAACAGCAATGAATATATAATCAGAAGAACCAAGACGATTCCGGTAAACAGGAAAACATATCCAAAGAACTTCACTGTTTTCATTCGTTTTGAAGGAAACTCGTTTCTCGAAGTTACTTCCTGAAGTTTCCCTGACTTTTCAAGTTCTTCAAATTCGCGCGGACGATCTTCTTTGTATTCATCCATCCGAACTTTTCCGGTGAAAATAACGGTATCCATAGGGAATGCTTCGGGGCGGAGGTGTGTATTAAAGAAATGGATGGTGAAAATAAATCCAACAGCCAAAAGCGCTTCGTCACTATGAATGATTTGAGCGACATTGATTAACCATCCCGGAAGGAATTGGGTAAAGAAAACCGGGAACCAAAGAACCAACCCGGTTGAGCCAATAACAACAACCCCCCAGAACACAGCCATGTAATCAAATTTTTCCCAGTATGTCCATCTTCCGTAGCTTGGCCGAGGCCCTTTGCCTACAAACCATTTTACCGATGCGAGGAAATCTTTAATATCCTGACCATTAAACATCAGGGAATTTTTACCAAAAATAAAATCTTTCATACTGAGACGCTTTTCTGCTTTCATTTTGAATAACGAATAAACATGGAAAGTGAAATATCCAAATGTTATTACAGCGGCAAAACGATGCACAATACCAGCAGCATAAGCTCCTCCAATGAGCTTTACTAAGAATTTTGCCCAATCCATGTATGCAAACTTGAGCAGCATACCAGTAAAAGCGAGAGACAAGAAACTGATAATTACAAAAATGTGCGTGATACTCTGACTCCTTGTAAATCGTCTCACATAAACTTTTTCGCCCACTTCTTTTTCATGAACTTTTTTCTTTCTCATGGCATCAATCGACCGTGGAAGCCATAAAAGTGTATGGATTCCGAAGAAAAGGAAAACACTTACCAACAATCCGGTCATGGTCCAGAAAGTATAATACAGCCATGGGAATTTAGTTTTATTGTTGTGCGTTGCATGAGTTAAATAACCGGTAAACTTTTTACTCGCATCAGCATGGCACTGCTGACAGGTCGCCACAATATTTTCAGGACCTACCATTGATTTCGGATTTTCGATCTTGTAAATATTATGTGCTCCATGACAGTCGGAACAACGTGCTGCCTGAAGATAACCTAATTGGTATACTTTCCCATGGTAAGTTTCCAGATATGATTCTGCTAACTCGGAGTGGCATTTTCCACACTGGGTGGTTATTTCGCCCATAAACTTATCCTTATGAACTTCCGACATATTGTGTGCAGTGTGGCAGGTAGCACAGGTTGGATATTTTATTTCTCCCTTTTCTTCGCGGTAAGCATGATCGCTGGCTATGTATTCATTATAAATTCCCTTGTGACAGCTTCCGCAGGTAGCAGCAATATTTTTTGGATGCACTGATGAACGTGGATCTGATTCTTTCAATTCAAAATGCGAGGTATGACAATCGGTACAAACAGCTGCAGAAAGTAGCCCTTTCTCCGAGAGGCTTCTTCCATGAACACTTTTTGAATAATCGTGAAACGCATCTTTTTCTTTAAGATTAGTTCCATCAACAGCTTTTCCTCCCGTTTGATGACACTCGCCACAAAGCTTTGGAATTGATGCTCTGTAAACCGGAGAACTCTCATCTTTTTTGTATTTTACAAGATGTGTTCCATGACAATCGGTACAATACGGAGCGTTTTCCTTTTTATTGAAATAGGCCTGTCCGTGTCCACTTGCAAAATAGATATCCGATTGCTCTGCGTGACAAGCTGAGCAATCCACTTTTCCAGATGTTTCGCAAGGACGTGTCAGATGAGTAGAAACATCGGAGTGGCATTTTACGCAAGTGATGTTCTTGTGGCTTGAAGCAGCCAAATCGCCAACCTCAACTTTTAAAGAGACCACTTTGCTATCGACCATTTTATGAGTGTCAGCACTGGCGTGGCATTTCAGACATGTATTATCGGAAATGGTTGATATCAAATTCTTTAATTCGACCTTATGCGGCGGATGACATGAAGTACAAGCTGGGATTGCTCCAGGTTTACTTTCCCATAATTCCTTATTAATAACCTTGGTATGAACATCTTCGATTCGTGCATGACATTGCATACAGGTTGCAGCAATGTTTTTTGGCGAAGTACTTGATGACACATTGGTATGTGGCAATATGAGGTGATTCCCGTGACAATTATTACAAGTTGCCGAAACAATCAATCCCTTTTTATAAAGTCCTTGTCCATGAATCCCTTCACTGTAATTTTCAAGAATGTTGTGTTCACCAATATTGTAAGCTCTGGCTACCGGTGCACCTTCTTTATGACATGAACCGCACAAAACCGGAATATTCATTTTATAGGTGCGTGACTTGGGATCCGCTGATTTAATAATTTCATGTGTTCCATGACATTCTTTGCAAGTAGGAGCATATTTTTCGTTGGCAAGAAAAGCACGCCCGTGAATTCCCCTTAAATATTTGTCTTTGGCATCGGTGTGGCATGTACCACAATCAACTGGTTTCAGCGTTTCCGGATGTGGAAATTCGGCAACAGCCGCATCGGTATGACATGAAGCACACAGTACATTTTTATGAACTGAATGATCAAGAGAAGTCGGTTTCATATACAAGGAAACCTTTTTCCCAGCCCGTTCTTTGATTAGAGAGGGATCATCGTGACAAGTGAAACAATCATCGTTTGTTTGAGCCGACAATTTGGCAACTACAAAAAATAACAGAATAACAAGGAATTGAAATCTGCCTGAATTTCTGAAATAAAAAAGAATCTCTCTCATTTTTCTCTTCACTTTTATAATCGTCAAAAGTCTTCAAAATCCTTGCTCTATCCTATGACTAACCCAATGATATTTGTCAATTTACAACAATAGAGAGAGGGATCAGCTATGTAGATTATTCAAATCATCAGGAGTGAAAAGCATACTTTGCCTTTCATTCAGGATTATCAGGTATTAATAAAAAAGGAAAAAGGTTGAACCCAATCCTTTTACAGATCAGAGCTCAACCTTTTTCAATGATATCCATTATTACAAAAAGTCAACTGATATTCATCTCTTAATTTTAATGAATCTGATGCCAACCATTAATTATACTTTTGAAATTCTCAAGCGGCGATTTTCCAATTGAAGCTATATAAAGGTGAATCAGCAAGAAAATTGAAATAAAAAAGCCCATTGCCGAGTGAAAAATGGCTGTTATAAATACCCCACTTAGTGTATAGACCTTATCAATTATTATTTCAGGAAACAAAAGGGCAAAACCGGTAACTATTACAACCGGAACTGCCAAATACATCACTAAAATGTAGGCGTATTTCTGAAGTGGGTTAAATTTTCTTTTTTCGGAAATTGGAAAAGGTGCCTTCATCCCGTGAAACATTCCCCACGCATAATAGATAGCCTGTTTGAGTGGATTATTAATAAACCCTTTAGGCTTGATAAGGTAAAATTTGCCGTTTGGAGTAATCATATTTCCAATGAAATAAATAAAATAACTGAGCGTAACCATTACCCCAGCGATATTATGAAGGTTAATGATCCAATTAAAACTAATTATTTGTGATGCCTCAACGCTTGATTGCATCGATATACCGGTAATAATTAAAACAAGTATCCCTAATGCATTAAATCCATGCCAGATTCTTAACCAGACCGGATAAAAATATATTTTTTCAGCCAATGTCATTTTATTTCTTTTTTAAAATTCGGAAAGTGATATGTATGATAATACCAAGCAGAGTCAGTATAAAAATCACAATACTTGCAAGTTTTAGATGTGGAATTTGATGCGAACCGATAACATACGATTCGTTAGCCATTACCATTCTCAGCTCCCCATTTTCGGAGCGTTTCTGTAGATTATGATATTTATACAGTGATGCCTGCAATCTGGAATTTGCGCTGTGACATTCAACACATTTCCGGAGAGCTTCAGTTTTAGGTAAAATATTGTGTGAAACCTGTAAACTATCCAATACCTGAGTGTGGCATTCGATACACCTTACATTCTTAAAATGCAACTCCTGATTTGGCAACCAATCGTGAATTTGTCTCAATTTCGGGTTTTCGTGCCCCGACATCAATTCGTACTTTTTCATGTCGTTGTGACACGACAAACACATTTTATTACTGTAATCAACTATTTCCATGACATTACCGCTGTTTCTGGATGTTGCCACATAAGTATGTTGATTGTGACATTTTGAACAACTGAAATTATCTCCATAGACTTTATAATGCACACTTTTCTTGAACTCCTCTTCAATTCGTTCAAAATGGTAGGAAGCAAAAGCTTCATCACCTCCATGGCAATCTAAACACGAACTTAAAGGCTCAAGCTTTAGATTACCATTGTGAGGATAAGATGCATACTCCGAAGAATGGCAATCGGTGCAATCAAATACTTTGTGAACACCATTGGTCATGGCAACAGTATCAAGAATAAAGTAAGGATTCATTAACCTTTTCTCTTCCTTTCCATTAACTGTATTCAGGAATGAATAGGTTTGTTTGGAATGACACTTTAAACATTGATGTTGCCCAGCATTCTGATACGATTGAGCATCGGAATACCACGAGTTGCAAAATAGCAGGATAGATAATATTACAATGAAACGATTGTTCATTTTTAAAAATTTAAAATTGTACTGGTGGATTAGTTTATTCAAAACTATTTATCCGGTATTAAAACTTATTAACTTTAAAAGTAAAAAATGGTAATCTCCTGAAATCAGAAGAATTACCATTTTTTATTATTTTTTTTTATAAAGTCAAGCATTAATGTGCCCAAAGTCTGGTAATTACAAAACCAAAAGAGAAACCTTCAGCATTCATTTCATTGGTGTTCCACATCATACTTTCTTGGCTCAATAATGATTGGGTTGATGACAGAAAGAACTGGAAAGCATGAGTGCCTGTCGAAACTTCGTAACCCAAAGCAACACTTGGCTTGGGTGGATTTGTAAACTTTTTGTGCTCAGACATTCCTGAAATGTTCAAAGGCGCATCATAATTGAAAATAACAGATCCCATCGGTGTCACTTTAATCCGACCATTAAAATGTACACCAATTTTATCATGGTCGTACCCAGGTTTAACGGCGTTATAATGCGTATAGCTTGCAGCTGCCTGAAGCGACAACCATTCGTTAAATTTACGACCCACAATAACCTGAGTGAAATAGTTCAAACGGTCGCTAAAATTATACGAACCAATAGGACCTGTAAAAGCTTCCTGAATAGAATCGTTTCCTCCGATATCAAGGCCATCGATGCCCACATTACCATAAATAGCCAAAGAAATCGGTACAGTATTTTTGCGGGTTTGCTGCAAAATAGAGTATTTCGCGTTCAAATCCGTCATCATTTTTGTTTTGGTAATTCCGGCACCAATCTGCAAATTTTTAACAGGTACGTAATCAAGTCCAATCCTGATGTTTGCAGAACCATAGATACCATATAAATTCGAAATACCATCTTCGATTGGTGCAAATTTATGCTGAATTCCCATCTGAAGGGTCTTTACTTCAGGAATAATGGTGGTTTGAGCATCAATCAGATAGCTGCTTTCAAAAGCTGCGCTCACAGGATAATCTTTCTCTTTTGCGACAATTGAATCATATCCTTCCTGTGCAAAGGAACTGGTAGAAATAAGTGCAAAAAGAATTACAGATAAAATATTTTTTTTCATATCAGCGAATATTAAATGTTTGCACTAATTATTTTTTGCACCTTCAGTTATCCAGACAAGGATAATTGCACGTTCAGGATCAGTATAATTTTTCCATGAATGAGCACTAGATCCGGGAACAGTTAAAATCACGCTGGATTCAGGACTGGCAGTATTCACTAAGTTGGGTACTATTTGTGCATATGCATTGGCAGAAGTCAAATCTGACGCTACTCCTCCGGATTTATGGCATGAAGTACATTTGTCGCCGGTTGAAAAAATTGGTGCAACCTGTGTTGAAAAACTAACTCCAGCGGCAACTGGCGGAACATAGTCAGGCAAAATGAAATCATATTTACAGCCACCAACAAAAAGTGCAAATACAATAAGAATAAGAAATAACGAATGCTTTTTCATAGTATGGTATTTTAGTATTAATACAAAAAGGCCTCTAATTTAGAAAAAAGAAGCCTTCTTGTATTATTTATTTGAATTAACCTTATGGAAGTATTGCAATTGAATTCTTCAATAAAGTTTTCGTGTAAGCGGTATTGTGAATTCCTAAGCTATATTCCCTTAAACAAAGTTGGAAATTTATACAAGCACCGTACTGAGCGTTGGTTAAGCTAAGTTTTGGTAATGCAGCATTAATTGCCTTTTGATCGGCTGTCCACGATGAAGTATTACCCGGATTCTGGAATGTTCCGGCAGAATTGTTTGCAATACCGTTTGGATTATTTACCGGATCATAAACATTCAGGTAACCATCATACTTCTGAGTTGTCAAACCTACCCACAAGTTAGCTTCTGTATCAGGATTCCTGTTCAAAATATCAACTCCGCCAACAGTAAGTTTAGCTGCTAATTGTTCCAATAGACCTTTTACTTCGTCCCGTGTTTCTTTCCAGTATTTCGAAGTTGTGGCAGCTGTAATTGGAGTTGCTGAGTGACATCCGGTAACATTACAGCCATTGAAATTGTCTTTAGCAACAAATGTATGTCCGCCAGCTCTTCCGTTCACTTCACCCATGTGACAATCGGTACAAGAAGCTAAAGCAGTATGTGGAGAGTTGGTATATCCACTTCCAAATTCAACTCCACCCATACCAGCATAAATAGCACCTACACTACCATAATGTATATGCATACGGTAACTTGGGCGAACGATGTTTGTTGCAGCTTTATCATTTGCTGCATCGTAAGCCAAAACAGTTGGATTGGCTGCAACAGCAACATAATCCTGAACATTACCAGTCTGAAGATTGGTCTGAGGACGTGGTTGGTGACATTTTACGCAAAGGTTACTAACTCCACCATCAGCTTTAAGATCTATCAATTTTGCTCCAGCCCACATGTTCATTGGAACAGCTGCAACCGTTGTAAAAGCCATATCGGCTGTTCCGTAGGTGGTGTGAATTGAACTGTGACAAGTAGAACAACCAATTGCGCCATAAGCTGCTGAAGGAATGGTTGCATACTGGTTAGACCATTTACCTGTAGTTTCATTCAATTTGAATGTTGAAGGGGTATTATTCTTAACTACATATTTAAATGCTTCCTGAGCATGACATGGAGTACAACCAGTAATTCCGGCTTCGTCGAATGCGGCTTCGCCATATTCATGTTTCGATAACTGGAACTGTGTTGCGATTAAATCAACACTGGTTGGGTTATGGCATAGTTTACAATCACTACCACCATTAACTCCATTTGTACCATTTGTACCGTTGGTACCATTAGTTCCATCAGTCCCATTGGCTCCGGCAGGACCGGCAGGACCTTCTTTTGTACAGGATGTAGCAATACTCATGGCTACAAATGCGACAAGCAATAAGCGGGAAAAATTTTTAAGTTTCATAAAATAAGTATGTTAAGGTTTCTAAATCATTCCTTAGTTGCGACAATCTGCAACTGGTTTTATATGTGGCTAAAATAGAAGTCTTAATTAAATATTTCAGAAACCGTCAATTGATGTTTTCAAGTCGTTATCCTGATTAAACCCAAACTTTATATTGACATTTGTCAATCGTAAAAGCAAAAAAAATATCAGCCTTTCCTGCTAATTTTAGTAAGTGATTCTTCATCAAGAATGTGAATGTTAGTCCCATCAACAGCTATTATATTGGAGGATTTGAATTCTTTCAGAATCCGGATAAAACTCTCCATCGTCATACCGGTCATGTCTGCCAATTCCTGACGCGAAAGCCTAGTATTAAATGAGTTGGATAGAAATATTTCGTTTTTCAGATACAGTATTAAATCAGCGACCCGGCCAGGCATATACTTCTGAGTAATTCCAACCAGATTGTTTAGCATCTGTATATTTTGCCGGTTATTTAACTTTAAAAGTTCAAAAGCAAACTGACTGTTTCTCGACACCAATTCATAAATTTTTTCCGAATCAATGAAACAACATTCAACTTCGGTAACAGCCTGAACAGTAAAATTTCGTACCTCATCAACAAAAAGACCCCCACCTGTCAGGATCGAATGAGTAGTCACCAATTTGAGAATAAGATGTTTATTTCCATCTCCTTCTGACAAAATTTTAGCTAAACCACTCTTTATACAAACTATATGACTGGCTGAAGTATTTTGCTTGAGGATGGTTTCGCCTGCGTTAAAATGGATGTGCCTTTTCTCCTTTACCAGCATATCCAATTCCTCGACAGTAAGGCAATTGAAGATACTTTCTTCGCCTTCATCAAAGCATTTGGCACAACAACGATCTTTACATTTCGAACAAGCTTCTTCAATTCGTCTGGGCTCCATAAATTCAATTTTCAAGTAATAATTCGCTGTAAATTAAGTAACTCCGGTTACGTTCAATTACATCTTCAATTTAAGAGGCAAAAGATACTTAAACTATTCAAATATTCAAATGACTACTTAATTTATGCTATGCTTTGTCCCCAAGCCAATTAATCACATTAAAAAAAGCTACTTTAATTTCTCAGAGAAAACACATGATCAACTAAAGCGAAACAAAAATCCTTATTTGTAATAATTCTAAATAAAATAAACAAAAGGATTCATTTAGTTGTTGCTGGTCAGTATGAAATTGTATCTAAAATACAATTAACTATATCATTTTCTAAATTAATATAAACTTTTAAAAACTAATTTATGACTAAAGTAAATGCTTATGCAGCCATCCAAGCCATCCAGAAAACAAAAACCATTGTCAATCTGAGCATAACAAAGTGAAGCGAAGAATCTCATGTAATTGATTAAATTTTATCGGTCAGCAATGATTTTCAATTGTAAAAAATCCCGTGAATACGTCATCTCTTTTGCGTTTGGAAACATCTCGATGGTAATAGCCTTTTGTTAATATTTCCTAATCAAAACAGTACAGAAAGCACAACCAGTACAAAATAAATTAATTTTGAAAAACATTTTTCAATTTTTTGCGTTTTTACAATCTGAATGAAAAAACTGTTATCCATATCAATTGCTTTGCTGATGCTGATTTCGGGCATGCAGCTCACCATTTCCAGACATTACTGCGGAGGGAAACTTGCCGATTCGAAGATTTCAGTCATAGGTCATTTGGCTTCATGCGGTATGGAAAGTGCAACCGATGATTGCACACGGATCAGTACCATTGGGGAATCGGGCTGCTGCAAAAACAATGTATCAGTCTATGAAGTTGATCACAACTACTCTCCTACTTTTAACCATTTCAAAGTTTTTGCTCAAACTATTTTGCAGATATATCTTGTTCCTGAAAACATCACTTTTCACTCATCCACTTCAATTAAACTTAACAGCACCGATACCAGTCCGCCTGAAAATGCCCTGTTATATGCTGTAAGCCTGTCCAAAATCTGCGTTTTCCTGATTTGATTCTTTTGTATTTAAAATTCAGATAGAAGATTTTTTCTTCTGAATAATCATTTTTCTTGTTTCCTGATACCTGTATCCTGATACCTGATATTATTTTTAAATACATTAACATCAAATACTTAAAATCATGAAATGACAAAAGCTGAATGGAGTAAGGATACCAAAATGCTGGGAGTAACCTACGATCTGGCCAAAACGAATATCGAGTCTATTGACAAAAGGGTTGCCGCCTCTGGTCACGACACTGATAAAACAAAAGCCGACGACAAAGCGTATGCTAAACTTCCGGGTTGCTGCCAGTACCGGTAAAAGACCAAGCCCCCTAAATCCCCCAAAATGGGGGACTTTTCGAACCTACAAATTCAGAAAGTCGTCATATTATATCAGATTTCAATAAATTCCTATGCCCAAACTCCCTTCCCTTTCGGGGAAGGGCTGGGGATGGGGCTAAAACATTTCCCATGTTTAACCGACTTGTCAAATTTTTTCTCGAAAATCGGCTGATTACCTATCTGTTCCTGATCACCTTTGTGGTTCTGGGGATGGTTTTCATGCCGTTCAACTGGAAAGCAGATTTTTTCCCACGCGATCCGATCGCCGTGGATGCAATACCCGACATTGGCGAAAATCAGCAGATTGTGGCCTCCGAATGGATGGGTCGTTCGCCCAAAGACATTCAGGATCAAGTAAGCTATCCGTTAACCACGGCTCTGCTGGGTATTCCCGGCGTGCAAACCATTCGCAGTACTTCCATGTTCGGAATGTCGTTCATCTACATCATTTTTAAAGATAATGTAGAGTTTTACTGGAGTCGTTCGCGCATTCTCGAAAAACTGAATTCGCTGCCTTCGGGCACTTTGCCTTCCGGAGTGCAGCCCACTTTAGGACCCGACGCCACCGCACTTGGACAAATTTACTGGTACACACTTGAAGGCCGCGATCCCAAAACCGGAGAACCCAACGGGGGCTGGGATCCCCAGGAGTTGCGCACCATACAGGATTTCTACGTGAAATACGGACTGACCACTGCCGAAGGTGTTTCAGAAGTGGCCTCGGTGGGCGGTTTCATCAAGGAATACCAGATTGATCTGAATCCGGAAGCACTGAAAGCTTTTGGTGTGACGACCATGGACGTAATGAACGCCGTGCGCAAAAGCAACCTCGATATTGGTGCCGAAACCATTGAGCTGAACAATGTGGAATACATCATCCGCGGTTTGGGATATGTGAAAAACCTCGATGACCTCGAAATCTCTGTGGTTGCTGTCCGGAATAATGTACCCGTGCGCATTAAAGATGTGGCCAATGTTTCGTTTGGCCCGGCTACCCGTCGCGGTGGACTGGACAAGGCAGGATCAGAGGCGGTTGGCGCCGTAGTTGTTGCCCGTTACGGTTCAAACCCGATGGATGTTATTAATAACGTCAAGGACAAAATAAAGGAACTGGAAGCT
This sequence comes from Bacteroidales bacterium, assembly GCA_038329265.1. Lineage (GTDB taxonomy): Bacteria > Bacteroidota > Bacteroidia > Bacteroidales > Prolixibacteraceae > Aquipluma. The sequence goes on along the minus strand of JBBQMW010000024.1, from coordinate 10,028 downwards.
GGGATGCCGCAAAAAACATTGCCCGACGGAACCGTTTCCAAAGTTACTATTGTACCTTTTTACGACCGCACCGGATTGATCAAAGAAACCATTGGCACGCTCGAATCGGCGCTTTCGCATGAGATACTAATCAGCATCATCGTGATTATTATACTGGTGATGAACATGCGGGCATCGCTCATTGTCGCAGGATTGCTCCCCATCGGCGTGTTAATGACATTCATCCTGATGCGGCTTTTCGGAATCGAAGCCAATGTGGTTGCCCTTTCAGGAATTGCAATCGCAATCGGCGTCATGGTCGATATTGGGATTGTGGATGTGGAGAACATTCTTCGCCACCTCGAAATGCCCGAAAACAAAGGCATCCGGGGAAAGAAACTGATGTCGGTGATCTATCAGGCAACCACCGAAGTGCGGGCCGCAGTGGTAACTTCAATTGCCACCACCATCGTCAGTTTTCTGCCCGTTTTTGCCATGCAGGCTGCCGAAGGGAAGCTTTTTCATCCGCTGGCCTTCACCAAAACTTTCGCGCTGATTGCTGCGTTCGTTCTTGGAATTGTAGTGCTGCCAACCTTGACATATCTCCTTTTCAATATTCGTTTTGATGCCAAAAAAATTCGCAAAATATGGAATGGCAGCCTGATATTGGCAGGGTTCGCATTTGTGATTTTCTGGCATATCTGGCCCGCACTGGCTTTGGTGGCAATAGGCATCAACAATTTGTTTGACGACCGTTGGCCGGAACACCGTAAAGAATTTCCGAACTACATCAATATCGCCATTACAGTGCTGGTTGCAGCCTGGTACCTAACCATCGAGTGGCTCCCGCTGGGTGCGCACAACAGTACGCTCGTAAATTATCTTTTCGTTGGTGGCATTATTGGGGTGATCCTTTTGGCATTGATGTCGATGGTTCATTTTTATGAGGAAATCATGCGATGGGCGCTTGAAAACAAATGGAAATTCCTTGCCATTCCTGCCACTACCCTATTATTCGGGCTGCTGGCCTGGCAAGGTTTCGACAGGACTTTCGGGGTAGTTGCTTCGGGCGCAGAAAAAGTAGGCTGGAAAAACATCCGGCAAACGACTTTCTGGCAAACTCCTGAAAAACTGTTTCCCGGAACCGGCAATGAATTCATGCCTTCGCTCAACGAAGGTTCTTTCCTGCTCATGCCAACCAGTATGCCACATTCTGGAATTCAGAAAAACCTTGAATACATCGAAACGCTCGACAAGCGGCTTTCGGCCATTCCTGAAGTGGAAGTGGCTGTGGGCAAATGGGGACGCGTTAATTCAGCGCTCGATCCCGCGCCGGTGCAGATGTTCGAGAATACGATCAATTACCGTTCTGAATTCATTCTCGATGAAAATGGTCACCGAATGGCATTTAAAGTTGACCGCGATGGAAGTTATCTCCTGAAAAGCGGTTCGAAATACAATTTAGAAAATGAAGGGTTTAAGGTGCTTCCTGCCGACAGTCTCATTCCTGATAAAAATGGCGAATATTTCCGTCAATGGCGGCCTGAGATCAAACGGCCCAACGACATCTGGAACGAAATCGTAAAAGTGACCAACATTCCCGGTCTCACTTCGGCGCCCAAATTGCAACCGATTGAAACGCGGTTGGTGATGCTGTCAACCGGAATGCGCGCCCCGATGGGACTGAAAGTGTATGGACCCGATCTGGACGCGATCGAAAAAGGCGGAATGCTGCTCGAACAGGCACTCAAAGAAGTTCCGTCTATCAAAGGTTCGTCGGTGTTTTACGACCGGGCAGTTGGTGCTCCTTACCTTGAAATCAAGCTGAACCGCGAAGCAATGGCTCGCTACGGAATGAGTGTGAGTGATGTGCAGGAAGTTTTGTCTGTAGCAGTGGGTGGAATGGCACTCTCCTCTTCTGTTGAAGGTCGTGAGCGGTTCCCGATTCGGGTTCGTTATGCGCGTGAATTGCGCGACAATCCCGACGATATCAAGCGAATCCTGATTCCAGCCATGAATGGCGTTCAGGTTCCGCTGAGCGAAATTGCCGACATCGATTATACCAAAGGCGCACAAATGATTCGCAGCGAAAACACGTTCCTGAATGGCTATGTGATTTTCGACAAAAACGAAGGTAAAGCAGAAGTGGATGTGGTTGAAGAAGCGACCAAAGTTCTTCAGGAAAAAATGAGCTCCGGTATATTGGTTCTGCCTGCCGGGGTTTCGTTTAAGTTCGCCGGAAATTACGAACATCAGATACGTGCTACAAAGCGCCTGGCAATCGTCATCCCAATTAGTTTGCTGCTGATTTTGCTGTTGCTCTATTTCCAGTTCCGCACGGTAACAGCTTCGTTTATACACTTTTCGGGTGTATTTGTCGCTTTTGCCGGAGGGTTTATCATGCTTTGGCTGTATGGTCAGGGTTGGTTTCTGAATTTTTCAGTTGCCGGAATCAACCTTCGGGACATGTTCCAGATGCACCCTATAAACCTCAGTGTTGCTGTCTGGGTTGGATTTATTGCACTCTTCGGAATAGCTACCAACGATGGCGTAATTATGGGAACCTACATCCATCAGGTTTTCGAAGACCGGCATCCGGCTACTGTTCATGAAGTTCGTGAAGCCGTGGTTTCTGCCGGAATGAAGCGTGTGAGGCCAGCCATGATGACCACAGCGGTTGCCGTTATCGCACTGCTGCCCGTTTTATCATCCTCCGGAAAAGGCTCCGACATCATGATTCCGATGGCCATCCCGATGTTTGGCGGAATGGTGATTCAGGTGATGACCGTCTTTGTCGTTCCGATGTTTCAGTCGATGTGGAGGGAAAATGCAGTGAAAAAAGGAAATAACCACATAGGCACATTGGACACATAGTTTTTATTTTTAATTTCTCTATGTGAACTATGTGTCTATGTGGTTCAAAAAAATATAAGACAAATGAAAATACAGAGAAAACCATTGACACACAGCCCCTTTCCCGTTCCCCCAAAAGGGGGAAAGCCTGAGACACAGCTTCATCAGGAAGACCTTCATATTTTCCAGCAATCTAGTGTTTCAGATTTTCAGCCCTGTAGGGGCGAAATATTTGTAGCCTTGGGCAAAACGACGAAGGAGTGTCGCCCCGGATTTGCACAAAGATTAGATTTTCGTCCGCGAGGTTCATTTGAAAAAATCGGGAATCTAATCTCAGACGAAATAGATTTTGCCTTCAAAAGATTAATGTCAAAATTTGCTTTAATATTAATATTGCTAGGATTTGGCATGACATCGATGAGTCAACAATCCGATTCTTTGACTTATTATCTGGAGTTGGCCGCTAAAAACAATCCAACGGTATTGCAGAAATTCACCGAATATCAGGCAGCACTTCAGAAGGTGCCTCAAGTAGGAAGTTTGCCCGATCCTGAGCTGAATGTGGGAGTATTTCTCAGTCCGATGGAATTGGTTGGCGGAAACCAAGTTGCTGATATTCGCCTGATGCAGATGTTTCCATGGTTTGGCGTGCTGAAAAATGCCAAAGACGAAATGAGCCTAATGGCCAAAGCCAAATACGAATCGTTTCGCGATGCCAAATTGCAGTTATTTTTTGACGTTCAACGAAGCTGGAACGAGTTGCAGAAGATTCAGCAATCCATCCTGATCAATGAGAAAAACCTCGAAATTATGCGTTCGCTCGAACGACTTTCTTTGGTGAAATTTAAAGCCGCTTCGGCAGTTGGCGGTGCATCTTCCGGTGGTCCGGGACCGTCTGGAACCTCGTCATCAGCCGCATCTGGTTCATCCGGAATGTCGACAATGGGAGGCAATACTGGAACTTCAGCGCCTCAGGCTTCGGCAGCAATGCCGGCAAGTCCGATGGGGTCATCCGGAGGTTCAGGATTAGCCGATATCTACCGGATTCAACTGGAGACTGGCGAATTGGAAAATAGCATTGCCTTGCTGAAAAATCAGTTGCAGACCATTGCCGCACGGTTTAATAATTACCTGAACCGGCAACCATTATCTATTGTAACATTACCAGAAAAACTTGATGCCGACTCTCTGGGCTATACGCTGTCAGCAGTTTCCGACAGCATGCTCAGTAATAGTCCGATGCTCGGAATGCTTGAATATGAGCAGCAATCGCTCGAAGCGCGCAAGGCGATGGTGACGAATATGGGCTACCCGATGGTCGGACTGGGAGTGAATTATTCGCTGATCAACAAAAACGAAATGTCAACATTAGCAATGAATGGCAGCGACATGATTATGCCCATGGTGACGGTAACTTTGCCCATTTACCGGAAAAAGTATAAAGCTATGCGGGAGGAAGTCGAACTAATGAAAACAGCGAATAAGCAAGGCTATCAGGCTTCAGCCAATTCTTTGCAAACCGAATATTACGAAGCTATTCAGCTTTACCAGGATGCCAAACGAAGGATGAAACTCTACGATAATCAGCACGGACTGGCCAACAGATCGTTGAATATACTTCAGAAAAGTTTTGCTGTTTCAGGTTCGGGATTGACCGATGTTTTACGAATCCGCCAGCAAACACTCGATTACGAGTTGAAAAAAATTGAAGCGATTTCGGATAATAACACGGCCATTGCCTGGTTAAAACGCCTGATGGCATGTTCACAAATACAGTGATGAAATAGATGGAAATACAGAAAATGATAAAAACTGAGCCATTATTCTTTGCCGTTGACTTCAGTCAACGGTTAAAAAAGAGACTGAAAGACTGGGCTTTAGCCCAAACTATTGTGGCTAAAGCCAGTAACGCATTTAATTCTATAATCCGTCAGCTGAAGCAGACGGCAAAAAATAGATTGCAATATCAGCCGAACATTACACTTAGCTCTACCACTGCTCATTCACAAACCAAGTAAAATAACAGATATGAACAAGATATTTTCAAATCAATTCGTCCGCAGCGGCCTACTTATCGTTATCGGACTCTTTCTGGGCTGGATCGTATTTCATTCTCCTGAAAAGGTGGTGGAAACCCACAACCATTCAGTAGAAGAAATAAAATCGGAAATCTGGACCTGCTCGATGCATCCGCAAATCCGGATGGATAAACCCGGCAAATGCCCGATTTGCGCGATGGATCTGATTTTGCTCAACCAAAGCGGCGGTGCAAATATTGACCCTGCGGCCATTCACTTTACCAAAGAAGCGGCCGGGCTGGCGAGTGTGCTGACAACAGTGGTAGGTCGCCAGAAGCCGGTTAAAGAGGTTCGCTTGTATGGAAAAGTTCAGGCTGACGAGCGTTTGCGTCAAAATCAGGTATCGTTTATTTCCGGACGAATCGAGAAATTGATGATCAACTTTACTGGTGAATCGGTGCGGAAAGGTCAGGCAATGGTGCTTATTTATTCGCCTGAACTGGTTACTGCGCAACAGGAATTGCTTGAGGCAGCAAAAACCAAGCAGTCGCAACCTGAAATCTATGAAGCATCGAAAGAAAAGCTTCGTCAATGGAAATTGACAGAAACTCAAATTTCGGCCATCGAAAATTCAGGCGAAGTAAAAGCCAATATGGAAATTGCCTCCACTGCCAGCGGAATTGTTACTGCAAGGCGCGTCAACAATGGCGACTATGTCAGTCAGGGATCGGTTCTATACGAAGTTTCCGATCTTTCACACGTTTGGGTGCTATTCGATGCTTATGAAAGCGATCTTCCCTTCCTGAAAAAAGGTGACAAAGTGGAATTTACCATTCAGGCGATGCCCGGCTCGTCCATGTCAGGAACGATTAATTTTATTGACCCAATGATTGACCCGGTTAACCGAGTAGCCAAAGTTCGGGTTGAAATAAGTAATCCGGGCGGAAAACTGAAACCCGAAATGTTTGCCACCGGAATGGTGAAAGCGAATCTTGACGAATTCAAAGACAAGCTGGTTATTCCGCGTACGGCGGTGTTGTGGACCGGCAAACGATCCATTGTTTATGTGAAACAGCACGGCGACGATCCCATTTTCAAAATCAGGGAAATAGAATTGGGACCTATGCTTGGTAATAGTTATGTGATTGTAAGTGGTTTGGCTGATGGCGAAGAAATTGTCACAGAAGGAGCATTCAGCGTTGATGCCGCTGCACAATTGGAAGGCAAACCCAGCATGATGAATCAGGAAGGAGCCAAAGTTTCTTCAGGTGGTATGCCGGGAATGGACATGGGCGAAGGTTCCGGAAATAAAGGAAATACGGCACAACCCGCCATGGACCCAAATATGGACATGGGAGGTGGATCAAAATCAATGACTTCTACTAACGGGGTGAATCAAAGTCACCCCGTTAGTAAAACAAATTTGAAAGTTTCGGGCAATTGCGAAATGTGTAAAGATAGGATTGAAACAGCTGCCAAATCGGTTTCGGGAGTTACAAAAGCGGAATGGAGTACTGAAACCAAAATGCTGCTTGTTGAGTTTGTTGGTGCTAAAACAAGTTCAGATGAAATTCAGAAAGCAGTAGCCAAAGTGGGTCATGATACTGAAAAATACAAAGCAACCGATTCAGTTTACAAAAAACTTCCGGAGTGCTGCCTGTATCGGAAATAGTAGGATATATTGAGGGTCATTAAGTAATAATTTAAACATTCAGAACTCCGGACGACGTTTATAAACGACATCCGGAGTTTTGTTTTTTAGGAAGAAGAAAATCTGAAATAGAATATTCGTAAATTCTTAAATATCACAACAAAAAAACGTTTTGTACCTGAAAATGTGCGATTCATGTAACATATTTCCGGAATTGTATAACATTCCAAAGGTTGGCAATCTACAACTTTGAGCTATATTAAAACATTCAAAGTTATCTCATGGAAGAACAAAAGAAGATATTCGCTGGATTCGGAAATAAAACCGGAAAGGATGAATATTTACTCATGCTTTGCGAAAATGGACACTTCTTTAAATGAAAAAAATATTCTCCATATTATTTGTATCTATTATTCTCCTTTCGGGAATGCATTTTTCCATTGCAAAACATTTTTGTGGTGGTGAAGTTGCAGATGTGAAAATATCATTTTCAGGAGAGAAAGCAACTTGCGGTATGGAAGAAGATGATCAAACTTGCTGTATTCACGATGGGTTATCTTCTAACTGTTGCCGGAATGAAGTTTCATTCTTCGCGGTTGACACTTACAACAGCCCTTCTTCCCCGCAAATAAAGGAGATATCCCAACAAATAACTCAGGTATTCTTAATTCCTGTTACTCAATTATTCTATTCAACAACACCTTCTTTTCAGGCTTACACAGATGTCAATCTACCCGGCAACATTGCTGCAAACGACGTAAGCTTGCCCAAAATTTGCGTTTTCCTTATTTGATTTTATTGCTTTTGAATTTCATTTAGCAGAAGAGTTGTACTAACTTTTTTGCTAAACGGGTTTCTCATGTCCTGATAATTGCATCATCATATTTGATGCTGTCATTCAATACATTAGTATCAATCAATTAATATTTTGAAACAAAAAATCGGGCGACAGCGAAACTGAAGAACCGGTCAACAGCGGAACTGAAGGCAAATTTTATTCAAAAAACAATAATCATGAAAAACAAGAAAGTATTTTCAATCGTTTGTGTGTCACTGCTTTTAATGGCAGTAACTCTTACAACAAGTAACTCATTTGCACAGACCAAACCGGCAACAACAATGATGAAAGATTGCTGTATGATGAAAGACGGAAAAATGATGCAAATGAAAGACGGGAATATGATGTCGATGGATAAGGACATGACCATGAAGAATGGAACTAAAGTTATGACCAATGGAGAGTGCATTATGAAAGACGGTGAAAAAATGAAGATGAAAGAAGGTGAGTGTATGGATATGGATGGGAATATGTCCAATTGTGGAATGATGATGAAAGATTGTTGCATGATGAAAGATGGAAAAATGATGCAAATGAAAGACGGGAAAATGATGTCGATGGATAAGGACATGACCATGAAGAATGGAACTAAAGTCATGACCAATGGAGAGTGCATTATGAAAGACGGAAAAAAAATGAAGATGAAAGAGGGTGAGTGTATGGATATGGATGGGAAAATGGATATGTGCGGCATGATGAATAAAGATTCAAAAGGCGCCGCCAACATGAAAAGCGAAAAACACGATATGGCGGCAATGTATGCTTGCCCAATGCACCCCGAAATTACAAGCCACAAAGCAGGCAAATGCTCAAAATGTGGAATGGACATGGCTGAAAAAAAATAATAACTAACAGGGCAACAGCGGTACTGAAGAACCGGACAACAGCGGAACTGAAGAAGAACAATCAAATTTTTATATCATGAATAAAGAAGAATTAGAAAGTTGTATCAATGCTTGCCTGAAATGTGCAAAAGAGTGCGACGCTTGTGCTGTCGAATGCAAAGAAGCTGGTCACGAACAATGCGTTAAACATTGTATTGCTTGCGCTGATGAATGTCGCAAATGCGCAGAAGCCTGTAAAATCGGTGGAGATACGGCTGTAAAAGCAGCAGAAAAATGTGCAGCAGCTTGTGATGCTTGTGCCAATGAATGCGAAAAACATGAACACATGGCGTGTTGCAAAAATTGCGTTGCGATTTGTCGTGAGTGTTCAGCAGCGTGCAAAAGCATAGTTGCATAGTTTGCATAAAAAACTTTGCTGTTCCGGTTCGCCCGAAAAATCCGGCAGCCGGTTCGGCAGAGTTTATAACAACCTTTTTATAAATACGCATTATACCATTTCGGAAATTATGGCTTAATTAAGGATATCTCATTCAGAATTGAATATTGCAATAAACACTTACTTCATAATCAACATCAATAAAGGCCAGAATGACAAAAAAACAGAACAATACTAAATCCGAACTTCCAAAATTTAAGCCACCAAAAGAGAGAAAGAAGGTTGCTAATTCCTCTGACAAAGAAGTTTCTATGAAGGATTCTTCGAAGATGGATCATTCGAAGATGGATCACTCAAAAATGGACATGACCGCAGAGGAACATGCAAAAATGCAGCACGGGAATGCTCCAATGGGAATGCAGGGACACGATCATCACAAAATGATTGCAGATTTTCGGTTGAGATTTTTCATTTGTCTTGGGCTTTCCATTCCGATTATGGTATTATCTCCAATGCTTCAAATGCTTGTGGGCATAAACTGGCAATTTGCAGGTTCGCAATATCTTGCTTTTGCGCTTTCGTCGGTCGTTTTCTTCTACGGAGGTCTTCCTTTTTTGAAAGGATTCTGGAAGGAAGTAAAAGACCGTGCCCCCGGGATGATGATACTTATTGCGGTGGCAATTTCAACTGCCTACATCTACAGTGCAGCAACTGTGTTTGGTTTAGAGGGAGAAGATTTTTTCTGGGAACTGGCAACATTAATTACAATCATGCTGCTTGGACATTGGCTTGAAATGAAATCAATTGCTGGCGCGTCGCATGAATTGGAATTGCTTGTTCAGTTAATGCCCGACGAGGCACACCTTGTGGCTAGCGACAAAACCAGTGATGTAAAAACAGATTCGCTGAAAGAAAACGACATCATTCTTATTAAACCGGGCGAAAAGGTTGCAGCAGATGGGATTATCGCGGAAGGAGAAAGTTATTTAAACGAATCCATGCTTACTGGTGAATCAACTCCGGTGAAAAAAACGAAAGGCCAAAAAGTAATTGCAGGTTCCATCAATGGCAATGGTTCCATAAAGGTGACCGTTACCCATACTTCGACCGATTCTTATCTCTCCAAAGTAATCAAGTTGGTGGATGATGCGCAAAAATCAAAATCGAAAACACAATTACTGGCTGACAGGGCAGCGCTCATTCTCACTATCGTTGCATTGACGCTCGGCTTCGGCACATTTGCGTTTTGGTTAATCTTCGGGGAGTCGCTTCAATTTGCATTGGAACGGATGGTAACCGTGATTATTATAAGTTGTCCTCACGCCCTTGGTTTAGCTGTTCCATTGGTGGTTGCTATCTCCACATCGCTGTCGGCAAAAAGCGGATTGCTCATTAAAAACAGAACAGCATTTGAAAACTCACGAAAAATAACCACCATCATTTTTGATAAAACAGGAACGCTAACCAT
>JBBQMW010000023.1:0-32120 GCA_038329265.1 Bacteroidales bacterium | reverse complement strand
GGTTTACCGGTTTCAGGAAGTAGAACAAGATGTAAAAGCCGAACTGCTCACTGTTTATTATGCCTACCAAAACAACCTGCGCCTGGCAAAAATGGAAGGACAAAATCTCGACGTGGCCCGCGAAAACCTTGAAATTGCCCTAGAACGATACCGTCTGGGAGCTTTGTCGGGACTTGAATTGCGTGAGGTGCAAAAAAGTTTGCTGGATGCCGAAGAAAGACTTATTTCAGTTAAGTTTCAAACCAAGTTGGCCGAAATTTCATTGCTTCAGATTTCAGGAAAAATTATGAATTACATTTAACTTGTGTAATTGAAGTAATTCACCTCCTGGTGAATTAACTACTTAAATTATGAAATATACATTTCTGCTTTTGCTTTTTGTATTGGTTTCTGCTGGTGATTCTTTTGGAAAATATCCTGTGAAAAAGGGCAATCCTGAATTTGTTTCGAAAATCAAATCTACTTCAGGATTGGTCGCCTTTTGGGATTTCCACGAAAAAGCTGGTCAGTCACGAAAAGCTGTTGGAATGGGCAGATTTCCGCTGAAAGAACAAAAAGGTCAGGTACCGCGGCTTTCAGAAGGGCCACTTTCGGGTTACTCTGCATTATTTAGCGACAGCGCATTTTTGAGTTTGCCGAACAGCAAAACCGGGAAGCTGAACATTTATGGTAAAAATCAGGGTGTAACGGTGATGGCCTGGGTGAAATGGGAAGGCAAAACCGGATTTGTGGGCGGCATGTGGAACGAATACGCTTCGGGTGGCAAACGACAATACGGGCTATTCGTGAGTTTGCCATACTATAATGGAGGAGATCAGGTTTGCGGACATATTTCTGCGACTGGAAAACCGACTCCGCCATTTCCATATTCCATCGATTATTCGGCCAGCAAGCAAACAGTTGAAAAAGGTCAGTGGCAATTCGTGGCTTTTACCTACGATGGAGAATTCATCCGCTCTTACCTGAATGGTGAATTCGAAGTCCGCGAGCCAGAACTGATAAAAAACACCAAAGGTTTCTCAGGTTATCCTGTAGGAATCACACATTCGAAAAACCCATACTTTTATCCTGATGGAATGGGAAACAACGGCTCTGATTTTACCGTGGGCGCCGTGTTGCTAGCTCGTGGAATGGGCAATTATTTACGTGGTCAAATTGGCGGATTAGCGGTGTTTGATCGGGCATTGAGCTCGGAGGACATCGGAAGCTTGAATAATGTCCGTGCACTTCACTGAACAGCAAAGGATATTATCTCTATGATTAGCAGATTCATTTATTCAATGCAATATCCTTTACCGTCATCTTTAGCCAACTGGCATGTACCATTTTAAATCCCTTTATAATTCAGATTCGAAGGCATAAACTGCTCGATTACCTCTACTGAAACTCCTTTGCGGCGGGCATAATCTTCAACCTGGTCTTTTCCAACCTTTTCCAGACTGAAATATTTTGATTCGGGATGTACAAAGAATTCGCCGCTGACGGAAGAAGTTGGGTACATCATAAAATGCTCGGTAAGTTCCATTCCCAAATCAGTAGCATTCAGCATATTGAAAAGGTTGCCCTTTTCGTGGTGTTCAGGGCAGGCCGGATAACCCAATGCTGGGCGTATTCCCTGGTAATCAACATGAAGCATTTCCTCCAGTGTTAGGTTTTCGTCAGATGCGTAACCCCAGTATTCTTTGCGGACTTTTTCGTGCAATACTTCGGCAAATGCTTCGGCCAAACGATCGGCCAGGGCTTCGAGCAGAATAGCATTGTAATCGTCGTGGTCGTCGTGGAAATGCTTCAACCATTTTTCGATGCCAATACCGGCAGTCACAGCGAAACCGCCAAAGTAGTCGGCTTTGCCACTTTCAATCGGAGCTACAAAGTCGGACAGACAATAGTTGGGCGACCCGCCTTTTTTTTCCTCCTGCTGCCGGAGATGGTAAAAACGGCCAATCTCTTTGGTTCGGGTTTCATCATCAAAAATAACAATGTCATCACCATCGGCATTTGACGGCCAGATACTGAAAACGCCATTTGCCTGAACCATTTTCTTTTCAGTAATCTGATCGAGCATCCTGTTGGCATCGGCATACAATTTCCGGGCTTCCTCGCCCTGAAGTTCATCGTTCAGGATATCCGGAAATTTGCCTTTCAGTTCCCAAACAAAAAAGAAGAATGTCCAGTCGATGTATTTTCGCAGCTCCTGAATCGGAAAATCAATCAACTGTTTGACACCGATAAAATTAGGTTTGTAAATGGGTGTATTGTTCCAGTCTAGTTTAAATTTGTTGGCACGGGCAGCGGCAATCGGCAGGTACTTTTTGGCCTTTTTCTGACTGTGAAAATTCCGAATGGTCTGATATTCATCGCGTATATCGGCCAAAAACTGTTCATTTCCTGAAATCAGGTTTGAAACAACGCTCACCGCGCGCGATGCATCTTTCACATGAATGACAGTATTTTTATACTGCGGTGCAATTTTTACTGCCGTATGAATTTTGGAAGTGGTTGCACCTCCTACCAAAAGCGGCAAGTTCATGTTTCGGCGTTCCATTTCAGCAGCCACTTCCGTCATAATTTCGAGCGAAGGGGTAATCAGTCCGCTCAGTCCAATGATATCAACATTTTCCTGAATGGCAGTATCCAGAATTTTATTGGTTGGCACCATCACGCCCATATCTATTACCCGATAGTTGTTGCAGCCCAGAACCACCCCAACAATATTTTTCCCGATGTCATGTACATCACCTTTGACTGTGGCCATCAGCACCACTTTCCGGTTGTCGGTAGTGTCGAATTTGTCTTTGTCGGCTTCAATGTAAGGAAGCAAATAAGCCACGGCCTTTTTCATCACACGTGCCGATTTGATCACCTGAGGAAGAAACATTTTTCCGGCGCCAAACAGGTCGCCAACGATGTTCATTCCATCCATCAGCGGACCTTCGATGATATTTAACACAGGTGAATAATGAGGTAAAGCTTCTGCCAGATCAATTTCTATATAATCAGGCAGTCCTTTTATCAGTGCATGTTCCAGCCGCTTTTCTACCGGAAGTTCGCGCCATTCATCTATACGCTCTTCTTTTGCATCCTGCGCTTTCAGTGTTTGGGCAAATTCGAGCAATTCTTCGGTAGCTTCAGGTTTTTTATTCAGGACCAGATTCTCCACTTTCTCCAGAAAATCTTTTGGAATTTCATCGTAAATCTGCAACATTCCCGGATTCACGATGCCCATGTCGAGTCCTGCTTTTATCGCATGAAATAAGAACACTGAATGGATTGCTTCGCGCACCTGGTCGTTTCCTCGGAATGAAAAAGAAACATTGCTGACCCCGCCACTTGTTTTGGCATGTTTCAGATTTTTCTTGATCCAGCTCACTGCATTGATGAAGTCAACCGCATAGTTATAGTGTTCTTCCATTCCGGTGCCGATGATCAGGATATTCGAATCGAAAATGATGTCCTGCGGAGGAAAGTTAATCTCGTTGACCAGAATGTTGTAGGCACGCTGACAAATTTGAATTCTCCTTTCGAAAGAGTCGGCCTGTCCGTCTTCATCGAAAGCCATTACAACCACCGCTGCCCCATATCGTTTCAGCAACTGCGCCTGTTTACGGAACACCGCTTCGCCTTCTTTCATGCTGATTGAATTCACAATTGCCTTGCCTTGCAGGCATTTCAGGCCAGCTTCTATTACTTCCCATTTCGAGGAATCGATCATGATCGGAACGCGTGCAATATCGGGTTCGGCCATCAGTAATTTCAGAAAAGTAACCATTTCCTTTTTGGCATCGATCATGGCATCGTCCATGTTCACATCGATGATCTGAGCGCCCTCGTCAACTTGATTGCGGGCAATGGCGAGCGCTTCCTCATATTTTTCTTCTTTTATCAGACGGGCAAACTTGCGCGATCCGGCCACGTTGCAGCGTTCGCCAATATTGATAAAATTGGTTTCAGGAGTAAGAATAACCGGTTCCAATCCGCTAAGAATGGTGTGTTTACTTTTTTTCCTCCGGAGATGAGGTTCTGATTTCGCTGCAATTTTAGCAAGTTCTTTGATGTGTTCGGGAGTAGTTCCGCAGCAACCACCAATAATGTTTACAAATTTATTATCGAGAAAATCGCCTACCTGATGCGCCATTTCAGCAGGAGTTTCGTCGTATTCGCCAAACTGGTTGGGCAATCCGGCATTCGGATAAGCGCTGATGAAAAACGGTGCTTTTTTAGAAAGTTCTTCCAGATATGGTCGCAAATCTTTGGCTCCCAGTGAGCAGTTTAAGCCAATACTCAGCAAATCGATGTGTGAAACCGATGCCAGAAAAGCTTCTACCGTTTGTCCTGAAAGTGTTCGTCCGCTGGCATCGGTAATTGTTCCTGAAACCATTACAGGCAGGCGGATTCCCCGTTCTTCCAGTTCATCTTCAATGGCAAAAAGTGCAGCTTTGGCATTCAGGGTATCAAAAATAGTTTCAACCAGCAGCAAATCCACCCCGCCATCGAGCAAGCCTCTCAACTGTTCGCGGTACGAAGCTTTTACCTCGTCGAAAGTAACTGAGCGGAATCCCGGGTCGTTCACGTCCGGCGAAAGCGACAGGGTTTTGTTCATCGGGCCAATTGCCCCGGCTACATAGCGAGGTTTCTCCGGATTTTTTGCAGTAAACTCTTCCGCAATTTTCACCGCCAGTTGCGCAGCCTGCAGGTTGAGTTGGTAAACCCATTCTTCCAAATGGTAATCTGCCTGTGAAATACTGGTTGAGTTGAAAGTATTGGTTTCAATGATATCGGCGCCAGCTTCCAGAAATTCGGCATGAATCTCGCTGATAATTTCAGGCTTGGTGATCGAAAGCAAGTCATTGTTTCCTCTCAGATCGTATTGAAAATCAGTAAAAATTGCACCACGGAAATCTTCTTCCGACAGGCGGTATTTCTGAATCATGGTTCCCATGGCTCCATCGAGAACTAGTACCCGTGATTCGAGTTCTTTTTGTATATTTTTTTTTATAGTCATCTTTATGTGCTCCACTTCTTTTAGCATGTCAAACGTATAACGCATCTGATGGTTCAGAATAGTTTTTTGCAATGGAGTACAAAAGTAATTTCAAAAAGCCGGACTATCAAACGAATCAGAATTTTACCTGAAGGTTTCCGCTAAATTTGATTTAGGAATATGAATTGTGATTTGACCAGAAACAGTTATAACAGTAATTCGTGAAATTTAGATCGATAATAAATATTCCTTTTTGGAATAATTATTTTTTATATCTTTGCAAAAATAGTTACGATGAAATGAGCATGATTGAAAAATAGCTAATCTATATGATAATAAACTTCATGTGAATTCCATCTGGCCATTAAAAAACAAATTAGTATCTGATGAAAGAAGTTACGATAAAAAATTCAGGCTCCACCTTTACTCCAACAGAATTAGCAGATTTTCTGGCGAGTAAGATATTCGATGAGCTTAATGATAGATTTAAATCTTCATATACCATTCTTGACCCAGCATGTGGTGAAGGTGAATTATTGACTTCTATTGCAAAAAAATTCCAGTCACAGGATACAGCTATAAATATTGATATTAAAGGTTTCGATACTAATATTGATTATATTGTTTCTGCCAAATCTAATCTTAAAGAGTTTAGAAGTTATTCCGTAGATATACAAAATCAGGACTTTCTCGAAACCACTGGAGCATGCGAGGAACCATTGGATTTATTTAGTACCAAAATTGAATCAGAATACGCTGACATTGTTATTGCAAATCCTCCATATGTTCGTACTCAAATACTTGGATCAGAAAAGGCTCAGCAAATAGCAAAACGCTTTAATTTGAAGGGGCGGGTTGATTTGTATTATCCTTTCCTAATTGCAATGACCAATGTGCTAAAGAAAGGTGGATTACTGGGTGTAATTACCTCAAACAGGTATTTATTTACAAAAAGTGGAGAGACTATTCGTAAGTTTCTTTTAGAAAACTACGATTTATTGGAGGTAATTGATTTAGGTGATACAAAGATTTTCGATGCGGCTGTATTGCCAGCTATTTTTATTGGACGAAAAAAAACGAGTAAAAGACAGCTTTCAGAACCCTGCCGATTTGCAAAAATTTATGAAGAACTTAATGGATTAGGAAAGCAGTCAATTCAATCTAATTCCCTTTTTGATGTTTTAAATTCACAAGAATCTGGTAATTATTTAGTTAATGAAAAGAAATACAATTTAAATATTGGATTGTTAAAACACACGTCGAATAAAGCTGACATCTGGCAAATGACCAATAACAATGAAAATGATTGGATTGAAAAAATTAAATCAAATACTTCATTTCTAATTGGTGACCGATTAAATGTGCGGATTGGTGTAAAATCGTGTGCAGATAAAGTCTTTATAAAAGAAAGTTGGGACAAAGAAACATACAGGCCAGAAGATGTTTTGTTTAAAAAGTTAATCTCACAAGAAAATATTCAACGATGGTGTTTTTCAGCGGAAAATGATTTAAAAATTTTGTATCCGCATTACTCTGAAAATGGGAAACGATTAGTTATAGATTTAAACGATTATCCCAATGCGAAAGCATATTTTGAAACCCATAAAGAACAATTGTCAGGACGAAAATATTTAATGGATGCCGGACGTAATTGGTATGAAATGTGGGTTCCTCAGAATCCAGCTTTTTGGATCTTGCCAAAATTGGTTTTTCCGGATATTAGCGTTGATGCCCGTTTTTATTATGATGAAAATGGCTCGATTGTTAATGGTAACTGTTATTGGATTGTGGCTCAATCTGATCAGGAAAAGGAACTATTATTCCTGATTCAGGGAATTGCCAATTCTGATTTGATGTCACGTTACCACGATTTATGTTTTAACAACAAACTGTATTCTGGTAGAAGACGCTATTTCAGTCAATACATTGAAAAATACCCAATTCCTAATCCGAAATCGGAATGTTCGAAGCAAATAATTGAAATAGTAAAACAACTCAATGAATTATCCGCTCAGAACAAAAATGTTTCAGAATTAGAAGCAGAACTTAATATTTACGTAGAGAAAGCATTCGGATTTTAAGGATTGAAAACACATTGCCCATTGTAAAAATCGAAAAAACTCATTGGTATAGATCGCTGGCACTTATAATTAACATCACTCACATAAGTAAATATTTCACCTAATTTCTCCCCCGGAGCAAGAATAATACCTTCAATAATGCCAGTTTTAGGATCTGTCAGTGCTATCAGATATCGCACATCAAATGTTGTTAGATGATTCTCTTCAAATACAACTTCTTCTCTTTCAGGACTAAACTTACCTAAATCAACAGTTTGGGCATCTTGTACTTTTACTTCTAATAACTGATTTGGAATATCAGGAAACCCACCTATAAGATTCTTATTGACAGCCATTTCATAGCCTAACAACTCCAAAGTCATTCGTTCTAAAGCTTGTCCCCGATTTTTAGTCGAATTACTTTCCAAGATTTTGCCAATCAGCTTTTTTGCAACCAATTCGACTAAAAGCCCGATAGAGTATAGATTTTGCAAATTCGGTTCTGTCGCAATGGAATTATTGGGTTTATCGTATGTTTCTGTAATAAAGTACGATAATTTTTTGCTGTCCTGAAAAGACAATATTTTACTTTCACTCAAATAAATCTGGTTTCGGGATTTGTTTGAAATCATCAACTGATGTTTAATCGTTGGCTTCCCAAATTTTCCAAAATGAGTTTCAATGTAATCAGCAGTCAATATGGCAATTGAAGCAATTTTGCTGTTTTCTCTATCAATTTTTACAAATACATATCGCACCTCATCGCATTTCAACGATGCTCCTGAATCATATTTGACTAATACCGTCTTACAATTTGGCATTCTGTTCCAAACTTGCAGATTGTATGATGTTCCACTTGTAACCACATAGGTATCGATCAGTTCACGTAGCATTTTTGGAACACCTTTTTTTCTTGGAGGAACAATTTCAAACTCATTTTCTAATGCTCCTTCTGGTAATCCATTCATAAAAAGCTCTCTGGCAATTAGCTTCCGAATGTTAGAACCATCGGTTCTTGTTTTGCCGGTTAATATAAATTCTTGACCAATCAAAGCAATTAAAATTTCAGGTAATTTCTCGGCACCCGTCAGATGGGTTGGTGATTTTGGTGGAATTTTAAATGATTTATCCATTATTCTTTATTTCGTGACTTCGTTTTCAAGAATAAAGAATGTAATGGGTTGATTATAAAGCTTGGCTAATTCCAGTAAAATTAGGAAATCGACACGTCTTGCCCCGTTTTCAATTTTTGAGAGTTCGCTTTGTGAGACGATTTTGCTATCAGCGACTTGTTTCTGAGATAATCCTGCATTTTCGCGCGCTTCGATTAGTCTTGCAGAAAGGTAACGTCTTTTTTTACTGTAATCATTCTTATTCATAACATCTGATTATTCCTTATTGCAATATTATAGAATATGATTTGTTATTCCATTTTGGAATATTGATTTTGTTTATGAAGCCTTTCATCAATAATTTTTACATTTGCAGCATCAAAAATCGACAACCATGATTCAGGAAATACAAATATACAACACACTTACCCGCAAGAAAGAAGTTTTTGAACCGCTGGTTCCCGGCAAAGTAGGTTTGTACGTTTGTGGTCCAACGGTTTATGGTCCTCCTCATCTGGGACATGCCCGTTCGGCCATTGCCTTCGATTTGGTATTTCGTTTCCTGAAGCAAATTGGCTACAAGGTGCGCTATGTGCGCAACATTACCGATGTTGGCCATTTGGTGGCCGATGCCGACGAAGGTGAGGATAAAATTGCAAAACAAGCCAAACTCGATGAGTTGGAGCCAATGGAAGTGGTTCAGAAATATACCAACATGTACCATGAGGCGATGGCAATGCTCAACCTCGAACCGCCAAGCATTGAACCCCGCGCTTCGGGCCATATTATTGAGCAGATTGAGGAAGTAAAAAAAATATTGAGATCCGGATATGCCTACGAAAGCAATGGTTCGGTTTATTTTGATGTGGAAAAATTTGCATCTGAAAATGAA
Source organism: Bacteroidales bacterium (assembly GCA_038329265.1). GTDB lineage: Bacteria > Bacteroidota > Bacteroidia > Bacteroidales > Prolixibacteraceae > Aquipluma. The sequence continues at coordinate 23,075 of JBBQMW010000023.1, read as the reverse complement.
TACGGAAAACTTTCAGGCCGGAAAATTGAAGACCTGATCAGCAATACCCGTACCTTGGATGGTCAGAATGAAAAACACTCCGGACTGGATTTTGCCATCTGGAAAAAGGCTCAGCCCGAACACATCATGCGCTGGCCTTCGCCCTGGAGTGATGGTTTTCCCGGTTGGCACATGGAATGTACGGCCATGAGCTGCAAATATTTGGGTGATACTTTTGATATTCATGGCGGCGGAATGGATCTGACCTTTCCGCACCACGAAGCCGAAATGGCGCAATCGCTGGCAGCCCATGGGAAACCTGCAGTCCGCTACTGGATGCACAACAATATGATTACTCTGAATGGCCAGAAAATGGGCAAATCGCTCGGAAATGCCATTTCGCTGGATGAATTTTTCAGCGGCGATCATCCGCTGCTTGAGCAGGCTTATTCACCAATGACCATTCGCTTTTTTATGCTTCAGGCGCATTACCGCAGTACACTCGATTTCTCGAACGAAGCACTTCAGGCTTCTGAAAAAGGATTGGAACGTTTGATGAAAGCTGTTACAAAAATTGAATTGCTACCCGTTTCTACAATTTCTTCAGTAAATATTGCTGAATTATCATCCAATTGTTTTGCCGCCATGGCCGACGATATGAATAGCCCGATTGCCATTGCCAGCCTGTTTGAAGGTGTGAAAATCGTCAATTCGGTTGCCGACGGAAAATCGACAATTACTTCCGCAGATCGCGGAGCTTTAAAATCACTTTTCAATACTTTTGTGTTCGATATTTTCGGGTTGAAAGCCGATATCCACGCCGAATCCGGAAACAGCGAAGTGCTGAGCGAAGTGGTTGATTTACTGATGAAACTTCGTGCCGAAGCCAAAGCCAACAAAGACTGGGCTACTTCTGATAAAATCCGCAACGAACTGGCTGTCATTGGCTTCGACATCAAAGATGGTAAAGATGGCATAACCTGGGGGCTGAAGAAGTAGGTAAAGTCGATTCCGGCTTTATTCTGTTTGGCTAATAATAAGTTGTAAATTAGGCTCTTCTGAATAGGTTTTTGGGGTTTGTCCAGGCAAAGAAAATTTGAAATCGCTGCCTGAACCTTGAATACTCTCAGCCCATATTTTACCACCATGTTTTTCAACGAATTCTTTACAGATCAGCAGTCCAAGACCAGTGCCGGGTTCTTTTGCAGTTCCTTGGGTTGAATAAAACTGCGTCATATCGAATAACTTGTTTGCTTTCTTCGGATTAATTCCAACTCCATCATCTGAAACCACTACAGTTATGCCCGAATCATCTTCTTCAGCAAATACATTAATACTTCCACCTTTGTTAGTAAACTTTATTGCATTCGAAATCAGGTTACGCAAAACAGTTTTCAGCATATCCGGATCAGCATATATCCTGATTTTTTCATCCACAAGTTGGTGTATGTTAATGGCTTTATTAATTGCTGACGGGTTGATATTTTCAATTACATCGATACATTCAGCCATTAAATTCAGTACCCTTGGTTGGTATGGAATTTTTCCGGACTGAGCCCTGGCCCAAAGCAAAGTCGCTTCCAGTAAATTGAAAACACGTTCAGATGAATCTGTAATAAAGCCGATTTGTTTCTCTATTTTCTGAATATCATATTCGTGGATGTTTGCAGTCAGTAAATCCAGGAATCCGAGTATAGAATTAAACGGACTTCTTAAATCATGAGCCAGTATGTATAAAAAACGATCTTTATCTGCATTTAACTGAAGTAATGCCTGCTCGTATTGCTTTATTTCGGTGGTATCTCTAAATACCGTACAGACAAGGTTTGTATTGTCGAATTTAATCGGAAATATCCTACTTTGAATATTCTTTTTCTGAATCGGATTTTGTAAAATTATTTCGTGGTCAGTGATTCGGTTAAATGTTTTAGGTTTCCTGAAAATATTAATGACTTCAGGTGCAGATTCAGTTTGGATTGAATCGTACGGAAGAAACGCGCTCAGTTGATTTTGGATATCATTAATTGGATTGGAGATTGCTTCTGAAGTCTTAATTCCAAGAATTTTTTCAGCGCCTTGGTTCCAAATAACTATTTTCCCATTTTCGTCATACACAACAATGCCATCATTAATCTGATTGATTATTTCCTTGAATTTTTTCTCACTCTCCTGAAGTTTCAATTCAAATTCCTTGTTTTCAGAAATATCTCTTACATTCACCACAACAGAGTGTAAAGCAGGATGATCGAAATAGTTTTGTGCAACTGCCTCAAGCCAGATATAGCCTTTTTGCTTGTGTATGTGCCTGTACTGGATGCGTAAAGTGTCAGATTTTTCTGAGATTGATTTTTCCCACGATTTCATTACAAACCCGAGATCATCCGGATGAATGACATTACCAATCGGGCCTTTTAATTCGTCAGGAGTATAGCCTGTAATTCTTTCAGCAACATCGCTGATGAAATATTGCTCTTTGTTTTTATTAACCAACAAAATAATGTCATTCGAATTCTTAATGAGCAATGGAAGCTTTTCTAAAAACTCTTGATGAACACGTTCTGCTTTATCCCGTTTTCGTATGCCTATTACATTTAACATCCAGAATTTTTCCTGATTTTCGTCCTTAAAAGTCGTTATCAGACATTTGACAGGAATCTGAATCCCTGATTTATGGCAAAAAACAAATTCTGCTTTTTCGTTTGCAATATCAGTATTTAATCCATCCTGTATTGCCCGTCTGATCCGCTCAGATTCAGTTGCCGGACAGAACTTGAAAGGTGCAAAATCTTCAAGCATTTCACTCGCTTCAAATCCTGTCAGGTTACAAAATGAAGGATTAACATATACTTGTTTTCCTACTTCGTTGAATACAGCGATTCCTACTGGAATAGCTTTTTCAATAGCATGGTTCAACAAAATTTTTTCTCTGCGTTTTTCCAGATGGTCGATGGATTGCGAATTAACTGAATTACAGTCTATTGCAATTGGATTAATTTCAAATTCATGGTAATTCATTTTCCTGGCAAGGTTTGAATAAGTGAGGTGGAAATATATGTTTTAAACACTAAAGTATAAATATACAAAGATCCATTCAATAAATTTGCATAAATGTTATAGGAAAATAGTTATTATAAGAATATTTTTACTTTCAGAAAACATTTTTGGAAACCGATTCGAAGAGTGAAGGTTTTTTCAACAATTGTAACATTAGGTACATTTTATTCCATTTAATAGCTGTATTTTTATGTTGCAGATTGGAAATCAGATAAAAAGCTAATTCCTGCCATAATTTATAGCTATGAAATTCATCATTCACTTACTTCCGCCAAAAGCATGGAGATTTCCGGTACTTCTGGTAGCCGGTGTCTTTATCGGACTATTTTTCTTCCTGTTTTATGTGAGCAAAGCCTATTCGTATTTATCGGATGAGCCTGAAACCTGTGTGAATTGTCACATTATGGCACCGCAATACGCAACCTGGGGGCATAGTTCGCACCGCGAATACACCAATTGTAACGACTGCCATGTTCCGCACAACAATGTTTTCAACAAATACTTTTTTAAAGCCAAAGACGGAATGCGCCACGCATCCATGTTTGCCCTAAGGCTGGAACCTCAGGTGATCTTTATTCATGAGGCAGGAAGGGATGTGGTTCATCAGAATTGTGTCCGCTGTCATTCCAAATTATTGGTTGATTCGAAACTTAGTGCTTCAGTAAAAGATTTGCACGCCCAACGGACCGACCGTGTTTGCTGGGAATGCCATCGTGAAGTTCCACATGGACGTGTAAACAGCCTTAGCAGTACGCCGTTTGCTCGGGTTCCACTTCCGGAAAGTCCTGTTCCGGACTGGCTAAAAGAAGCGATGTCAGAATAAATAAAAACAAAAAATAAATACATTTCCTATGAAACCCATTACACAAATTATTGAAAAGCGCCCATGGATGGCCTGGCTCATCTTTTTTGTCACTATCGTTGTCGTTTTTTTAGTTGGCTTGCTGGCTTCTTCAGTTATCGAACGCCGTGCCGAAGCAGTTTTCGTAAATGTTCCCAAAACTGAAATTTCGCAATTTGAACCCCGAAATGCTGTTTGGGGCGAAAATTACCCGCGCGAATTTCAGTCGTATTACCAGACATCTGACACTGCATTTGCCAGTAAATACAACGGAAGCCGGATGATTGACATGTTAGAAGTTGATCCTCGTTTGGTGGTTCTTTGGGCCGGTTATGGTTTTTCGAGAGATTATAGCCAGGGACGCGGGCATTTTTACGCCATCGAAGACATTAGAAATACACTACGTACCGGCGGACCAACCAATGATGCAGATGGGCCGCAACCGTCAACTTGCTGGACCTGCAAAAGTCCGGATGTTCCGCGCCTGATGCAGGAAAAGGGAGTGACCGAATTTTACAAAGGCAAATGGTCGGGCTCAGGATCCGAAATTGTGAATCCGATTGGTTGTGCCGATTGTCATGACTCGAAAACTATGAATCTGCACATTTCGCGTCCGGGATTGATTGAAGCTTTTGAACGTCAGGGAAAAGACATTACCAAAGCGACCCATCAGGAAATGCGGACGCTGGTTTGTGCCCAATGCCATGTGGAATATTACTTCGACAAACACAAAGTGGAAGGTGCCAATTATCTGACTTTCCCTTGGGATAAAGGAATGAGCGCCGAAAATATTGAAAAATACTACGACGAGATTGAGTTCTCCGACTGGACACATGGCTTAAGCAAAGCGCCCATGCTGAAAGCCCAACATCCGGAATACGAAACTCATTCGATGGGAATTCATGCCGAGCGCGGCGTTTCGTGCGCCGATTGCCACATGCCATACAAGAGCGAAGGCGGACAGAAATTCACCGATCACCACATTCAGTCGCCACTGAATAATGTGGCTAATTCGTGCCAGGTTTGTCACCGCGAAGAAACGGCCAAGCTGATACAGAATGTGTACGACCGTCAGGATAAAATTATTGAGAACCGCGACAAGCTGGAAGAATTGCTGGTTTTTGCTCATGTTGAAGCCAAAAAAGCCTGGGAGTTAGGCGCAACCGAAGCTGAGATGAAAGACATCCTGATGGGAATTCGTCATGCACAATGGCGCTGGGATTTTGCTGCTGCCAGTCACGGAGCTTCATTCCACGCACCTGTTGAAATAGGTCGGATTATTTCTACCGGAATTGCCATTGCTGGAGAAACCCGCGTAAAACTTACCCGCTTGTTGGCCACCAAAGGATTTATTCTGGAAGTACCATATCCGGATATTGCCACCAAAGAAAAAGCACAGGAATTTATTGGGCTGGATATGAAAAAGCTGCGCGAAGAAAAGAAGACTTTCAAGCAAAACCTGTTACCCAAATGGATTGAAGCTGCTCAGAAACGTGAAGCCGGTTATGGCAAAAAGGTGGAAATGTAAATACCAAAAGAAATAAGGAACAAGTAAAAAGGAAAAACCGCAATAATTCAATATGAAAAAGTCAATATTAATAGGAGTTCTCTGCCTTTTTCTGGGCAGTCAGGTAAAAGGGCAATTCAGTCTTTCCGGCGAATTCAGACCAAGAACTGAATACAGTCATGGTTATGGAACGTTGGCGGCTGAAGATCAGGATCCATCGCTTTTTACCTCGCAACGCACCCGTCTGAACTTCGATTACAAAATGGATTTGCTAAAAGTGGGTCTGGTTTTGCAGGATGTCCGTATTTGGGGAAATCAGGCTCAGCAAGTCAGTAATGAAGATTTTGCAACGTCAGTTCATCAGGCCTGGGCCGAAATGAATCTGTCTAAAAGCCTGACTCTGAAAGTTGGCCGTCAGGAATTGGCATACGATGACAACAGAATATTTGGACAGGGTGGATGGAACCAACAGGGTCGCTCACACGACTTAGCCTTATTTAAATATACCGGAAAAGTGAATGCTCACTTCGGGATTGCCCACCTCGAAAACACGAACCGGAAAGACAATCTATACGATGGACCGGATGCCTACAAAGATTTGCAGTTTTTGTGGATCAACCGAAAAACGGCCAACTTCAATTTTAGCTTATTGCTTCTGAATAATGGAAAACCCATGATGGTTGGAACCGAACAGAAATCGAAATACAGCCAGACTTTCGGAACGCACGTGGAAGTTCCGGTTGATAAAGTAGCATTCGCCGGAAACCTTTATTTTCAGATAGGCGAGGATGGTGCAAACAAATCGCTGAATGCCTATAATTTAATGGCCGAAGCTACATATCAGGTTTCAGAAAAGAGCCAATTTCAGGTTGGGTACGAAATTCTATCCGGATCGGATTACAACCAGACCGAAAAAAATAATTCGTTCACCCCACTTTACGGAACCAATCACAAATTCAACGGATTCATGGATTATTTTTACGTGGGCAACCACCTGAATAACGTGGGATTATCCGACGGCTATGTGAAGTTTGCAACCAGTAAAAACAAAACAGCATTCAATGCTGATGTTCATTTCTTTTCGAGTGCAGCAAAGATTTCGGCAACGGCCGATAATTATTTGGGAACCGAACTGGATTTGACATTGACTCAAACACTTAATCCGGCAACAAAAATTTCATTTGGTTATTCACAAATGTTTGCAACCGAGAGTCTGGAAATCCTGAAAGGCGGTTCAAAAGGCGCGTTCAACAATTGGGCTTATGTGATGATTTCAGTAACACCGAAGTTTATTCAGTAGAATCAGGATGAAAGCTCTTTTAGCATTCCGTTAAAAATAGAGCCATGGAAGGGCAACACTGAATACCAGTACAAACGACCCCACAATCCGAGCGGACGAAAGGTTGCAGTTTGAATCAGGGTATTGTTCTCGATTTTGAATTCGAGCCAGGCTTCTCCGGGCAGCTTCATTTCAGCATAAAGTAACAGCCTTTTTTCTTCCGTGTTGGCATAAATAACGCGCCAAAAATCGAGCGAGTCGCCGGCAAAAATCAGGCTGTTATTTTTTCGTCCCCGGCGTAAACCTACACCGCCGAAAAGTTTGTCGACAAAACCTCTCGTGACCCACAACCAGTTGGCATAATACCAGCCTGTTTCTCCGCCAATCGACCAGATTTTAGTCAACGAATGATTCAAATTTTTCACTTCTCTGCTGCGCTTGTCGACAAAACAGCCAAAGGTCGGAACTTCGAGTAATTGCGAAATTCCCCGATCTAAAATGTGACTCGAAAGGGCATCTTTCCAGCTTGAAACCACAGCTTCGTTCTGAATTTTTCCGAAGGCCAGCTCAATAGCATCTTCGAATGATAACAGGTTTATTCCTAGCCGATCTTTCAGTTCATTTTCGCGGCAAACGACCTCAACACACATACTTTTTGCCAGGTTCGAAGCTAGCGTAAACGAAGTTGAGGTTACAAAATACAACCAATACGACGATAATTTTGGAGTCATTACCGGAACAGTAATGATTCTACGTTTCAGCTTTCTGACTTTGGCGAAACGTAACAGGATATCTTTGTAAGTCAGGATTTCAGAGCCTCCAATATCGAAACTTTGATCAAATGAATATTCAAATATCAATACCCCTTTAAGGTACTCAATCACATTCCGGATAGCTATGGGTTGCGATCTGGTATTTAGCCATTTTGGGGCAATCATGAAAGGTAATTTCTCAACCAGATCGCGGATAATCTCGAACGAGGCACTTCCGGAGCCTAAAATTATTCCGGCCCGAAGTGTAGTCAAGTGGTAGCTGCCTGTTGAAAGAATCTCTTCAACCAGCTTTCGCGAATTCAGGTGCTTCGATAATTTTTCTTCGTTGACAATTCCACTCAGATAGATAACCTGCCGGGCGCTGGTTTGCTGAACGCGTTCCATAAAATTCGTAGCCGAAATCTTTTCAAGTTTTTCGAAATCTTCATTGGCTGCCGACATGGAGTGAATCAGGTAATACGCGGCATCAATATCTTCAGGAATTTTTCCCAGCGATTTTTCGTCCAGAAAATTTACTTCAATCACTTTTATTCGATCAGACTGGTATTTCCGGGAATCAAAACGGTTTTTATCCCTGACACAGCAGATTATTTCATGTCCGTCTTCGAGTAGTGTCGGGATTAATCGCTGACCAATGTATCCGGTGGTTCCGGTGAGTAGAATTTTCATCAATGAAATTGAGATTGATTAACAAGTTTAAACCAGGCCTGCTTTTGGATAAGTTATCCGGAAGAAAGTTCGATGAGATCTATAACAGTTCAACCAATCTAAAGTTCTACAATGCCTTTAATCAGATAATCCTTCAGGATTTGTTTGCCCAGATTCGAAATTGGGTTCCTCTCTGGCTTTTGTAAGGTTTGTCAGATTTTAATATCCAAATATTTGAGGATGTTTTATTGCAAGAAAAAGGGTAACGAGCACCAGTATAATAAGTCCAATAAAAAATAATACGACACCAACTTTGTAACGTTTGTTTGATTTTACAAGTTCGGATACCGAGTTTATCTTGTGTATTTTATTGACCATTTTCTGCAAAGCCATCTGGTCTTTTACAATGTAGTCGTATGCACCATATTTCATACTGTTGATGGCAATATCGATACTGTCCTGTCCGGAAAGAAAAATAAATTCAACGTTTGGATTCGTTTTTTTAGCCTTGATGAGCACTTCAATTCCTGTCATCCCGTCGAGAAGGTAATCCTGAATGACGATATCCGGATTTTTATCCAGATTTTTTAATGCGTCCTCTCCGGTAAGAAAGGATTCCACATTGCTAAATTTATTAGTTTTTAAGTAGCTAACTACCAATTTACTATACATCTGATTGTCTTCTACGACAAATATCAGTGGATTCTTTTTGTTTTGCATGCTGTAAATCTAAGTGTTGTTCTAACTGTTTAACCTGCACATTAAAATCACCAATTGTAGTTACTATCTAAGTATTTCGGATTTTACAGATTATCCAAAATTAGAAAAAATTTGTTGATAATAAAATTGTTTATCAATTTAGAACGATTGTTTTTTATTTTTGGTACAGCCTTTCCACATTAATTTACGTAAAGCTACTTTTCTTCATTCAAAACTTTGAATGAAGCTTGAAAACATATCTTGTATGAGTATTAATCTTTTGATATCAGTTTTCGGGTGTTTGTAGTGTTTTTCGATTGGGACAGAAACAATATAAACTCGTGTATGAAGGTTATTTTATCCTGAATAACAATTTCTGTACTTCCACCTTTTGGCGAATACTGCCTTTTGAGAGTAGACCGTATTTCCGGAAACACTCTGGATTCTCATCGAAAGTTTCGGTTTCGATCGTTTCAGGAACAGGAAAGTAGGAAAGGACTTTCTCCACCACAACTATTGTCGACGTTGAAAAACCAACTTCGCCCAGGTCATCAAAACCATCAGTGTATCGAAACGTTATAAAAACCACAAATTGGCATTTCCAAAAACTGGGATTTAATACCTTAATCTTTGATCTTATCCATTGCTGTTTGAACAGTATTCCTTGTTTCCCTGGTAATACCGTATTCACTGGCAATTTCCCTCCAGTGGCTTATGGCCTCCTGAACCTCTTCGATAATGGAGCCTGCATTTTTCAACCCAAAATGTGTGGCCAGTTTCATCAACTCTTTTCGCCCTGGATTTTTACTTTCCCCGGCTATCATGGTACTGTGAAACCCATAGCCCGAATACGAAAAGGTTAGGTCGTAGGCCGGGGCAAACTGCCATTCTCCTTTTTCGTTCATCAGAAAAGAAAAATTTTTGCTGTGGTCATCGCGATTATGCGAATACACATTAAATGCCGCCAACCGGAAAACCTTTTCGTAGGCTTTCACATGCTTTTCCAGCCGGAAAGCGCAATCCATCAAATGCCCGTAATCCATCGTACTCATCCTGAAGTTATCGTGCATAAGACCGGAAGCTGTATGTGTATGCAGACGTTTATAAGCTATACGGTCAAACCGCTTTGTTCCAAAATAAACTTGTCCTGATTTGCCTGTAAAAAGATGGCACTCACTCATTTCAATGCCTGCCAGAAGGGCCATCTTGTGATAAGCAAATTCAATATTAGCAATCTCCCTGTTATCAGATGATGATGGGAATTTGATAATCCAATCTTCATAGCCTTCCGGAACGTTGTCAACACCGTGTGTCAGATCGTCGGTAAGCGGATTGTATGCGGCAAAAATCTTTGGTCTGGCGCCACCCGAAGAGCCACCAAGGATAAACAATTCCTCTATAATCTCAGAACTGTTACCCTGAAGTATGTGGTTCATTTCGGCAGCAAGTATGTCTAACTCAGGAACAAGGTCCGTTGTCTTTTCCGGTTTAATTTCTGGACTGTAAACTAGGGCTCCCATGCCCCTTAATCCAACATAAGCCAATTGATCCAAAGGCGTTATTCTTGCAATGTCAATTCCTTTTGCAGATAAGGAGCGATCCAATAATAGCCTGCCCCAACCGTCGGGCAACGAGTCATTAAAGACCCCAAATAACCCGTCGAAAGGTTGATTATCAGCATTTACTATATCTCCTGTAAAAGAAAGTTTTATGGGTGAAAGATTAAGCCCGGTTTTAAGGTAATCAGCATTGTACCTGAAGTATATCTTTTGATTGGAAAGTACCAGTTCACCAACTTCAAAATTGGTTCCTTGAAGGATTAGTGATACGTATAATTTATTAATACCTGCCATTGCTTATTGCTTAATCGGTAAATAGTTTTTTAACGTCGTCAAGGTTTTCCTTTGCAAGCAGGAGATTGTCAAATTCATTCAATCGTCCTAAAAGGTGTATTAGTTTCAGCAGCGAATCCAACGATATTTTTCCGGTGTTTTCAAAACGCTTTAAACTTCCCAGTGATACACCCGACCGCTCGGCCATTTCCTCCTGCGACATTTTTTGCTGTTTTCGCAGGGTGCGGTGCCTTTCAGCAAGTACTTTTCGTACCTCTAGTGGAGTTGCCTTTAATGAATACATTATTTCTAGTTAAAATGTTATCCAAATATAAGCAAAAAGGATAGATATAGCTAATATATTATCCTTTATTTTGTATTTTCAAGTTGATCAATTGCATCATTAAGAACAGCGCAGACTTTTTTGTTTTCAATTTGTTGCCATGCTTTCAGCAGGGGTATAAATCCGGAATTACCTGTCTTTTTGACTTTCTCAATTAACAACAAAATCATTCCCCGATTCCTGTCGTTCAATTCCGAAACAAAGCTGAAATCCACACTATGAATCAGGTTTTGAAGTTTCTGAAAGAGTTCTTCCGCATAGGTTTCACGCTCAATTTCCCAACCTGATTCTGAAAAAACAATTACAGGTAACTGGCCAGAATATTCAATTTCAAGGTAGCCATTTTCAATGGTCCAATCAATCCGTTTCGTTATTTCGGACAAGGTTAAATGCTTATAAAATCCATAAACCGGGCATTTGTCCAATCCATATTCGAGTACCTTTTTATCTTTGGAACCCTTCAGGATTTTTGTCAACATGCTCCTTCCTCCGGTGGCAATCAATTCATCAGCGGCGCGAAGTATGGCTTTTATTTCATTCTCCGTTAAATCTGATATCCCACTGCCGTCGAGTGAATAGCTAACTTTAGGTTTTCTTTTGCTCATCTTCAATGCTTTTAATCAATTCATATGCAATATTCGGGCTTAAAAATGCTTTTAATTTTCAATGAGATTCAGTTGACTAAATATTTCAATCCTGTTAGCAAAGATAAAACATGTTTATATTTGAACCTCAATGATCGATAAAAACAATAAATCCAGTAAATCGTTGATTTACTGGATTTATTCGCTTTGGAAGCTAAATCGTGGGCTGTACTGGATTCGAACCAGTGACCCCTACCCTGTCAAGGTAATGCTCTAAACCAACTGAGCTAACAGCCCTTTTTATGAAGCGAACTTACGACCATTTCAGAGGCACAAAAGTATTAAAAATTTCGTTTTTATCCCGATTCGTTAATAAATCGTCAAAATTTGAGAAATCAGAATAAGAAAGCTATTTTTGAGTCGGGTTCCGATGGGTTAATGTTGGGTTATTTTGATAATAACCATTAATTCCGCAGGTATAAAATGTTTCTCATGAAAATAAGATTTCGACGATTCGCTATTTTGATTTTCCTGATTTGTTCGGGTTTGGCTGGGGGAGCCAAAACGAATGACGAAATCCTGATGAAGCAATACGACGAAACTATTTTTGTAATTTCCAATTTTTCAGGTGTCGATGCCAACCTCAATGAACCCCTTGCCATTCAGGAACTTCTCGACCAAAATATTGGTGGATTCCGATTTTATCTGGAATGGGAGAAGCAACAAAACCAGCTCATGATAAAAAAGGCAGATGGTCAATCCATTTCCTTTCGACAAGCCTTAAAAGAAGTAAAAACTCATCTGGATAATAATCCGGAGAAGGTAATCACCCTTTTTCTTGATTTTGGCACAAACGTCAATGAATTAAGCGATATCTTTCAGGAACTTGGAATCATTCAGTACCTCTATCATTACGATGAGCAGGAAGGTTGGCCAACTTTAAAAAGCATGATCGAAGAAAACCGACGCATGGTGGTCTTCTCCATGCAGGAACATCGAAACAGCCCCGAATGGATGCTATATGTTTGGAATCATGCCGTTGAACCCTACTTCTCAATTTTTGAAGCTCCGGTTTTTAAAGGAGAATTTTTGAAGGGAGATCCAAAAAATAGTTTGTTGATTTATAACGATTATAACTTTCCAAGAAAATCGGAGAATGCAAAAAACCTGCAATACGAAATCAACCAGAATCCGTACCTCATTGAGCACATCAAAAATACCTGGACCAATACCGGCAAAACGCCAAATTTTATTCTTCTTGATCGCTATGAAAACTGGATTTTAGGTGTTCTCTCCTATGTAAGAGGGTTTAAAACCATCAAAGGAACAGTCACTTATAATACGCAGATTCTGGACTATGTAAACTGGGGAAAGATGGAAAGCCAGACCAGCGGTAAGTATTGTTTCCCTGTTGGCCCGGGAGATAACATGGGGCTTACACCACACAGCCCTGGATTTCGGTTTACTCCTGAAACTGTCGCATTTAATGAACCCAAGCAAAATATTATTCAGCATTTTGTCGCAACATCGCTCGAAATTACTGACAATTTGGAGGGTCATTACACCTTTGCCAAAGAAAGTCATGATTACAGCATAAACGGATTTAACGGCAAACCACAAAATGTTATTTTTGCTGATGATTCAACCCGCTCGTCGGTGGCAATTTTTGGGGAAAACAGTTTTATTGTGTTGCCCGGAGCCGAAGAATTCAAAATCCGGGACCATGATTTTTCGGTTGCTGCCTGGATTAAATTAAAGGAATATACGCCTGACAAGCGCGATTACTGCATACTGGGTACAAAAAATAATTCGTATCAACAGGGAATTCACCTTTTAATTCGCGACAAAAAACCATATTTCGGGTTTTTCAACAACGACCTTCAGGGAAAAACAATCCTCGAAACTGGCATCTGGTATCATTTGGTTTGGAGGTACAATAAGCTCAATGGTGAGCAAGCCATATACCTGAACGGAAAACTGGACAGCCGTTCTCTCGGTCATCCGGCATATAAAGGACGCGATGACCTTTACATTGGAGTTGCCGGTTTTAATTGGTCGTCGAACATGAATGGTGCCATTGACAATCTGAGTATCTGGTCGAGAGCTTTGGGCGAGGAAGAGATCTGGAAATTGAACAAGGAAGTCATCGAAATTGTACCAATTCACAACATATTTATCCTTTACCCGGTTTTATCCTGGTCAGGAGTAATTGTAATCCTGATGGCAATTATTCTTTTTCTGTTTTTTAAACTTCGAAACAGAATTTGGAAACAACCATCAGCGGCCGAAAAAATCAGAAGAATTGATCGGGCAGTTGTGTTAAAGCCTGAAGCCAATTATATCCAGCTTTTTGGCGATTTTAAGGTTTTGGATAAGGATGGAAACGAAATCACCAGTCTGTTTACTCCAAAAATCAAACAACTGTTCCTGATCATCCTTTTGTATTCGAAACGTAATAAGAATGGCATTTCGACTCAGGAATTGACTGATATTTTATGGCAGGGACATTCGTCGCAAAGTGCTAAAAACAGCCGTGGAGTTACTATCCGGAAACTTCGCCTGATTCTCGAATCGCTCGATTCGGTTCAGATAAATTTCCATGTCGACCGATGGGCAATGGCCTTTGGTGGTTCTGTTTACTGCGACTATCTGGAATGCTTGAAGTTGCTGAAACGTGAAAAAATTCATGACACCGATTTTAACCTGAATTTCTACCACATTATTCAGGAAGGTGAGCTATTTAAAGGAGAATCGTACGATTGGCTCGACGATTTCAAAGGATTTGTTGGAAATAATATTGTTGATATACTCCTGAAATTCATCAGTGAACTAACCATTTTGCACGACAACGAATTAATCCTGAAATTGGCCGACCGTGTTCTGGAAACCGATCCGGTGAACGATCACGCATTAGCGTATAAACTGAAAGTATTGATCAAACAGAACAATTATAACCTCGCAAAATTCACCTTCGACCGTTTTGGGCTGCTCTATGAAGAGATGTATGGAGAGAAATTCTCCGGAAAATTTGATGATTTGGTGGCTTCCTGAAAAACATGTTTTCTAACAGGGTTAATTTATTCAAACACTTATCTTTTTAGCTAATAATCAGGATGTATGCTAGTTTTAAGTTTTCTATATTTGGTAAATATTAACCCAGAATTAACCTCGCCTTAACCCGCCTGTAAACTTCAGCTAAAACCCTGCTAATTGCCTTGCATTAGCTTTGTATCAAAGATTTTAATTCCGGAATTAATGCTTTTTGTGCTTTTCCGCAAAGTTAAAATCAGGGAAACGAATAATTTGGTTTGATCAATGAAAATTTGGAAAACTATTCGCACATCATTTGCCGGTAAGAGGGCATTTTTATGGATAATTTTTGCAGGACTTGTTGCAGGGATAACTTTCATGTTCGCTGGCAGCAAGGTTGTACATTATACTTCAACCGACGAGTATTGTGCCTCGTGCCATGTGCACCCACATGCCGAACAAAGCTGGAAACTTTCAAAACATTACGACAACCAGGCAGGGATAGTCGTACATTGTGTTGAATGTCATCTTCCGCCTGAAGGACATGGCATGTTGTTCGCCAAAGCCAAGCATGGTGCTAAAGACGTTTATGGAATGCTCTTCAAAGATTCGAGCGAATTCAACTGGCCGGCCAAACGCAAACTCGAACAAGCCAGGAAATTTGTCTATGTCGAATCGTGCATAAAATGCCATCAGAATTTGTTTCCAAAAACGCTGACTGTTGATGGAGAAAATGCCCACCTAAGTTTCCTGACCAGCAAAACTGACGTGAGTTGCTTAAACTGTCACCTTAATGTAGGTCATTTCGACCCCAATTTCAAACACGAGCACGATAAAAATTTCGGAATGACGGCTTCGCAAAGCACAGTGTTGTTTACCGAGTCTACCGCGGTTACGGAGTTTAAAAATTTCACGGAACAAATACCCGGGACAAATGTCACTTTCGATTTGGTGGCTATTCCCGGCGGACAATTCCTGATGGGTAGTAAAAAGGGTGAACCATTAACCAAACCCGACGAAAAGCCTGCGCATCCGGTCAAACTTACCCGTTTCTTCATGGCAAAAGTTGAAGTTAGCTGGGATGAATACCTTGAATTCTTCAAAGCAACTTCGTCGCAGGGTCGCAAAGAAATTGAGGAGTATGAAAATGTGGATGCCATTTCAGGACCAACGCCACCTTGGGGAGCTCCCGATCAGGGTTGGGGAAAAGGTTCACGTCCGGCCATCACCATGTCGTGGAAATCGGCCAATGTTTATTGCAAATGGTTGTCGAAAGTAACCGGAAAAAAGTACCGTCTTCCAACCGAAGCCGAGTGGGAATATGCCGCACGCGGCGGATCAAAAACTCCGTATTTCTTCGAAGGCGATGCCAAAAAATATACTTCCGAAGGATTCTTCAAAAAACTATTTGGCGCTGATACGACAACGATTCAGTCTTATGTAGCCTACAAAGAAAACAGTCAGTCACAAACTTTGGAACCAGAATCGGTCAAAGGAAATCCATTTGGCTTGAAAAACATGCTGGGTAATGTATATGAGTTTTGCTCCGATTATTATTCGCCCACAGCTTATCAGGCTAATAAAAAAGGAGTGACTGATCCGAAAGGCCCTAAAAAAGGGAAAGAACATGTGATCAGAGGCGGATCGTTTAAAAGCGATGCCAAAGATGTACGAAGCGCAGCACGCGACTTTACTAAAACCCAGGCATGGTTGGTTACCGATCCGCAAATGCCTAAAAGCGTTTGGTGGTATTCCGATTGCGTCGACATTGGTTTTAGAGTTGTTTGCGAAGTAGATGAAACTATTAAATAGAAAAACTATCACCATGGAAAATAACAATGGCGGTATAAACCGAAGAAGGTTTCTCGGATCCACAGCCCTGGCAGGCATCGGATTAATTGGTGCGAGTGCCCTGATTTCGGGATGTAAAGATGTAAAAGATGCAAAAGCTCTTGGCTTGCCGCCAATTCTGAAGGCTGCTCCAAAAGGCAAAAAATTACGTGCCGGATTGATTGGAGCGGGGAACCGGGGAACCGGTGCTGCCATGAATTTTATTAGTGCAGGACCTGACTTACATATCGTTGCCATAGCCGATGTTTTTCAGGATAAAATTGACGAATGCCGCGAACGGTTTGCCAAATTAAAAATGGATATTCCGGCCGAAAATTGCTTCGCCGGATTTGACGGATACAAAAAACTGATGGCTCTGCCCGATTTGGATGTGGTCATTCTGGCAACTCCTCCGCAATTCCGCCCCGAACATTTTAAAGAGGCTGTTTTGAAAAACAAACACGTTTTTATGGAAAAACCTGTGGCTGTTGATCCGGTTGGAATTCGATCGGTGATAGCCAGTGCAAAAAAAGCACAAGCTGTTGGACTGAATGTGGTTACCGGAACTCAACGTCGTCATCAACAGGATTACATTGAAACATACAAACAGGTTGCCAACGGAGCAATTGGGAAATTAGTGGCCGCAAAAGCTTTCTGGAACCAGAATCACGTTTGGTTCCGTACCCGAGAAGAAGGCTGGGACGATATGACCTACATGATTCGTAACTGGAACAATTTCTGCTGGTTGTGCGGCGATCATATTCTGGATACACATGTTCACAACATTGACGTGATCAACTGGTTTTTGGGCAAGCAACCCGAGAGTGCCGTTGGATACGGAGGCCGTGCCCGCCGCTTAACTGGCGACCAATACGACTTTTTCAGCATCGACTTCGATTATGGAAATGGTGTTTCCTCGCACAGCATGTGTCGTCAGATCGACAATTGTGCCAACGGAACCGGCGAAATGATTATGGGAACTGAAGGATATACCAATTGCATCAACACTATCTGGAACATGGATGGAACGGTAAAATGGAAATTCCCCTACCCGAAAGATGAGAACGGCAATGAAACTGAAAAATTGAAAATTCCACCATACGTTCAGGAACACATGCATCTGGTACACGCCATCCGCACAGGCGAATACGTGAATCAGGCTGAAGAAACTGCCCTTTCGACCTTAACCGCAATTATGGCGCGAACGGCAGCTTACACCGGAAAGAAAGTGACCTGGGAAGAAATTTACAAATCGGATATAGACCTAGGGCCTGAGGTCATCGCGTTCGGCCCGGTTGATATGCAATTTGAAGTGCCAATTCCGGGAACACCACATAAAGCATAAAGGCCTCCCCTAACCTCCCGATTAATCGGGATAAACTCTCCAAAAGAGGGGAGTTTGGAATTGCAAACTTGAAATGGAAGCTCAATTACTAAAGGAGTAAAATGAAGAATTTTAGACAGAATCTTAAATTATAGTATAAACAACGATGGCCGGTTCTTTATCCCCTCCCACGGAGGGGTTGGGGGAGGCTGGAATTTTAAACTTTACAGAATGGACATTAAGAACTCGCGTAGAATTTTTCTGAAAAACTCGCTTTCGGCTGTGGCTGGAGCAATTATTCTTCCAAACATTATTCCATCCTCAGCATTGGGGATGAACGGGGTTGTTGCGCCAAGCGACCGGATTGTGATGGGATCAATCGGTGTTGGTTCACAGGGAATAAGCAACATGAAGGGTTTCCTCCCATTTAAAGAGGTTCAATTGGTTTCGGTGTGCGACTTGGATAAAGGGCATCTCGCAAATGCATCTGAAATAGTCAATACCTTCTATAA
This sequence comes from Bacteroidales bacterium, assembly GCA_038329265.1. GTDB lineage: Bacteria > Bacteroidota > Bacteroidia > Bacteroidales > Prolixibacteraceae > Aquipluma. The sequence continues at coordinate 4,840 of JBBQMW010000023.1, read as the reverse complement.
AAATACCGATTGCCGGAAGCATAAGGATTACCGCGAATTTCTGGAAAAAGAAAAACTCGATGCTGTTATCATTTCGGTGCCCGACCACTGGCATAGCTTAACTTACATTGCCGCTGCCAACAAGAAACTGGATATTTATGGTGAAAAGCCATTGGCCCGAAGCATTGGTGAAAGTCAACAAATTGTAAAAGCAGTTCAGAAAAACAAAATCGTATGGCAAACCGGAAGTTGGCAGCGCTCGCTAGCTAATTTCCATAAAGGTGCAGAACTGGTGTTCAACGGAAGATTGGGAAAAATTAAAAATGTTGAAGTTGGATTGCCCAATGGAAACAAATTGATTGGAATGCCTCCTGTAAAACCTGTTCCAGCTGAATTGGATTGGGACTTCTGGCTGGGCTCAGCTCCAAAAGCCGAATATCGCGGGGTTAGCCATTGGAACTGGCGTTGGATACTGGACTATTCCGGAGGGCAGTTGACCGACTGGGCAGGTCACCACATCGATATTGCTCATTGGGGATTGGGCATGGACCGCACCGGACCAATTGAAATTTCAGGAGAAGGAGTTTATCCCGGACCAAATGAACTGTACAACGTGCCTACGGAATACGATTTTACCTGCAAATACTCTTCCGGAGTTTTGGTTCGCGTAGCTAATGCAGCACGCCTGCCGCAGGGTATGGGAGTTACGTGGTACGGAGAAAACGGTTGGATTCACGTCGATCGTGGCGATGTGCTGACTGCTTCGAAACCGGAACTGATTTCGGAAGAATTAGGAGCCAATAAGAAAGCACTGTACAAAAGCGATAACCACTCAGGTAATTTCCTTGAATGTATCCGCAGCCGGAAAGAAACAATTACCCCGGTTGAGGTGGCACACCGTTCAATTTCGGTGGGGTTACTTGGCGAAATTGCCATGACAACCAAACAGAAAATACAATGGAATCCGGAAAAAGAGCAAATCATTAACAATGCTGAGGCCAGCAAAATGCTGATGCGGCAATTCCGTGCTCCCTGGAAATTACCAACCGTTTAAAAAGTGAACCTTAATGCGAATCCTGTCTTTTCATTCGGAAACTGGGATTCTTTCCTATACCAACTAAGAACTGCCAGCGACGGAAATGTAAATTCCTGACCTGGCAGTTTTTTCATCGTTGTTACTTGCATTCAAAAACTATATCTTTAAACCTTGCTTAACCCTTGAAATTCATAGATCGTTTAAATTGATAAAAACATGTTTTCACTGATAATTCCGGTTTATAACGAAGAAGGACTGATCAACGAGCTTGCTGCCCGCACAGTAAAAGCAATTGAATCGGTTTCGCCGAATTATGAGATTCTCTTCATAAACGACGGAAGTACAGATTCAACGCTCCAAAAACTCATCGAAGTCAGAAAACAGCATTCGCGGATTAAGATTGTCGAGTTGTCGAAAAATTTCGGGCATCAGGCGGCTTTTACTGCCGGTTTGGAACTTGCCATGGGAAATTATGTGGCCATGATGGACGGCGATCTTCAGGATCCGCCCGAATTACTCCCCGAAATGTACCGGATGATTAAAGAAGAAGGATTTGATATTGTGAGCGGAAAACGAAGCGGACGAAAAGGCAAACGGCTTCGGCTGACCACCAATCTCTTTCATGCATTTTTTAAGAAAGTGGCCGGAATGGATGATATCGAAAATACAGGCAACTTTTCAATCATGAACCGTGCGGCTGTCAATGCGCTGGTGCAGATGAAAGAATCGATACGCTACCTTCCCGGAATGCGCTCTTTTATTGGTTTTAAACAAGGTTATGTGGAATATGTGCGCGAAGACCGTATGAAAGGTGAGCCCAAAATGACCCTCGGCAAACTGATGGTTCTGGGAGCCGACGCCATCTTTTCGTTCTCGAAATTTCCGATTAAAGTTTGCCTTTTTCTGGGCACCTTCGGAACCATTCTTTTCTTCTTTGCCGGTCTCTACGCCCTGATCGATAAAATGTTTGGACATTCTTTGCTTGGCTGGTCATCAACCGTATTGAGCATCTATTTTCTGGGGTCGATTCAACTGGTTTTTTTAGGTGTCATGGGTGAATATGTTTACCGCATTTACAAAGAATCGCAAAACCGACCCATTTACCTGGTGAAGAAGTTTTACGATGCCGAAACGGAATAATGGCAGAAAAAAACCTGAAGATAGTTTTTTATGTTCTGGCGACCATCCTTTTGGCTGCCATGTTGTTGATAAGTCGCGATGCCGGCATTTCGGGCGATGAAGAAGTGCACTACAAGCAGTCTGAAATGGTGTACAAATACTTTAGCACTTTCGGGAAAGACCAAACTTCACTCGACACCCCCAAAACTCACCTTCAATACTACGGACAAGCTTTTGACAATCTGGTTACTGCACTCATTCACTGGTTTGGAATCGAGGATATTTACACCTTCCGACATTTGATGTGCAGTATTTCAGGCTGGCTGACTATTTTGGTAACGGCTTTGTTTGCAGCCTGGTTGGCCGGTTATGGAGCCGCTATTTTGGTTTTGCTGCTGTTTACCATATCTCCCGGTTTTTTAGGCCATGCTCAAAACAACCTGAAAGATATTCCCTTTGCCCTGGCCTACATTTCAAGTGTATACTATTCGCTGAAACTTGTTTTTTCGGAAGGGAAAGTGAACCGTCGAACCATTGTTTTGCTGATTTTAAGCATCGCCTTTTCCATCGGAATCCGCATTAGTGGAATTCTGGTCGTATTTTACCTGGGCCTTTTCATGTTCCTGAAGACTGTTTTGGACTCGCTCGAAAATAAAATGCTGAATCGCGAACTGCTGCAACGACAGCTGATACTGTTCTTCATCGTTTCCGTTTCAGGATACCTTTTGGGACTGATTGCCTGGCCCTATGCCCTGCAAAATTCATTGCTCAATCCCTTGAAATCGTTTCAGGTAATGACACGTTTTCCTACTACTGTCCGACAAATATTCGAAGGTCAATTCGATTGGTCCGACTTTCATCCGTGGTATTATCTGCCCAAATACATGGCAATTACCATCCCCGTAGTTGTGTTTTCAGGAATTGCCGCTTTTTTCCTGAATACACGCAAAAACTATACTCCGAATCAACAGATTCAACTGCTTCTCGTAGGATTTACGATCTTGTTTCCGGTGGTTTTTGTCATCCTTAAAGAATCGAACCTTTATGGATCGTGGCGTCATTTTCTATTCGTTTACCCCGGAATTGTTCTGATTTCGGCCCTTGGAATACATGCTTTTTTAATCCGGTTTAGGCAGCAATTCGTTCGAATTCCTGCCATTCTGTTGCTGGCTTTGCTGATGCTTCATCCGCTCCGGTTTATGGCTACCAACCATCCGTATTATTATCTTTATTACAATCAACTGGTTGGCGGATTAAAAGGCGCATACGGAAATTACGAAACCGATTACTATTACCATACGATGCGCGAAGGAGCCGAATGGCTTCAGGAATACCTGAAAAGCAAACCAAAAACAGGCGAAACCATAGTTGCGGGCAATTTCCCTTCGCAATGGTATTTCAGGAACGATAAGGATATCAAATTCATATATTTCTCATACCCCAACCGGAGCGAATACAATTGGGATTACATGATTGTTGCCAACAGCTATTTTTCGCCATTTCAGCTTAAAAATAAACGATGGCCGCCCGCCAATGCGATTCATACAATTTATGCTGACGGTGTTCCGGTTTGTGCAGTATTGGAGCGACTTACAAAAGATGACCGCGCAGGAATACAGGCGCTCGAAAAGGGCGATTACATTAATTCTGCATTGTTATTTCGAAATGCGCTTGAGCTTGATCCTCAAAATGAATTGATCTGTTATAAATTTGCCGAAGCATTACTAGGCAGCGGACAAACTCAGCAGGCAGAAGAAATGCTCCTGAAGTGTTTGGAAATGAATCCGGATTACGAAAAAGCATTAACTTTGTCGGGCGATTTGGCATTGAAACATGGCGATGCTGAAAAAGCGGAGTGCTATTACAAAAAAACGATTCTGGCCAATCGGAAATACCTGAGTGTTTACCCGAAACTGGCCGGGATTTATGGGGATACCAATGCCCCCAAGGCTCGTAAAGTACTTCGTGATTGCCTGAAAATTGATCCGAAATACAAATCAGCGCTTCGGGCAATGGCTGAAACTTACCGGGAAACAGATCCGGCAAAAGCAAAAGAAATTGAAGAACAGATAGAACAATTAAAGTAAATCATTTAAATTTGAAACAATGAAAAAATCGATTATGCTGGCCCTTTTAGGCCTAATGTTTATGGTTGGAACAACCGCTTTTGCACAGGAAGATTCAGCTACAATTGCAGAAGAACCAAAGGATACGATTTCAATCGACAACATGGATCCTGTTTATTATGAAGAGGAAGAAACAAAAGAATCTTCGAACTTAATGATATACGCCATCGTTGGTGGTATTGTGGTGATTGGCGGAGCAGCCTACTTTTTCATGAAAAAGAAGAAGTAATTTAGGAAATAGAAAATTCCCAATTCAGAAAATAAAAGCCTGCAAGAGATTGCAGGCTTTTATTTTTAAAAATAATACCAAATGCAATTTTATGGATTATTGCAAGATTGGCAGATAATGAATTAATCAGACTTTTTGATTGGGCCTATTCTGGAGGGTGTACGACAAAATTCCCTTCCTTCATTTTCACTCACCCCCGGTGCGCTTCGCTTACCTTGCCCCTCTCTACTCGTAGAGAGGGGAAAAGCCCTGCTTGCGGGGCTTGGGGGTGAGTGGGAAAAATTATAAACCACAAACTATCCTGATCAAAAATCAAGGTTAGGTACAAAAAGGGAAAAATGTCGTACACCC
>JBBQMW010000022.1:0-32582 GCA_038329265.1 Bacteroidales bacterium | reverse complement strand
ACGATCTCTCGAATGTAAATAACGGAACGGCCATGCTGCTAGGACCTGTACTCGATCCGCTCCGGTCGGCTTCCATTCATAAAAATCTTCACACCTTGCATTTACGCATCAAACAGCACAGCAAGAATGCAATGCTTCTGGCTCAGGGATTATCAGAAGCCGGACTAAAAATTTCATATCCCGGATTGGAAAATCATCCTCAACACGAATTGCATAAGCAACTGATGAATGACGAATATGGTTTTGGCGGTATGCTTGCCATTGATTTCGGAACGGTTGCCAAAGCCAGTCAGGTGATGCAGAAAATGCAGCAAGCCGATGTGGGTTATCTGGCGGTAAGTCTGGGTTATTTTAAAACCTTGTTCAGTTGCTCCGGAAAAAGCACCTCGTCTGAAATACCGGATTCCGTTCAGCAGGAAATGGGCCTTTCACAAGGATTGGTGCGATTCTCAGTAGGTATTGACAACAACATTGAAGTCAGCCTGAAAGCGATTCTGGGGATTTGCAAGGAAGAAGGCGTAATTACCTGATATATTAAAACTCCAAGGAGTTAAATCCTAATCACCTCCGGCGAAACCGGAGGCAAGGAAATATAAGGAAAGACCGCAACCCGGTAGGGTTGAATATTATGGTTTTGTTTGTTGCATAGGCTTTATTCATCAGATCGAAAGTGTGAATCAATTCCATCAAATTTCAAAAAAGAAAAATACTATATTTGCCGCCTATAATTTTAAACCTTAAAGAATGAAAGCATACGTATTTCCAGGACAGGGTGCACAGTTCCCCGGAATGGGCAAAGACCTTTACGAGAATTCACCTTTGGCCAAAGAACTCTTTGAAAAAGCCAATGATATTTTAGGATTCCGAATCACGGATATCATGTTCGATGGAACTGAAGAAGATCTGAGACAAACAAAAGTTACACAGCCAGCCATATTTTTGCATTCAGTTTTGCTTGCAAAAACACTTGATAATTTCAAACCTGAAATGGTTGCTGGTCATTCTCTGGGAGAATTCTCTGCTTTGGTTGCCAACGGCGCATTGAGCTTCGAAGATGGTTTGCGTCTGGTTTCGAAACGTGCTCAGGCGATGCAAAAAGCCTGTGAACTTGAACCTTCAACAATGGCTGCCATCGTTGGACTTGAAGACGAAATCGTGGAAGAAGTTTGTGCCTCGATTGATGATGTGGTGGTTCCGGCCAATTACAACTGTCCAGGACAGCTGGTAATTTCCGGTTCGTTTTCAGGAATTGACAAAGCTTGCGAAGCAATGACTGCCCGCGGAGCAAAACGTGCATTAAAACTTTCGGTTGGTGGCGCATTCCACTCTCCGCTGATGGAACCTGCCCGTGAAGAATTGGCTGCCGCCATTGAGGCTACACCATTTTCAACCCCAGTATGCCCGATTTACCAAAACGTAAATGCCTCTCCAACTTCTGATCCGGAGGTTATTAAAAAGAATTTGATTTCGCAATTGACTGCTCCGGTAAGATGGACTCAGACTGCAAAGAATATGATTGAAGATGGTGCAACTTTATTCACCGAAATTGGCCCGGGCAAAGTACTTCAGGGTTTAATTAAAAAAGTAGATAAAACAGCCGAAGTTGCTGGCGTACAAAGTTTTGAATAGGAAAAATAGAAAAAAAGGAAAAACAAAAACTGCCGGTTGATTACCGGCAGTTTTTGTTTGTGGACGGTTATAATCAACAAATTATTCTCAAATATTTCGCATAAGCTTCTTCCCAATCTAAGTCCCCGGTTGGAGTAAAATGAACCAAATCAAACGAGTTTGCAACGATCTGACGGATTTCGTTTAACGAGCTCACATAACCAAGTGCTTTGGCCTGAATCATGATATTGCCGATGGCGGTTGCTTCGGTTGGTCCGGCAATAACCGGAAGTCCTGATGCATCAGCGGTTAGTTGGTTCAGAAAATGATTGTTGGCGCCTCCGCCAATAATGTGAAGTACTTCAATGGGCTGATCAGAAACTTCCCGAATTTGTTCCAAAGTGTATCGGTATTTCAGCGCTAGACTATCATAGATGCAACGGATGGTTTCTCCATGAGTGTGTGGTGTTCCCTGTGCTGTTTGGTAGCAAAAATCCCGAACTGCCTGCGTCATATCTCTGGGATTCAAAAACATTGGATCATCCGGATTGATCAGAAACTGGAAAGGTTCGGCTTCTTTTGCCAGTTCAACCATGGCAGACCAGGTATATTTGGTTCCGCTTTCTTCCCAAATTCGTTGTGTTTCCTGAATCAACCACATTCCCATAATGTTTTTCAGAAAACGTGTGGTACCCTCTGCCCCACCCTCGTTGGTAAAATTAAGCCGTCGCGTTTGCTCTGAAACAATTGGCGTTGCGCACTCAATCCCAACAATCGACCAGGTTCCGGAACTGATGTAGGCAAAATTCTTCAGGGTACTGGGTACCGAAACAATGGCTGATGCCGTATCGTGGGCAGCAACCGAAATAACAGGCAAAGTTTTGCTTCCGGTTTCGGTGGCAACTTCTTTCTGAATCGTCCCAATAATTGTTCCGGGTAAAATTATTTCCTGAAGAATTTGGGTCGGAATACCAGCCTTTTCAAGGAGTTTATAATTCCATTCACAAGTTCCGGGAAAGATCATCTGGCTGGTGCTGGCAATTGAAAATTCGCTCTTTTTCACTCCTGAAAACAAATAATTCAGGGCATCGGGCATAAAAAGGATCGAATCGGTAATTTCGAGCAACGATGATTGATCTTTCACCATCGAAAACAGTTGGAAAAGGCTGTTGAACTGCATAAACTGAATTCCGGTTTCCAAATAAACTTCTTCACGCGGAATGACTTGAAATAAATCCTCCATCGAAGTATTGGTGCGCGAATCGCGGTAAGCGAAAGGAAGCGAAAGAATTAAACCTTCCTTATTCAGATGAACAAAATCGACTCCCCATGTATCAATCCCAATCGATTCAGGTTGGATTTCCAGTTCTTTAACGCACTTTTTCAGAGCTAACTTCAATTCATTAAACAAGCTGAAAATATTCCAGAAATAATGTCCGTTAATCAATTGCATTTGATTGACAAAACGATGGATTTCGGTAAGTTCAAGTTTGCCACCCGATAGTGCTCCTAACATAGCCCGTCCGCTTGAAGCTCCCAAGTCGAAGCCTAAAAAATATTTTTTGCTCATTTATTCAGATTAATAAAAAGTTATTGACAAATAAAATCAGATTAACCGGAAATCGTATCCTGTGCAATCCTGAGAAAAAGTGTCTAAAGCCAAATATCATTTACTATTTTTTTACTATTTACATAATTCCACTTCAGGTAATAGTAAATCGTAAATTGTCTAACAGTAAATCCTTTTAATTATTTAAAGTGCTTATCAGCAAATTTAATGTATTGGATCCAGTCGTAGGTGTTCAAATCGTGTTTTCCGGAGCGGATATGATAGCCAATAGTGCCCATTACCGGTTGATTGACTGCTGGCATTTCCTTTACCGGAAGACCTTCCAGTCCAAGCAATTCATAGACAGCCGATGCATATTTGGCCGACAAAAATTCGCCTTTGGGATCAGCCCATGCATCTCCTTCGGCACTGGCAACATACAATGGACGTGGGGCAATCAGGGCTAACAACATGTGTTGATCAACCGGCAATTCAGCCTCCTTGTTATTGTATTTCTTAAAATTATCGCAAAACCAGTGAGGAAATGACGTGTTGATGGTCAGAACGGTTTCACCAAATACTCGTTTTGAAAGCGCTGCACCGCCACAACCCGATTCGTTCGAAACAACCATCGCAAAACGCTGATCGGTTGCTCCGGCCCAAAGCGCTGCTTTCCCAAGCCGTGAATGACCCAAAACAGTAACTTTTTTCGCGTCAACCAGTGCATCGGTTTCTAAATAATCCATTACCCGCGACAATCCCCAGGCCCATGCGGCAATCGAACCCCACTCATTACTTTGGGGTTTAAGCTGGACACCATCATAAAAAAACGGGTGAATTCCGTCTGAAAAATCATATTTATCAGGATCGATATCGCCATAATAAACAGTTACCAAACCATATCCTGCTTTAATTACTTCTTCAACAGGCCATCGATCTGCTGCAGCAGCCCGCGACTGCTCGGTAACCCGATTATTAATAATACCCTCCGAAGGATCATTTTCGACCCAAGCTTCAGTAAGCCTGATGGCCGGATCGTTGCTAATGGTGTGATTTCCACTAAAATTATAGGCTAAAAAAACAGGTACTTTCTGTGCCGATTTTGGTAAATACATTAATACATTAACTTCCAGATTTTTGTCATTCTTTGTGAAGAACAATGAGATTTGTCTGCGAATGGCCAAACCATTGATAGCATTTTCAGAAGTTTCCCAAACTATAACTTCCGATATTTTTAGTTTGCCCGGAACATTGCCATAAACTTCATCTTTGAACAACTTCAAAATTTCAGGACTTTGCTTTTTATACCAGGTTTTAGCTGTTTTCACTTTCTTCCCATTGAAACGGGTTAAAACATCGGGAAGCTGATATTCGGGAACTTTAGATTCGTCGTAAATGATGTTTTCGCGCTGCGCCACAACAATTTCTGAAATAAGGAAAGCTAAGAGTATTATAAAAACTAATTTTTTCATGGTTCGGCCATTTTTTGATTTAGCCCTTAAAGATAAAAATCTTTACGTTTTAAACAGCATTTTATAAGTACTGAAAACCAAGACTGTTCATAAAAATCAGTTGGGATAGTCCATGGGTTTAATCTCGCCACGAGCTACGCGCAGGGCATTCGATGCCAGAGCTTCCAGTTCATCCTCGCCAGGATAGACAAAAACTTCGGAAATAAATTCGACTTTAGAAGTGATATACTGAGTCAGATATTGGTTATAAGCCAAGCCACCGGTCAGGAGAATAGCATCGACTTTTCCGCTAAGCACAACAGCCATCTCACCAATAATTTTAGCTACCTGATATCCCAGTGCTTCCTGAATTTTCTGAGCCTTTTCATCGCCATTTTTCGCACGTGTTTCTACTTCCATGGCATCATTGGTACCTAAATAGGCCACATAACCACCTTCGCCAATCACCATCCGTCGAATTTCTTCTTTTTCGTATTTCCGGCTGAAACAAAGATCAATGACCTGACCTACCGGTAAAGTTCCACTTCGCTCGGGACTAAAAGGACCTTCGCCATCGAGCGCATTATTTACATCAATTACTCTCCCTTCGGAGTGGACACCTACCGAAATACCGCCTCCCAGATGGGCTACAATCAAATTAAGCGATTCATAGTTTCGGCCAATCTTATCAGCATGAATACGTGCTGTTGCTTTCTGATTCAAGGCATGAAAAATTGAGCGTCGTTCAAATAACGGATGTCCGCTGATGCGTGCAATCTCATCCAATTCGTCAGTCACCACCGGATCGGCAATGAATGCGCGAGCACCGGGAATCTGCAGTGCAATGTAATCGGCAATCAATGGTCCCAGGTTACTCGCATGTTGTCCGTAGATGCCCGCACGTGCATGTTCCAGCATTCGGTTATTAACCAGATAAACGCCCGATTTTAAAGGATAAGTCAAACCTCCGCGTCCGATAATAAATTTAATTTTGTCCACATCAAAACCTTCTTCAACCAACGAATCAATAATCAAACCTTTCCTGAATTCGAATTGATCAATGATATCATCGTAAAGCGACAACTCTTCGATTGAATGGCGCAAGGTCTTTTTCAGTTTACATTCCGCATCGAAATAAACCGCAAACTTTGTCGAAGTTGAACCGGGATTGATGGCCAGAATTTGGATATCGCTCATAGGAAAGTATTATTTACTCAACAACGCAGCAAGCGCAATTGAGTTCAGTTTGGTTCGTTTACTATCGCCCCTTGAAGATAAAACGACCGGAATATAAGCTCCCATAACCACGGCAGCCTGATCGGCATGGCACAACTTGGTATTCGTTTTATAAAACACATTGCCTGCATCGATATTTGGGAAAAGTAAACAATCCGCATCGCCGGCAACTTCCGAGGTAATATTTTTAATTTCAGCCGATTTCTGATCAATGGCCACATCGAGTGCCATTGGGCCAAAGACTATGGCAGGTTCAAATTGACCGTTTTCAGCAGCTTTCATAATCTCAACTGCATCGGTACACGATATGAGTGAAGGGAGAACCTGCTCTGTTGGTGCAATCAATGCAATTTTAGGTTGCGTAATCCCCAGATCCAAAGCCATCGTTTTCAAATAATGAACCATGGCAATTTTCTGCGGAATAGACGGATATGGGATGATGGCCACATCGCTTACAATTAAAAGTTTGTGGTAATTCGCATTATCAATGACCGAAACATGACTGAGCACACTTCCCTTAGGCAATAAACCAAATTCTTTATTGAGAATAGCACGCATAAATTTATCGCTGCTAATCAGTCCTTTCATGAGAATACTGCCTGAATACTTCTTAACCTGTTGAACCGCCAGAATTGCAGCTTCTTCTTCGGTTTTGGAATGAATAATCTGAAATATGCCGGAATCGAGTTTAAACAGATTACACTGATTCAGAATTTCGTCCTTATCCCCAGTCACAATGGCTGTAACGATTCCCAGTTTTACGGCTTCGGCAATGGCTTCCAGACTATGGCCATCCACTGCATTGACTGCAATTAAAGTCTTTTTTTCGAGCGACTTGGTAAACTCAAATAAATCGGCTAATCTTTCCAATTTCATAAGCTGTTGTTTTGACTGGTAAAATTACAACTTCAATACCGATAAATACATAACAAAGATCAATAAGCTAAATGTTATAAAAATCATGAAAAACAAAACGTTCGATGTTGTCGAACACCGAACGTTTCAAATAAAGTCTGTAAAAGCTTGTATGCTTTCAAATTCTATGTTTCGAAAGTAAATTTGCTTACGATTTTTTACTGTTTTTTACAATCTCTTCGGTATCCATTGCAATCACCAGTTCTTCGTCAGTAGGCACAACTATTATTTTTACTCTTGAATCCGGAGTACTTATTAACCCTTCGCTTCGGAAACCTTTATTTTTTTCATAATCCAATGAGATTCCCAGAAAATCAAGTTCCGAACAAACTCCTTCGCGGGTAGTGCCTGCATTTTCGCCGATTCCACCGGTTAAAATCAAAATATCCAGACCCCCCATGGCTGCAACATAAGCACCGATGTATTTTTTTACACGATAATTATACATATCAAGTGCCAAAGCAGCCCGCTCGTTGCCATTTGCTTTTGCCATCTCAATTTCGCGCATATCCGACGAAATTCCGGAGATACCAAGCATCCCGGCATGTTTATTAAATAAGGTGCTTGCCGATTTGATTCCGATTTCTTCTTTTCCCATGATGTAATGAACTGCGCCAACATCAAGGTCGCCACAACGCGTGCCCATCATTAGTCCTTCAATTGGGGTAAAACCCATCGAAGTATCGATTGATTTACCATTTTTAATGGCAGCTACCGAAGCTCCGTTACCCAAATGGCAGGAAATAATTTTTTGAGTTTGGTAGTCGACACCTAGTATTTCGCAAGCACGTTTAGAGACATACCGATGACTTGTTCCATGAAATCCATAACGGCGAACGCCATATTTTTTATATAAGGCATAAGGAATACCGTACATGTATGCTTTGGGCTCCATCGTTTGATGAAAAGCAGTATCGAAAACTCCAACCTGAGGAATACCGGGGATTAATTCTTCGATGGCACGAATCCCTTTTAGGTTTGGTGGATTATGGAGAGGCGCAATATCACTGCATTTGGCTACTTCGGCTATTATTTCTTCAGTCAAAAGTGCGCTGGAATTAAACCGTTCTCCACCGTGTACCACACGATGACCAACTGCATCCAATTCTTCAAGCCCTTTTATACAGCCATGCTTTTCGCTGGTTAGAACGCCCAGAATGAATTCAACACCTATTTTATGATCTAAAATTTCACCTTCAAAAACGACCACCTGACCATCTTGACGGACATGTTTGAGAAAGCTGCCCTTCATCCCCAATTTCTCAATACCACCTTTGGCGACAACGGTCTGGTTAGCCATGTTGAAAAGTTGGTATTTAATGGAACTACTTCCGCAGTTTAACACAAGAATCTTCATTGAATTGCTTTTTATTTGATTTGAATAGCGGCGAAAATCAGCAACTCTGATTATTCTGTACTATTATTTTTCCGTTCTCGTCGTATTTGTAGAATCCTTCACCTGATTCAACACCCAAATGCTTTGCCCGAACCAGTTTCCTCAGGTATGGATTGGGTTTATACCGGATATCACCAAACTCATTATAAATGTTATCCATCCAGCGAAGAATTTTATCGAGTCCCATGATATCAGCAACTTCGAACGGGCCAAGACGCATTCCAAATCCAATTTTCATAGTCTTGTCAATGTCCTCAACATTCGAAATTCCTTCCATCAAAATTTCACATGCTTCATTCAGGAGTACCACAAACATGCGTACACTTACTAAACCAGCTGATTCCTGAACCTGAACAATCTTCCGGTTAATCAGCGTAACAAACTGGCAAACTTTCTGGTACGATTCATCGGTAGTATACAAACCCCTGACCACTTCAACAATACGAGCTTCCTGAGAATTGATAAAAAAGTGTAGACTTACACATCGGTCGCGATGCTTCAGATCAGATGAAAGTTCAGTGATTACAATGGTTGTTGAATGAGTCGCAATGATACATTGTGGATCAACTACCGACTCGATCTTGTGCATGATATCTTTTCTTTCTTTGATCTTTCCACCGCGGTCAACAGCCCGTATCGATTCGATGACAAAATCACAATCTTTCAGATCTTTAAAATCCAGAGACCCTTTAATTCGCGACAGTATTGCCCGCTTTTCTCCATCGGTGATACCCCAATGTTCAATGCGTTCATCTAAAACCTTACCGATATTTTTATAGGCTTCCCGGATTTTATCTTCCGAAACTTCAATAAAAATAACTTCTATTCCGTAGAAACTAGCCACCCTGGCAATATTCTGACCAACGAGACCACAACCAACAATGCCAATTTTGGAAAAAAGCGCCCGGCTTACATTTTTTTTACTTAACCCAAATTCTTCAATTGGTTCGTAAATTATTTCACTCGGCATGATTATCTGTTTTGAGTTTTATTATTCGAAAAGCGCAGCAGCCTGATTGGCTGTAATTGCCACCATATTCACAATATCGTTCACCGAACAACCTCTCGAAAGGTCGTTAATCGGAGCTGCCATTCCCTGTAAAATTGGACCTACCGCTTCGGCTTTTGCAAGTCGCTGAACCAGTTTGTACCCAATATTCGCAGACTCAAGTCCGGGGAAAACCAGGATATTTGCTCGACCGGCAACTTGACTTTCAGGCGCTTTTAAACGTCCAACTTCAGGGATCAGAGCAGCATCGAGCTGCATTTCACCGTCAATTTTTAAATCAGGATCTAATTCACGGGCAATGCGAGTGGCGTTCGCAACTTTGTCGACCAATGGATGTTGTGCACTACCCATGGTTGAAAAACTTAACATGGCCACCCGAGGATCCATACCTACAATAGCCTTTGCAGTCCGCGCTGTGGTAACAGCAATTTCAGCTAACTGGCGTTCGTTAGGTTCGGGCAAAACCGCACAATCGGCAAATACGAGAATGCCATCTGAACCAAACTGAGGATCATTGACAAACATCAGAAATGCTCCGGAAACCACGCTTACCCCAGGTAATGTTTTTACATATTGCAAAGCCGGGCGTAACACATCGCCTGTTGCATTAATTGCACCAGCCAATTCACCATCGGCATCACCGCTTTTTATCATCAAAGGAGCAAAAAACAAGGGGTCGTTCAGTAAATCGAGAGCTTCTTTTTTAGTCAGTCCTTTCGATTTGCGGATTTCAACCATCAAATCAGCATAAATTTCACGCCGCGGATCAGTTTTCGGATCAACGATGGTTACTCCGTCAATATTTACTCCAAGTTCGGCTGCAACCTGATTGATCTCTTCGGGAATACCTAATAGAATAATTTTGGCAAGCTTTTGATTTAAAATAATTTCAGTTGCACGTAGAGTTCTTGGCTCTGTACCCTCAGGTAAGACTATTCTTTTCTGATATTTCTGGGCGTTCTGATAGATTCGTTTTAAGATTTCCATCGTATATTTAAAGTTTAAACTATATGGTAAAATGTTCGACGCGAAAGTACTGAAAATATGGTGAGCATCTCTCCAACAGTAAAAAAAATATGCCGAAAAACTGTTGTAAAATATTTCAGGCAAATTTACTGATAATGAGCTGAAATTTTTGAGAACAAACGATTGCACAATCCTATTGAAGTTTTATTTGGCTATTTTTGAAAAAAATAACACACAATGAAGCAAACCGATCCTTTTTATCCGCTTAAACAATCGCTTGATGGCGATGTATTTACCGATCAGGTGCAAAAAGTAATTTATGCAACCGATGCTTCGGCATACCGCGAAATCCCGCAGGCGGTAACACGACCCAAAAACAAAGAGGACATCCGAAAGATCATTGGATTTGCGCGCCAAATGGGTACTTCTGTGATTCCGCGAGCCGGGGGAACTTCGCTGGCAGGTCAGGTGGTTGGTCCGGGGATTGTCGTTGATATTTCGAAGTATCTGAATAAAATAGGTGAACTGAATAGTGAGGAGCGATGGATAGAAGTAGAACCCGGCGTGAATTTAGCTGAACTGAATCAATTTCTTGCGCCACACGGTTTGCAGTTTGCACCTGAAACCTCCACGGCTAACCGATGCTGCATCGGCGGAATGTTGGGAAACAATTCGTGCGGATTGCATTCGCTGATTTACGGCAGCACGCGCGAGCATATTTTAGCGATTGAAGGTATTCTGTCGGATGGTTCAAACGTGACTTTCGGAGAACTTTCTATCGTGGAATTTCAGGCCAAATGCTCCGGAAATCCCGATCTTCTGGAAACGAAGATCTATCAGAATATTCTGGAAACATTGGGAAACAAATTGAATCAGGAGGAAATTAGGAATGAATATCCGGAGCCTAAAGTTACACGAAGAAACAATGGATACGCCCTGGATATGTTGCTCGAAACCGATCCGTTTTCGAATAACGGCAAATCGTTTAACTTTTGTAAACTTCTCGCCGGTTCGGAAGGAACTCTGGTATTTGTCACTAAAATCAAATTGAACCTCATTCCGCTCCCACCCAACTATCAGGGATTGGTTTGTGCACATTTTTATACTCTTGAAGATGCCCTGTTTGGAAATATTGTTACTCTTCGTCATGCACCCGATGCCATCGAACTGACTGATGAAATCATTCTGAACTGCACGCTCGAAAACATTGATCAGCGTAAAAACCGGTTCTTTATTCAGGGAAATCCAAAAGCAATCCTGACAATTGAGTTATCGTCGGATTCTTTATTGGAAATTCAGGAAAAAGCCGCAAAACTGGAAGAAAATCTCCGAAAAGAAGGTTTTGGTTACCATTTCCCGCTTTTTACCGATAAAGCTGACATCAAAAAAATATGGGAACTCCGGAAAGCTGGTCTGGGCTTGCTTTCGAATATTCCCGGCGAAAGACGAAGTGTAACGGTAGTGGAAGATACTGCGGTAGCGCCAGATCGTTTGCCCGAATATATTCGTGAATTTAACCTGATCATTGCTCAGTATGGATTGTCGTGCGTTTATTATGGGCATATCGCTACCGGCGAATTACACCTTCGTCCGCTCCTGAATCTGAAAGATCCGGAAGATGTAAAAATATTCAGCTCGCTGGCGCGTGAAGTTGCATGTCTGGTCAAAAAATACAGGGGTTCGCTCAGTGGCGAACATGGTGACGGACGTTTGCGTGGCGAGTTTATTCCATTGATGTTGGGTCAGCACAATTACGAATTGATCAGGAAACTCAAATACACCTGGGATCCGCAAAACATCCTGAATCCGGGTAAAATAGTTGATACCATGCCTATAACTCAGGACATGCGATTGATTATGGGACAGCCTAAGTTTAAAGCCGGCACTTTGTTCCATTATGAACACGGCGATTTACTACGTTCGGTAGAAATGTGCAATGGCTCAGGCGATTGCCGGAAAAGTACCTTGATTGGAGGAAGCATGTGCCCAACTTACATGGCAACCCGCGACGAAGACAAATCGACTCGCGCACGTGCCAATGTATTACGCGAATACCTCACCCGACCACAAAAAGCCAATCTGTTCGACTCGGAGGAGGTGATGCAGGTTCTCGATCTTTGTATATCGTGCAAAGCCTGTAAATCTGAGTGCCCTTCGAACATTGATATGGCCAAATTCAAAACTGAATTTTTGCAGCAATACCACGATCAGTGGGGATTTCCATTGCGTTCGCTTTTGATTGCCTATTTGCCGCAGATCAACGAGGTGGGCATAATATTCCGTCCACTGACCAATCTGATTACGCAACTCAAACTGTTTAAAAAGTTCATTGGTTTTGCTCCGGAAAGGAGAATTCCCCAATTATCGAAACTGAGTTTACGAAAATGGTATCGCAAACCGATTGCTTTGAATAAAAGCAAAATTGGAAAAATTTACATGTTCGCCGACGAATTCACCAATTTCAACGAAAGTCACATTGGCATCAAAGCCATTTTGCTACTGAATAAACTGGGCTACGAGGTCGTGATTCCAAAACATCTGGAAAGTGGCCGGACATACCTTTCAAAAGGTTTGCTCCGCAAAGCCAAACAGATTGCAACGTTCAATGTCGTTCAACTCTCCGGAATTATTTCAGAAGAAAACCCTCTGATAGGAATTGAGCCTTCCACTATATTAACTTTCAGAGACGAATATCCTGAATTGGTAGATTCGAAGCATCAGGAAAAAGCGAAAGTTCTGGCAAAAAACGCCTTGATGCTTGAAGAATTTATTGTACAGGAAATGGAAAAAGGAAATATCCGAAGCGAGCAATTTACGAGTGAATCAAAAACCATCAAATTACATGGACACTGCCAGCAAAAAGCGGTGGCATCTACCCTACCCACCCGCAAAATGCTTGAATTGCCGGCCAACTATACCGTTCAGGAAATAAAAAGCGGATGCTGCGGAATGGCAGGTTCATTTGGATACGAAAAAGAACATTATGAATTAAGTATGCAAATTGGCGAAATGGAAATCTTTCCGGCAGTTCGAAAATCTGGTTCCGAAGAAATTATTGCTGCTCCGGGAACATCGTGCCGCCACCACATTGAAGATGGAACCGGACGAAAGGTGCTGCATCCTGTTGAAGTATTGTGGGATGCGTTACTGAAATAGATGAAGAACTGATCGTACAAACAATTGCATTTGCAGCCCATGTGGCAGCTTTGTTGAGAGGAAAAATTTTCAACAATCTCAGCCGACTTGGCTTTTCTGCACTGCGGATTGCCCAATACCTGAATGGTTAGGTTCAAATTCTTCGGACTTTCGGTATCGGAAGTGCAATTGAAAATGAGCAACACTAAAATGAACGAAAAAAGAAAGTTGATCAAACCTGGTTTCAAAGCTATGATTTTAAGTTTATTGCATAGACGATCTTTGTGACAACAAAGTTGCGGACCGGCTGTCTTTGGATATTCTTTGGTTCTCTTAGTCCTCAAAAAACATAGCTTTTAAATATTTTTTCGATTCATTCTTTAGCTTTTTTAAAATTTGCATTTCCGCAATTACTTTTCCCTGACATATTTTTCAACGGTGTAATCGTATTTGTTAATTTGCCAATTGTTGTTAACTGGCCATGTCTGGTAAAGTGTATCTCCTTTAATCTCAAGTAGCATTCTGGGCTGCGAATTAACCCATTTATGGTTTTTATGGTATAAAATGGTTTCGATATATTGCGATCCTTCCAAGGTATAGGTTCCTCCGCCATAATTATCCAATGCTTTATCCCTTACAACAAAGCGTCCAACAAAAATAAAATGATTCTGTGACCATACTTTAATTTGAGATCCAATAACATCTTTACCAATATACCTGCCAACAACAGTATCTTTAGAGATGGTTATGTAGGATGCCAAACGCCAGGCACCATCAATTTTTCGATGTTGTTTTTCATTTGGGGAACAACATGTAATGATGAGCAAAATCAGCAGGCTAATAGTAATTTTTGCTTTCATAGTTTAAGTTTTAAAGGATGAATTTTTGGTTTTTTTATTGATAATATCTATTACGTTTTTTTGCTATCGAAGTTCTCAAAACTTGGTCTTGAAATTATCCGTCACGCAATTACCATTGAAAACATCATTTTTTGAAATTGGGTTTGATTGGATATTTTCAATAATCCCATGAAATGGTGGTGAAATACAGTTCTCCTTTCGAATTATCGTATCCAATTAATCGCAGGTTTTTTCGATTCGGCAAATTGAAATCTTGCATCATGGCCTTATTTTATTGAAAGTTACAAAATCACAATCATTTTTTTCAATTTCATCTAAACATCTCATCTCTTTTGCAGTTTCTTTGTAGTTAGTATTTTCAAGTTTAATCGACGAATGAGTAATTCAAAAAATCAGATCACAGCAGAAAAGAAATCCAAACCCAATGTGTTTAGTTTACTGAAACCCTATCGTGGAATGGTAGCTTTTTTGGTTGTATTTGCCCTGTTGAGCAATGGAGTCAATTTACTGCTTCCCAAAATCATTTCAAAAGGCATCGACGCATTTAGTGCCGGCAATTTTGAGTACAAAACTATAATTCTCGAGTTTTCAATCGCATCGCTGGTAATCTTCGTTTTCACCTACCTGCAAAGCATTGTACAAACATTTGCATCCGAAAAAGTTGCCCGCGACCTGCGTACACGCCTGTCCGACAAAATCTCGCGGCAAAGTTATACTTACATTATCAAGACCAACCCGTCAAAACTCTTAACCAACCTCACCTCCGACATCGATTCCATCAAGATGTTTGTGTCAATGGCTGTGGTTACGATTGTTTCATCTGTTTTCATGATCATCGGCACCTGCGTGCTTTTAATCATGATCAATTATAAATTGGCTGTTCCAATCATTATCATTATTCCGATCATTGGCGGAACATTTTATATTGTCCTGAAAAAGGTGCGCGAATTGTTCAAACGAAGCCGCGAAGTGATCGACTGGCTCAATCGGGTGATTAACGAAAGCATTATGGGTTCGGCCATTATCCGCGTACTTAACTCGCAGCAATCCGAATATCATAAATTTCTGGAAGTGAATACCGAAGCCCGCAACTTGGGGCTTTCTATCCTGAGATTGTTTGCCGCATTAATTCCAATTGTCACATTTACGGCCAATCTTGGGATGTTGGTCATCCTCATGCTTGGCGGACATTTTGTAATTACCGGAAGCATGTCACTGGGCGATTTCGCCGCCTTTAACAGCTATTTGGCTTTACTTATTTTTCCGATTCTGATGATTGGATTCATGAGTACCATTATGGCACAGGCATCTGCTTCGTATGTGCGAATCAACGAGGTTTTAGAAGCTCCGGAAATTTCGGAAACAGGCACTTTAAAAGCTTCACTTCAGGGAAACATCGAACTTAAGAATGTTTCGCTTTCGTATGATGGGAAACCGGTTCTTCGGGATATTTCATTTTCGGTACAGGGAGGAACACAAGTTGCCATTATCGGGCCAACGGCTGCCGGGAAAAGCCAGTTGCTCAATCTACTTACCGATCTGATGAAACAGGACAGCGGAACCATTTTATTTGACGGACAATCCGTTGAAAACTACGACAAGGAATCGTTCCGGAGTCAGATTGGTTTTGTACTTCAGGACAGTGTAATTTTCAACATGAGCCTGCGCGAAAACATCGCTTTTAGCGATCAGGTGACCGACGAATCGCTCGAAAAAGCTATCCAAACAGCCGAACTGAAAGATTTTATCGACTCACTTCCGGATCAGCTCAACACCATTGTTTCAGAACGTGGAACCAGCCTTTCCGGAGGACAAAAGCAACGGATCATGCTTGCACGTGCACTGGCTATCGATCCGAAAATTCTGCTGCTCGATGATTTTACTTCACGGGTTGATCGCCAAACTGAGAAAAAAATCCTGGCCAATCTCGAAACGAATTATCCTGAATTGACTTTGCTTTCGATTACCCAAAAGGTGGCTTCGGTCAAGCATTTTGAACAGATTATTTTGTTGATGGAGGGGGAAGTTATTGCCTCCGGAACGCACAAAGAGTTAATGGAAACCTGCACCGAGTATGTGCAAATATACGATTCACAACGAAGTACAAGTCATTATGAATTATAATTTAAACGAGGCTGCCGACAGCAAAGAGCAAAAAAAATCGACACTGGCATCGCTCCGGAAGCTGATTGAATTGATTCGGGAAGAAAAGCGCACGCTCATTGTGGCTATGATTATCATCCTAATCAATGCCGGATTGAGTTTGTTGGCACCTTTTCTGATCGGGCACACCATTGATACCTACATCCAATCGAAGCAATATCAGGGCGTGATCATGTTCTCTGCAATTTTACTTGGATTGTACATCACTGTTTTTGTCACCAATTATCTACAGATTACGATGATGGGTGGTGTCGGACAGCGCATGTTATACAGTTTGCGTAATGCGGTGTTTAATAAATTACAGATTTTGCCGGTCGATTTTTTCAACCAGAACAAGGCGGGCGATCTTATTTCGCGCATCAACAACGATACCGACAAACTAAACCAGTTTTTCTCACAATCGCTGATGCAGTTTATCAGTGCCATCTTCACCATGTTTGGAGCAGGAATTTTTCTGCTGAGTATAAATCCTGAATTGGGAGCAGCTGCGCTTTTACCGGCATTGGTCATCTGGATATTTACCAAGACTATTTCGCCATGGGTCAAAAATAAAAACGCAATCAACCTGAAAAGTGTGGGAGGATTGAGCGCTGAAATTCAGGAAAGCCTGAATAATTTTAAAGTAATTGTTGCCTTTAACCGGCGCGATTACTTCCGGAAACGTTTTGACGAAGCCAATCAGAAGAACTATTCATCAGCGGTTAGCGCCGGATTGGCCAACAATATTTTTACTCCGGTATACGGACTTTCAGCCAATATTGGCCAGCTCATCGTACTGGCTTTTGGTATTTACCTCATCATGACCGGAAAATTCACCATCGGATTGCTCATCGGATTTCTGGCCTACATAAACAGCTTTTACCACCCTTTGCGTCAGCTTGCTGCACTTTGGGCAAGTTTTCAGACTGCCATGGCAGGTTGGGATCGTATTTCACAAATCCTTTCGCTCGACACCAACTTATTAGTAATCCCAAGTCATTGTGTCGATAAATCAAACGCATACCTTTCATTCCGAAATGTTTCCTTCACATATCCCAATGGGAAAGAGGTATTGCATCATGTCAATTTCAACCTTGAACGGGGAAAAACCTATGCTTTTGTTGGACCAACCGGAGGAGGCAAAACCACAACAGCCTCACTCATTGCACGCCTATACGACGCCACCAAAGGCCTGATTTCGCTTGACGGAAAAGATATTCGCTCATACCTGCCTGAAGAGCGCACTAAAAAAATTGGATTCATTTTGCAGGAGCCATTTCTGTTTTCAGGAACCGTTCGCGATAATATTCTATATGGAAATCCGGAATATAAGGATCTAACGAACGAGGAACTTGCCGCTGTTATTGAAGAATCGGGACTTGAAACGCTACTTGGTCGTTTCGATGATGGATTGGATTCGAAAGTTCAGACTAGCGGAGATGGCATCAGTTTGGGACAGAAACAGCTGATTGCCTTTATGCGTGCGGTATTGCGCAAACCCGAATTATTGATACTCGACGAAGCAACCGCTAACATTGATACCATTACCGAACAAATTCTTGAAAATATCCTTCAGAAATTACCTTCAAGTACGACCAGGGTTATCATCGCCCACCGGCTGAATACCATCGAAAATGCCGATGAAATCTTCTTTGTGAATACCGGAGAGGTGATTCGTGCCGGTTCGCTGAACGAAGCTGTTGATATGCTTCTGAATGGGAAGCGGGAAAGCTGATCTGTGCTCTAAAATAAATAAAAGCATGATTATTTCAAAGATTATCACCCTTTTGAATTATTTTCAAAACTCTTTTGGGATTTTGTCTATTATCCCAAAATGCAGTGACAATCAACTTGTCATTAGTCAACTTATAATAAATGCTAAAATGCCCCATTGCTGATTCCCTTGTATCAGGGTATGTATTTGATTTGAATGGTTCCGGATGGCTTAAAATGATTTGAATATGTTTGGCTGTTAGTTGGATTAACTTATCGGCATCTATGATCGAGCCATTGCGCTTTGTCAAATATTCCAGAACTGCTCTTCTCTGTCGTGCTGATGTTTCTGTCCAAACTACAATCCTTTTAGCCATTGCAAATCGGTATTATCTAATTCGCTTTGATCGATTAACCTTCCATTTAGAATGTCCTTATCACTTAATTGAAGCATTAATATCTGGTCATCTGTTAATTTTACAGAATCCGGATCAACAGAACTTGAATTAACCAACTGATAAAGTGCTGCCAAATAGTCTTTATTCGTTATGGTTAAAAGTTTGTCGATGATATTATTTCTTAAGCTATCTGTCGTGTTCATATCTCAAAAGTTTGATCAAATATGGTAATTTTCTGTATTTCTACAAATTACAATTTGAAAATTTCTGTTGTCCGAACCTATGGGACAACTCACTTCCCTCAGTTTACAATTTGGTTTTTAATGCATACCAATACTTTTGTGGTCGTTCATTTTTCTGACGGGGTGACTTATTTGAAGCTGAATTAACGATCCGGTTAATGGCGGCCATGAATAGAAGTCAGCCCGTCAGTAAAAGCTAATTTCCTGTCAACGAAGCACTGAAACCCGACTTGACGGGTATTTTGCTGTTATAAGCAGATTTTCTTTCTTTCATCTTTTTGTCTGACTGGCAATAATAGAATTTTCAAGTTCCTTGCTCATCTCTGTCCAATAGCTTTTACAAATAATATCAATTTCGTCAATCGTCAATTCATTTCTATTTTGGTCGGATATTTTTATTGCCATGCAATTAATTGTCAAGTGACCACCACAATAACTAAAATCAGTGTCGCATTGATTGCAAGAAACAACAACTAAATTCTCCTTTATCTCCGCAGATAGTATCTCCAGTTCTGCTTTAAAAATCTAGTTTAGATCTGTAAGTGTCAACACCGGCAAGTCAAACGGATTAGGCCAAGTTGTCAAGTATAAATTGTCTATTTGAATGAACTCAACGTAAAAACTCTCAAACGATTTGTCAATGCGCTCAGCCAAATATTGACAGTCAATTTTAAGTGTCAACAAATTTCTGTCGCCAGTCCAGCCGGAAATTGTCCCGTCATGAAGGATTGAAAAAATGTCTCTTATATTATCGGTTGCGCTCATTTTAATTTGCCTAATAAATATCACCAAAAATAAAATACTTTTTCGAGAATACACCTCAATATTTCATAATGTTTTGAACAAACTAGAAACTGAAAAGAGCAATTCGGTTACATGGATTCATTTTAGGAAGTATTCTTAACAGAAAAAAGGAATAGTCGAAAAAGAATAATCATCTGGAAGTAAAATTTATCGAACAAAGCTTAATTTTGAACTATGAAAAGACTGTCTTTCATAGTTTTCATGGTGTTTTTATCCACACTATCGGTATCCGCCCAATCGCGTTGGTCGTTCGAATTACATGGCGGGCAGGCGTATAATGTGCCACTTCCTTTAACCATCAAACAGCAAGGATATCCGGATATTAAACTCGCTGCCAGATATCGTACCGAAGCTTTTACCTTGCCTGTTTACTGGGATATGCGGTTCAGTCGCTGGAAAAATGACAAATCCTGGGAGGTGGAAGTCATTCATCACAAGTTGTATTTGGATAACACTTCGGAAGAGGTTCAGAAATTCAATGTTTCGCATGGATTCAATATGATCATGGTGAACCGCGGATTCGATGAGAAAACCTTCAGATACCGCGCAGGTGCAGGAATTGCTCTGGCTCACCCCGAATCGAACATCCGCGGAAAGGAATTTGGAAGTTCAACCGACGACTATGATTTGGGCTACTATATTTCAGGACCGGTAATGAATCTGGCGATCAGTAAACCAATCCGTTTAGGCGAAAGGTTTTTCATCAATGCTGAAGCCAAGACGACACATGCATATGCTTATATTAAAGTGGCTGATGGCCACGCCAATGTTTACAACCTTGCTTTTCACCTTATTTTGGGAATTGGGTTTGACTTTGTAAAACCAAAACAGAAATAATCTTAAACTTTTGCAACCCTTGCCAAAATCTCTTGTCAATAATAACGAAACTGAAATAATTTGAATCAGACCGCATCCATACATCAGGACTTAATAGCTGACAGCATCAAGGGCAGCAATAAAGCCCGCTATCAGCTTTACCAGTTGTATTCCAAAGCGATGTTCAACGTGTGTTTCCGCATGATGAACAACCGCGAGGATGCTGAGGATGTGTTGCAGGAAGCATTTGTGCAGGCATTTCAGAAGCTGGAATCGTTCAGGCACGAATCTGGTTTTGGAACCTGGTTTAAAACCATCACCATTCACACCTGCATCAATGCGTTGAACAAGCGGAAACTGGACTTAAAGTATTTCGATGAAATGCACCGATTTGAAACCGTTGACGAAGAACCTGAAGAAGCTTTGTATACCACTGAAAATGTGATTCAGGCGATGAACCAGCTTCCGGAGGGTGGACGAATTGTTTTCTCACTTTACCTGCTCGAAGGATACGATCACGGAGAAATAGCACAGATTCTGAATATCACCGAATCGACATCCAAAACGCAATATATGCGTGCCAAGCGAAGAGTATACGAAATTATGACACAAACAAAAAGCAAGATATGAAACCCGATAGATTAGAATCGTTTGTAAACGAAAACAGGCACGAATTTGACCGTATGGAACCTTCGGACAAAATATGGGAATCGATCAATAAACGGCTTGACGAACAGCCAAAATATCGAATCAGGCGAATGAGCTGGATGAAGGTTGCCGCTGTAGTTGCAGTAATCATACTGGTTCCTGCAATTGTTTATCAGTTGCGGATCTCCGATCAAAAGCAAACAGCCAAGGCCGTTCAGGTCGATCCTGAAGTTCAGGAATTAATGGAAGCCGAAGCATTCTATGCCCAGGAAGTTTCGGGTAAACTGGTTGAAATACAAAAGTGCTACAAAATTTATCCTGAATTGAAAGGAGAAATTGAAAGTGATTTGAATGAACTGGATACCATGTACCGTTCGCTAAAAAGCGACCTGAAAGAAAATATTTCGAATAAAGAAGTGATTGAAGCAATGATTGAGAACAACCGATACCGGATGAAACTGGTTGACGAAGTTCTGGAACAAATAAACTGTTAACCAAATGGTTATGAAGAACAAATTAATTAAAACAGGTATTCCTATAATCATTTCGGTCTGGACAATCCTGTTCAGTCTATCAGCAAATGCCCAGTTTACCGAAACGCGCGAGTTTGTAAAACGATTTAAAATTCAATCGGATACACGAATTGATATTACCAATAAATATGGGAAGATTGAATTGAATACCTGGAAAAAAGACTCGGTTGTGATTGAGTTCAGGATGGAAATTAACGAGAAGAAACCCGACAAATTAACAAAAACGCTCGACAACCTCGATTTTGACATCAGTAATAGCCAATATTACCTGATCGTGAAAACGCAGGTGGACAAAAATCGAAATCAGATTGAAAATGAATTGGTAAAATTCAAGGAAACGATGCTGCAATCGAATGGCAGCATACGCATCGATTTGGTCGTTTGGTTACCCGATAACCGCGAACTGAGGCTCGAAAACAAGTTTGGCGATATCATCATGGACGACTATCAGGGAGAAACTCAAATCATTTTAAGCAACGGAAATTTAAAAGTTGGGAACCTGCCGAAAATGGCAAATTTGAATCTCAGCTTTGCCGATGCAAATATCAACAATTTAACTAATGCCCGAATAACAAGCAATTACAGCGACATTCAGATTAAGAATTCAGCAGTCCTGAGAATCGAGAGCAAATCGTCGAACATTGAAGTACAGAATTCGGAAGACCTGAAAATTGATTCGCGCCGCGACAAATTCAGACTCCGGATCGCTGATAAGATTGATGCCTCAGGTAATTTCACTCAATTCAGGATTTCAGAATTAAAAAACAAGGCCAACATGCGCCTCAGTTACGGAAGCCTCGACTTGGATAAAGTGCAGAATTCGTTTTCGAATATATACATAGAAGCCCGTTCGGCTGATTTGAACCTGTATTTTAGTCCTGATGCCAAGTTCAATTTCCAGATCACCGAAACTAAAACCGATCTGAGTTTGGGTCGCGAACTAAAAGAAGACGACCGGGAAGTACTCGATTCGAAAGAAAACAAGATTCGGCACAGCGGCTATTTTGGAAAAAAAATGCAGGATGATCAGCTCATCATTAATGCAGTAGGTGGCGAAACAAACGTATTGTCTTATTAATCAAGAAAATAATCCGCGTGCGGAGTTTTTAAACTTCCGATTTGAACAGAATTATAATGCGATCAAAAATCGCATCACCCGATGCACTCAAATCTTAATCATTACTGATTTTCAGTCATTCATCAACTGTTTTAGCCGGTTGAATAAAACAAATACGCCTTGAATTTTTCAATCATTCAACTTTGTATCAAAAAAAATTACTCAGTGGCGAAAAAATAAAACTTCAGCTTGCAACCGTTCAAAAAAAAAGTTGTCAATAGAAACAGAAAACAGAAACAGGGATTAATCCCGAATCAATTAGAAACAGAAAATAATACAGAAAACAAGAAAGTCTCAAAGTCATGAAAACAAAACAAATTCATTTGCTCATCGTCGGTTTCCTACTAATAGTTGGATTCAGCTCGTGTATGGACGATATCTTTATCCAGGGAAACGGGAACCTGGAAACTCAAAACAGGTCAATAACCGGGTTCGATGAAGTAAATTCGGGCGGTGATTTTAATGTCACAGTTATGCCAGGTTCCGAATATTCGGTTGTCGTGAAGGCCGAATCGAATTTACTACCTTATATCGAAACTTATCTCAGCGGGAGAACATTAAAAATTGGCACCAACGGAATCCATTCTCTTAATCACAACTTTCCAATTGAAGTACTGATCACCCTACCCGAACTTAAAGGATTGGCATTAAGCGGATCAGGACAACTTTATACAGGAAGTTTTGCCTGTGAAAACATTCAGATCGCACTATCGGGTTCAGGTGATATTGACACCGAAATCAGCGCAAAAAAAGTAAAAGCTAATATATCGGGTTCGGGGACTATCCTTCTGGCCGGAGAAGCTTTTGAAAGCGAATTCAGGATCAGTGGTTCAGGTAAAATTAAAGCCTATGATTTGGTACAGGATCGTTGTCAATCTTCCATCTCCGGCTCGGGCGATATGTATGTAAATGTTAGCGAAACGCTTTATGCAGGCATTTCGGGCAGTGGTAAGATATTTTACATCAATCATCCGGTGGTTCAGGTCAGCATTTCAGGATCAGGTAAAGTTGTTGATAAAAACTAGTATATACACAAAGTTCAAATTCAGAAATTTAAAGTAAAATAACTACCAATGAAAAAAATTCACCTTCTCATTCTCCTCTTCTTCACGAGCCTGACTGGGTTCTCTGAGTCACCAAAAAAAGCGATCGGAATCCGTGGCGGACTAACATCAGGTTTTGAATACCGGGTTTTTGATGGAGAGTTAACTTCGTATAAAGTGTTGCTTTCAGCCCGAAAACATGGGTTGCAACTTACCGGCATGAAAGAATTCCATATTCCCAACGCATTCGATTTTTGTGAAGAGCTGTCTTTCGTTTATGGTTTTGGAGCCCATGTCGGATTCGAATCGTGGGATGTAACTCACCAAAACGCTCAGGATTATTACCAAACCAATCGGCATACCGGACCGATTTTCGGTCTCGACGGATTGGCTGCTATCGAATACAAAATTCCTGCTGTTCCGTTGGTAGTTGGGTTAGACTTAAAACCTTATTTCAACCTTTTTGGCGAAAACTTCTTTCAGCTACAGCCCTTTGATCTTGCCTTCACCGTGAAATACACTTTCTAAATAAAAGGAAATAGGAAACAGGAAACAGGAAACAGGAACTAAAAACACATACATATCTAGAAACAACAGAAACATTAAAAACAAAAAACAATGAAAAAATTAACTTTACTTATTTTTCTCGGGCTGGGATTTCTTCTGGCTTCGGCACAGGACAATGATAATGATAAAATTCAGACACTTTTTCCAAAAAGTCGATCGAATGGTGGTTACGGAGCTGTATCATTCAGCTATACCCAAATTGACGGGAAAGATGCTTTCATGATGGGAGGACGGGGCGCATGGGTTATAGGTCATTCGTTTGCTCTTGGATTTGGAGGGAATGGTTTTATCAACGATGTGAATATCCAGAACCCGCATGACATGAATATGAATAATGGTCTGGCAGGAGGATACGGGGGTATTTATCTTGAACCTATCATTGCGCCTCGCTTTCCGGTACATCTCTCTTTCCCTATTCTGATTGGTGGCGGTGGTATCACAAATGTGACGTATATTGAGAACTGGGAAGATTACATTTACGACAATTCATCGACTAATGTTGATGTCTATTTTGTATTTGAGCCATCTGCTGAACTCGAATTTAATATGACCCGGAATATGCGACTGGCTTTGACTTGTGGCTATCGTTTCACAACCGATATTATCATTGAAAATGTCTCTCCTAATATTCTCCGAGGTTTTAACTATGGATTGATAATGAAATTTGGTAAATTCTAAAGCATACTTTGTTATCATTATTGATCGACTAAAATTAAGCGATTCATCGCTTCGCTCTGAATGACAATCTCTTATCATGATTCATCAATTGGAGGGCTTGGTTGGCGGCAAAACCGCCAACCAAGCCCTCCAGAAAACAAAAACCTTTGTCATTCAGAGCGTAACGAAGTGAAGGGAAGAATCTCATGTAATTGAATATATTTTGTCAGTCAGCAATGATTTATTATTCCACATGTTGTGTATTTTCAATAGCCATGTCTATTCAAATTGGTCGGATTACCGTTGAAAAACCACTTTTTTATCTACCCTTTTATCCCTACTTTTGCGGCTCATTAAACCGTATCAATGAAGAATAAATCCTGGGTTCCGGTTGGAGCAGCGCTATTATCAATGATTTTCTGGAGCTTTTCGTTTGTCTGGATCAAAATTGTGTACGAAGCCTATGGACCACTTACCACCATTCTTTTTCGATTGCTGATTTCTTCCGGGTTAATGCTGATTTTCACAATTCTTACCCGAAAACTTCAAAAAATACAACCCGGAGACCTGAAACTTTTCGCATTGATGGCTTTCTTCGAACCATTCCTCTATTTCATGGGCGAAAGCTATGGTCTAAAGTACGTTTCGTCAACGGTAGCTTCAGTAATTGTTGCCACAATTCCTCTGTTTACGCCTATTGTAGCCTGGTATTTTTATAAGGAAAAACTAAGCCGGGTTAATCTTTATGGACTTTTCATTACATTTTTGGGCGTTAGCTTAGTCGTACTCGACTCTTCTTTCCAATTCACCGCATCGCCATTGGGTATTTCACTCGAATTTCTGGCTGTTATGGGAGCCATTGGTTATGCCAGCATCCTGAAAGGAATATCACACCGATACAACACATTCACCATCATCACCTATCAAAATCTAATAGGCTCGGTATTTTTTCTTCCTTTCTGGCTGAGTTTCGAAATGAAGGAATTCACACAGGTAACTTTTCATGGCGAAGCCTTCTGGGCGATAGTTAAACTGGCGATATTCGCTTCAACTTTTGCTTTTATTCTATTTACGTACAGCGTTCGAAATCTTGGAATTAACAAATCAAACATTTTTATCAATATTATACCGGTATGTGTAGCAATTATCGCCTGGTTTATCTTAGACGACAAGCTTAATTTCCATCAAATGATCGGAATTGCCATTGTTATCTCCGGATTATTCTTAGCTCAAATTAACTGGAAACGAAAAAAGAATGGACCAAATCCAATATATCAGGCCTGAAAAACTAAACGAACAAACCAATAACCGGAGACAGGAATTCACGGCTCTTTTCAAAAAACTGAAAGCCAAAAAGCCCAAAAATCTGGATGATGTGGTTCACGAATTACACAACGAAGCATTCGATCAGTTCGATTGCCTCACTTGTGCAAATTGCTGTTCGTCGATTAGTCCGGTAGTCACCGAGAAAGACGCTGACCGGATGGCCAAACGCCTAAAGATGAAATCGGTTGATTTTATCTCGCAGTATTTGTTCATCGACGAAGACAATGTCTACGTGTTTAAGAAAACTCCGTGCCCGTTCCTGATGGCAGATAACTACTGCATGGTATACGAAGACCGGCCCAAAGCATGCCGCGAATACCCGCATACCGACCGCAAACGCATGTACCAGATACTGAATCTGACCCATCAGAATTGTAGGGTTTGCCCGGTTGTACATGTCATTACCGAAGAATTGGTCAAGAAATTTTAACTCCTTTAATCCCAACGTTCAGGAACAATTATTCGAATTGCAACAAATAGTTGCAATTAATTGTCTTATTTACTCCAGTTAAAACCCACATCCTTCAATAGGAAAAAACAATTTCATGGAACTTGGAAATCACATCATTATAGGCGGCACAGAATGGTGCTCATTCGAAGGGTTAAATATTCCGGCGATTAAGGCACGTGTCGATTCAGGCGCAAAAACCTCAGCCATACATGCCAGCAACATTCAGAAATTCACCCGAAAAGGTGTAAAATGGGTAAGTTTCGAGGTTCATCCCATTCAGGATAGCCGACGGATTACTATCCGGGGCGAAGCCAAAATCATCGATCAGCGGATTGTTAAAAGTACGAGCGGAATTTCTGAAAAACGATACGTGATTCAATCGCTGATGAAGATGGGCAACCACCAGTGGAATATTGAATTGACACTTGCGAATCGCGACTCGATGGGATTCCGAATGCTGCTTGGACGCGAAGCCATGGAAAATCGGGTATTGGTCGATCCGGCGAACAGCTACCTGCTTGGCGATTATTCAGGAGAAAATATCAATGAATTGTATCACCACATAAAAGACTTCCGGAGTGGATTGCGAATTGGGGTATTAGCCAGTAATCCTGCGCTTTACAGCAATAAACGAATCATGGAAGCCGGAAAAGAACGTGGTCACGAAATGATATTCCTGAATGTTCAGCAATGTTACATGAAATTAGATTCGGCCAATCCAGAAGTTCGATACCGGGGTGGAAGCAGTTTGAATAATCTGGACGCTGTCATTCCGCGAATAAAACCCAACCTTACGTTTTACAGTTGCGCACTGATCCGCCAATTTGAATCACTTGGTATTTTCTGCGCCAACTCATGGGAATCGATCAGTAAATCGCGCGATAAATTATACGCGTCACAACTTTTTTCTCAAAACGGAATTCAAATTCCAATCACAGGTTTTGCAAAATCGCCGCTCGACACAACCGATCTTATTAACATGGTAAACGGTGCCCCTCTGGTTATCAAACTGCTCGAAGGGACTCAAGGGAAAGGTGTTGTTCTGGCTGAAAATGCCCAAGCTGCCGAAAGTGTGATCAACGCATTTAAAAGTCTTCAGGCCAATATTTTGGTTCAGGAATTTATTAAAGAAGCTGGTGGTAAAGACATTCGCTGTTTTGTGATCGATGGCAAAGTGGTCGCGTCAATTCAACGCGAAGCTGCAAAAGGTAATTTCAGGGCCAATCTGCATCAGGGAGGAACTGCATCAACAATAAAAATTACGAAAGAGGAGAAAAGATTGGCGGTAAAAGCAACAAAAGTTCTTGGTATGCAAATCGCTGGTGTCGACATTATCCGATCTAAAAGAGGCCCTTTGGTTCTCGAAGTGAATTCGTCGCCGGGACTTGAAGGTATCGAAAAAGAAACCGGGAAAGATATTGCCGGGTTGATGATTGCGGCCATCGAAAAGCAGCTTGGCTGGCAGCGCGATATGGTGATACGAACAGCAGAACAGACAAGCGAATAACAGCTTTTTTCTTTTCCTCTCGATGCCCTTTGCGCTTTAAACTAAAGTTAATAAAAGTAGATGCCTTCGGATCAAGTTAGGTGATTCGAATTCGATTTTCTATTTTTGAGAAAATTTTCAAAAAAAAACTATTTAAAACTCCTTGATAATGAGAAAAAAGATTGTTGCCGGAAACTGGAAATGCAATACAACCGTTCAGGAAGGTATTGAATTAGCTAAAGCTGTAAACGAATTAGTTGTTACAACTGGTGCAAAAGATGTTGTGGTTGTTCTCGGAACGCCGTTTACTCACCTTACCAGCGTTGTTGCTGTTGTTGATTCAACCCGTGTTGGTGTAGCTGCTCAAAATTGTGCTGCTGAAGCCAAAGGTGCTTTCACCGGCGAAATTTCTGCTGCCATGGTAAAATCTACCGGTGCAGAATTTGTAATTTTGGGCCATTCGGAACGCCGCGAATATTATGGTGAAACCAGCGCTACATTGAATAAAAAAGTTGCTCTTGCTCTTGCAAACGGACTAACGCCAATCTATTGCTGTGGCGAAGCATTATCAGTTCGTGAAGCCAACGAACAAAACGCATATGTAAAAACTCAGCTGGAAGAAACAATCTTCAACCTTAGTGTTGAAGACTTTTCGAAACTGGCAATTGCTTACGAACCAATCTGGGCAATCGGCACAGGCGTAACTGCTTCAACTGCACAGGCACAGGAAATGCTGGCTTTCATCCGTGGTTTGATTGCTGAAAAATTTGGCAAAGCTGTTGCTGAAGAAACTTCTATCCTCTATGGTGGTAGCTGTAGCGCTAAAAATGCGAATGATTTATTTGCACAGCCTGACATCGATGGTGGTTTAATTGGTGGCGCTTCAATGAAAGCCGAAGATTTCCTGCCTATCATTAATGCATATTAATCAAGAAAAAAGAAGGATAAAGGCATTAGTGCCTTTACGATAAAATGGAAAAAGGGAATAATCCGAAAGGGTTGTTCCCTTTTTGTCCCTCACTGGTTGTTAATCTGTTTAAAGTATTTGGTATTTAGTTTTCTGAAATCAACAGTTCTTTCCGAAAAGATAACTACATTTGGGTTATGTGGTTATCTAATCATACTTCGAAACGGTGATCTTGTGTCAGGCTAATTATTAACCAAACAAAAAGTAAACTGATATGGACAAATCTGAAAGAAAGCATCTAACAAGAAGAATCACGCTTTGGATCATCGGAAGCTTCCTTATCCTTATCACGGTCGGTGCAATTTTCCTGTACAATAATTTCAACAAATTACTTTCAGAATCTTTGATGAAAAATTTCAATTCAAGCTTGATATCAGATGTTTACGAATTGAAATTCGATAAACTAAAGGTGAATTTCCTGCTCGGTAATATCGTGGTTAAAGACGTTGAAATAAAGCCGCGGGAAGTACCATTAAATGAATATTTATATATTAATAGCTCCTTTGAGCTCCAAACACGAAAGATAGAACTTATTAATGTTCAAATTCTTACCTTGTTAAAGGAGAATATTCTGAAGCTTGAGCGAATAAGGATTGCTGATCCTGCTTTTCAATTTATGATTACTGATGCAATTCCTATTTTCATTCCATTTGAGGAAACCACAAAGGATTCAATTACTGATCAGCAAAAGAGGAAAAGAACTATTAAAGCATTCTTACTCAAAAAATTTGAACTGGAAAATGCTTCAATTCATGTCCTAAATACTCAAACACAGGGAGATCTTAGTGTGAAAAATTTAAATATTTCAGTCAACGAAATGTTTTTGAATCAAAATCCGGGAAAAGATATCTTCTCGTACTATCAAATAATTCTATCAGTTGGTGAAATTTCAGGTATCCTGCAAAAAGAAGCTTTAAAGTATATTAACCTGAAGGATTATTCGCTATCAATCGATCAGTTGAAAGTCCAAAAGTCAATCGATACCTTGATTTATCATTTCGATGACTTAAGATTGGGATTGGGAGCTTTGGATTTACAGACTGCAGATAGTATTTTTCATATTACCATGCAATCATTTAACCTCTCTTACAAAAATAAATCATTATTAATAAAGAATCTTGGGTTTAAGCCTAATATTAGTGATGCAGAATTACAGAAAAGATACAAATATCTGAATACACAATTTTCAGGAAGTATTGGAACTTTAAATGTGACAGGCATTAATTATGATTTGTTCATTTACAGCAAGAAACTATTTGTCGATAAAATTTCATTGGATTCAATACAGGCATTTATTTTTAAGGACAAAACCAAACCATTCGATTCAACCCGCTTCCCTGCATATTTGGGTCAAACCATCAAGGCGATTTCAATGCCATTGTTGATTAAGCAAGTGGAAGCCACCAATGTTAATCTGGTCAATACGGAACGAAAGCCTGACGGTGCTTTTGCTAAGGCGAATATCAACCGGGCGACTGCAAACTTGAATAATATCACAAATCTTCAGACGGATCAGGTTCTTTCGTTAAAAGCTGACGCTTATCTGGAGGACAAAG
Organism: Bacteroidales bacterium; assembly: GCA_038329265.1. Classification (GTDB taxonomy): domain Bacteria; phylum Bacteroidota; class Bacteroidia; order Bacteroidales; family Prolixibacteraceae; genus Aquipluma. The sequence continues at coordinate 1,991 of JBBQMW010000022.1, read as the reverse complement.
TACATTTCAGACTTAGCTTAGGTTTTGATTATCTGAATCCGCAATTTAGCATCGATGCCTCATTTGATAAATTCAATCTACCCGATCTAAATACGATCATCAATATATATACTCCAGGATCAATTCTTTCCGGAACTGTTGATGAGCTTTCTTTTTCAGGTACTGCATTTAAAACTGAAGCGAAAGGAACCATGAAGTTTCTCTATCACGACTTAAAAGTAGATCTGGATTTGAATGAACAGGCAAAATGGAAAAGTTCGTTACTGGCGTTTGCAGCAAATGAGGTTGTAAATTCTGCCAATCCCGCCAGCCAAAATCTGCCACCCCGTATTGTTAATTTCCAGGTCAAACGTGATATGAATAAAGGATTTGTGAACATTGTTATTCGGTCGGCTCTGAATGGCTTAAAAGAAACCATATTCATGTCGAAGGATAACAGGAAGACTTATAAGGAAGCCAAAAAGGATGCAAGACAGAAAGCGAAGGAGAAAAGTAAAAAATGATTCTATTTTCTAAATAACATTCGGTGGGCGAACTAAGAAACGGAAAAACATAACTGTCTTTTTATATATAATTGACATTTACAGTTCGTCGCATACTACAACTCAAAGTTCCTTTGTCCTTTTTCCTTTTTTCTATTGACTTCTGACTTTTTCTGCCTCCTATCTCTTTTTAATTACTTTTGCTGAAAATTTAAATAATCATGGGAAGAGGCCGGAATGCTAAGCCGTTTTTAGAAGGAGTTTTGATTACCGACATTGGTGCCGAAGGAAAAGCCATAGGCCGTGTAAACGACGTTGTAGTGTTTACCACACATGTCATTCCGGGCGATGTGGTTGATTTGCAAGTGACTAAAAAACGAACCAAATTTATGGAAGCGCGGGTAACCCGTGTTATTACTGAATCTCCTGACCGAGTTCCTGCATTCTGCGAACATTTTGAAGTTTGCGGTGGCTGCAAATGGCAGTTTTTACCTTACGGAAAACAGCTTTACTACAAACAAAAACAGGTTGCCGATCAATTGAAACGAATTGGTCGCATTCAACTTCCAGAGATTACCCCGATTCTAGGATCAAAAAAAACTACCTTTTACCGCAATAAACTCGAATTCGGATTTTCGAATAAACGCTGGCTGACTCCTGAGGAAATTGGAACCGAAGGTGATGACCTGAATAAAAATGCGCTGGGATTCCATATTCCCGGATTGTTTGATAAAATCATCAACATCAACAAATGCTGGTTGCAGGGCGACCCCTCAAACGAAATACGAAATTTCATTAAAAAATATGCCGACGAAAACGATCTCGAATTTTTCGACCGCCGCATTCAGTCCGGTTTGCTCCGGAACATCATTGTTCGCAGTTCTACAACCGGCGATTTAATGCTGATTATTTGCTTTTTCAGGGAAGAAAAAGAAAAGCGCAAAGCATTACTTGAGGCCATTGCCGCTGAATTTCCACAAATTACTTCGCTGATGTATGTCATCAACGGAAAAGGAAACGATACGATTACCGATCAGGATGTTCTGGTCTACAAAGGAAATGACCACATTGTGGAAGAAATGGAAGGCCTGAAATTCAAAATAGGACCCAAAAGTTTTTACCAGACCAATTCTGAACAAGCTTACGAATTGTACAAAGTTACCCGAGATTTTGCCGAACTGAAAGGCGACGAAGTGGTTTACGATTTATACACCGGGACTGGAACCATTGCTAATTTCATTGCGCGAAATGTAAAGAAAGTAGTTGGTATCGAATATGTTCCGGAAGCCATTGAAGATGCTCATGTCAATTCGGTACTGAATGGAATTACGAATACCAGCTTCTTTGCCGGTGACATGAAGAAAATTTTGACCAGCGATTTTATAGCGCAAAATGGCAAGCCCGATGTAATTATAACCGATCCTCCACGTGCCGGAATGGACGAAGATGTGGTGAAGACCATTCTGGAGGCAGCTCCCGATAAGGTGGTTTATGTAAGTTGCAATCCGG
>JBBQMW010000021.1:0-34839 GCA_038329265.1 Bacteroidales bacterium | reverse complement strand
AAATTAAAGGAGGTCAAATGTAAAAACGACATACTGGGGTGAAATGGTAAGCTACAAATGTTGCCTACAGCTACTGCTTTGCCCATTAATGATCTCAATTACGAATTCAACTTAAATTATCCTATTCCCTGAATCGCTGTTCGTTTCTAATACAATTGTATATTTGTATAAAAATACAAGCTAATTATGAATCTGCAAGTTAGAAAGCTTAATGCTATAGAATATATTATTGGACTAAAGGACGAAAATGTATTTAGCAAGATTGAGTCAGCGATCATGGAGAGTCAACAAGCAGAACTGAAGCCCTTTACTCAAAAACAAATGATTGATCGGGCAAAGCAAGCCAATATGGAGTATTTGGCTGGCACGTGCAAAACTCAGGAACAGCTTGAAAAGGAATCGGAAAACTGGTAGAGGATGAAAATACTCTGGTCAAATCTGGCGGAAGATTCCCTTAGAAGCATTTACAAATATTATAGCGAGGTTGCAGGGATAAGTGTTGCAAGAAAGATCAGATATGAGATTCTGGCTGCAACAAAAAAGTTGTTAAAATTTCCGAATTCCGGACAAGAAGAAGATTTATTGAAGCAATTGGAAGAAGGTCATAGGTATTTGGTAAAAGGTCATCATAAAATTATCTACAAGCCAGTGGCATTTGGGATTTTAATAACTGACATATTCGATACCCGACAAAATCCAGTCAAAATGAATAATCCGATACGCAAATAAAAATCCGATGCACGTCATAATTGCACCGGGTTTTTTCATGTTTCTTATAAGGGCAATTTCCCATGATCACTTTCACTTCATGATCTTCTCCATCCTCGAAAAGAGGAATCAGGTTCGAAGCCTGTGTTTTTCCGTCAACAATGGTTTCTTTCACGCCCTTCGACACACCGTTCGGATTCTGAACCTCAATGTGATATTCGGCTCCCCTGAATTTGCGGGATATCTTGAAGCCTTTCCAATCGTTTGGAATACACGGATCGACAAGCAAACCATCATAATCAGACTGAATCCCCAAAATAAATTGGGTGATGGCATAGAAATTCCAGGAAGCAGTACCGGTTAACCATGAATTTTTGGCTTCGCCTTGTTTGAACGCATCTTTTCCGGCGATCATTTGTGCATATACATACGGTTCTGTCTTGTGTAAATCGCTCACTTCCTCCAGATACGACGGACAGATTTTCCGGTAATATTCCCATGCCCGGTTTCCGTTTCCAACAACAGTTTCTCCAATCATGATCCATCCATGGATTATTGTGGCAGAAAATACCTGCGTTTTCTTTGTATCCCGATGGATAGCTCGAAATTTCGCCATACTCGATGTAGTATTTTGTAAACGCAGGGTTGTTGAGTACAATAAGTCCGAAAACATCGGCATAAAAAATAAACAGGAAAGTTGCTACTACGCGCCAGGCAATGTTCGCAGCGCCATCATTCATTGCGTACCCGATTTTTTCTTTTATTAAAGTTTTTCCACAAGTGTTAGTTTTAAGTTGTACGCATAACTGATTAGTTGTCATGATTTTAACCGTCTATTGCTCAAATATCAACAATATTTTTCAAATAAAAACAAAAAAAGCGGGATCATTATTTTAATTGCAACAATAAGTGTTTAATTACATGTTTGCGAATTCTTCCAGCCACTCCTATTCAACAAAAGACCCAGCTGTTAACCGGGTCTTTTTATTTAGAAATTGTTTGAATTAAATTTTAGGCAATACCCACGGGGCGCGGTATTCAGGAATCAGGTATTTGTTGGCAGCATCATCGTTTATAAACTGACTCTTTTCAGAATCCCAATATAAACGGCGGCCAGTGCGCAGGGCAATATTTCCCAAATGAGCCACACGTGCCGTGTTTGCTGCAATGGCGATACTGGCATTGAGGTTTCGGTTACGATCTTTCACGCCTTCAATAAAATTGGCCATGTGATAGTCGAGACCTTTACCAGTTCCTTTTTGTAAAGGAATACGTTCAATCAGATCTGCATTTTTCTTACGCTCCGGAATAACTTCCCAGCCATCACGATCAACCACCAGCGTACCGTTGTTTCCAACATAGCCAACACCATGGTTTCGTCCATAATATCCTCCATCGATACCTGTTCCGTGATCCCAGAGCATGGTGTGTCCGTCGAATTCGAACAAAGCCTGCAAAGTATCAGGAGTTTCGGCTGCATCATCCGGATAGGCATATTTGCCACCCATCGACATGATCGATTTTGGTGAAGGATCACCCATTCCGAATAAGCCATAGTCGACAATGTGAACACCCCAGTCAGTCATCAGACCTCCTGCATAGTCGTAAAACCAGCGAAAGTTAAAATGGAATCGATTGGGATTGAACGGACGTTTTTTTGCAGGTCCGAGCCAGAAATCATAATCAACTCCAGCCGGAGCTTCTCCATCGGGTTGTACAGGTACCGGTTCCATCCAGCCTTGATAAGCCCAGGTACGTACAGTGCGGATTTTACCGAGTTTTCCTGATTTTACAAAGTCAACTGCTGCCATCCAATGTGGGTCGCTTCGTTGCCACATGCCCACCTGTACAACGGTTTTATATTTATTGGCGGCACGCTCCATGATGTTTATTTCTTCGATAGAATTACCCAGTGGTTTCTCGCAATACACATCTTTTCCGGCCTGGCAAGCTTCAACCATTGGCAGACAATGCCAGTGGTCGGGTGTGCCGATAATTACCACATCTACGTCTTTATCTTCAATCAGTTTGCGGTAATCGTTGTATAATTTGGGTTTAAATCCCTGTGCTTTTTCAGTTTCGGCAGCACGTTTATTAAGTACGTTACTATCAATATCGCAAATTGCAACACACTCGGTATTCTTTTGGCGAAGGAAGGCTGCCAGATCGGCAAACCCCATTCCGTTAATACCAATTACGCCACAGCGAAGTTTGTCGTTTGCGCCCACACAGGCACTCATCGGAATTGGCATTGCAGCAGCAAGGCTAAGCCCGACTGCAGCGGTAGTTGTACTTTTCAGAAAATTACGTCGGTCGGTCATTGTTATTTTGATTTATATATTTGATTTAGACACAATTATCAAGACAGGGTTATTCAGCATCGGGTTTATATCCTATTCGGGTACGTTGCTTTTGCGATGTTTCCTGATTATCTTTTTGCAACAGGAAATTTATAGCATCATACACGTCATTAAACCGTTTGTCGTACTTGCTTTCGAGTTCATTCAATTTATCTGCCAGTTCTTTATAAGTTATGGCAAACTCTTTGAGGGCAATAAATGCTTCAACGATTGCAATATTCATCCTGATGGCTTTTTCGCTCCGCAGGACACTGGCAAGCATCGTAACCCCATGTTCGGTGAAAGCAAAAGGGGTAATACGGGTATTTCTCTTTGCCTGATTTGGTGCGGTCACAATTTGTGACCGCATATTTTCCCATTCAGCAATTGTAAGCCTAAACATGAAACGAGGAGGAAACCTTTCCGGATTACGCTTTACGGCTTGATTCAATACTTTGGTCTCAACCTCCTACAATTCGGCAAGATCAAAATCAAGCATTATCTTCTGACCCCGAATCTCGTAAATCTTGTTTTGTATTCTTTCTCTGCATGTTGGCTATGAATTACTACTTCTGCATGGCATCGTCGAACGCCACATCCGAAGGATCGAAGTCGCTGTAACGAACAAAGTCGCAAGCTTCAATAGCTCCGGCTTCACGGTTCATACCGCTATCCTCCCATTCTACGGAAAGTGGTCCCTGATATTTGATGTCGTTTAATGCGCGAATGATGTTTTCGAAATCGACTTTTCCACGACCCAAACTCCGGAAGTTCCAGTAGCGACGGTTATCTCCAAAATCTGTATGTCCTCCGAAAACGCCAATTTCCATCGGATGATCGCTCCAATAGGCATCTTTCATGTGAACATGGAAAATTCGGTCGGAGAATTCGTAGATGAACCTTACATAGTCGACTCCCTGATATCCGAGGTGACTTGGATCGAAATTGAATCCAAATGCAGGATGGTTGTTCACAGCTTTTAATGCACGACTGGCAGTTGCAATGTCAAAAGCGATTTCAGATGGATGAACTTCGAGCGCAAATTTTACGCCCATTTTCTGGTATTCGTCCAGAATTGGAATCCAGCGTTTGCCAAAATCTTCGTATCCTTTGTTCAGCATTTCCTGATTTACAGGTGGAAATGCATACAGCATGTGCCAGATAGAGCTTCCGGTGAAACCGATAACCGTATCCAAACCAAGCATTTTGGCAACTTTTCCGGTTTTGATCACTTCCGCGGCAGCACGTTGGCGCACTCCTTCAGGGTCGCCATCGCCCCAAATATATTCGGGAACTATTCCTTTATGCCTTTCGTCAATCAGGTCGCAAACACACTGGCTAACCAGGTGAGTTGAGATTGCAAATAACTGAAGATCATATTTGGCAAGTGTTTCTTTTCGCGCATCGCAATACGCCTGATCGGCTTTGTCGATTTCCATGTGATCGCCCCATGTGCAAAGTTCGAGGCCATCGTAGCCAAACTCCAATGCTTTTTCACAGATTGTTTCAAAGGGAAGGTCGGCCCATTGTCCGGTAAATAATGTGACTGGTCTGCTCATGATATGTTTTGTTTTTTATTGGTTATTAAAATTCCCATTTTTCAATTTCAAAAAGCTCTTGCAACCTAATACAATTAACTCCATATTCTCGAGCAATTTTTGGCAAATTCCTATGAGGCAATTCATGCTGAATAATGATCAATTTTTTTGAAACAGCACTTGCAATAACAAAAGGATCGGCTGCAGGTCTATCAGAATTTGGATCAATCCAAGATGAATTTTTTTCTTGCAATTCTCCAATAAGTTTAAACTCACTAATTATTTTTGGTTCAAGAAAAATTTTATGATGTTGGTCTGCCCAATCAACAAGCCAATCAGAACCACGCTTTATTTCATTGTAAACTTCCCTAACCGAAATAATAATTTCGTCCTCACATAACTTATTGAACTTTTCCCAAACACCTTTAAACACAGTAGGACTGTAGTTTCTTTTCAAGTCAAATAAGGCACTGCTATCAATAACATATTTATATGGGTCATCAAAAAGTCCAGCCATTATTTGTTTATCCGATCTATAATTTTAGGAAGGTGATCGAGCTTAATTTCTAAATATGCTGCAATGTCACCATAAGTTAAATTACCTTTCTCAAAGCTTTGAAGAACTTGTTTAATAAATGGTTTGCCTTTCTCCATAACAATTTTTATATCCTGAGGTATGCCTCCATTTTTTCGACCTTCTTCCAACATTTTTTGTTTTTGCGTTTCTTTTCGTAATTCATTTCTATTTCTGAATTCACTGTCCCAAAATTTTTTTCTTGTAAAATAGAAAGATTTTGAAGCAAGTTTTAAGTCAACCAACTTCCTAAGAATAACCTCTTTGCTAACACTATATAATTTTGAAAGTCTCTCCAAATCTTTCTCACTCCATTCGTGTGAATTCTGTTTTTCAAATTCAATATCCTTTTTAAATAGTTCTTCTGGCACTAAAAAGGATGCTGCAAATCGATTACAAAAATCTTCTATTGCAGTATATTCACCTTTTATGTTTTTACCTTCACTGTCTTTGAAAACACCTCCAACATTGAAAAGTATATGACACACTTCATGAAATAGACTAAATATTCTTCCATTCTTTGCGTCTTCAGTGTTCAATACTATTATTGGGAAATCATCAGTCAAAGAAAATGCACGTGCTTCTTCAAAAGGCATATTAAACTGAAAAATATAAATTCCAATTTTCTCAATATATTCTTTGAAATGATCAAATGAATTGTCTGGATTCCATTTTTTTTGTTCTGTAATTGTCAATCCTAAAAATTCTCTGAACCGGGCTGCAGATTCAACCGGATTATTATTGATAGATACCTTAAAATTTTTGAACCCAAGTTCAGAATTATCGTCAATATTGAGTCCTCTAATAAGATTTTGAAGTCTCTTAGCTTTACGCAAAGCAAGTCGCATCTCTGTTGATAAATGTATTATTTCAGAGCTAGTTAAGTTTCGAAAATCTTTTTCTATAGGTTCTTCCTTTGGGGGTTCATTTCTAAAAAAAATAGCGAGTGGTCGTTTGAAAACTTTGTAAGCTAAATTTTCAAGTTGATTGTAAGTTGGTGAAGCAACTCCTTTTTCCCAAGCCTTAATTTTTTCTGGTTTTACGTTCATTTTGAGGGCTATTTCATCAATGGAATAACCTATTGTTGTTCTAGCCCAAACAAGAACAGAAGTTGATATTTTTATTGGAAGTGTCTCTGACATAGTGATGCAATAATACGAAAAAGTCCTGTTAGATGGATTTGAAATTCTATTTTATGTTGTTGCTCTCTTAATATTTTAATTGTCCCCAATCAGAAATTTATAAACCCAATCGTTATCATTATTATTGATACTATTCAAAGGGAATCCATTTTACCTCGTCATTGTATCCGGCTTCAACAACGGCATCAATGAACTGCATGCCACGAATACCATCTTCAACGCCTGGATAATCCAGCCATTCCGGTTTTGGTTGTTCACCGTTCATTTTTGCACGAAGCGTAAACGAAAAATTGCGGTAAATATTGGCAAATGCTTCCAGATATCCTTCAGGATGGCCACCGGGCGTGCGGGTATTGGCTGCAGCAGCGGCTCCCATCGAAGTACCGACACGTAATATTTCTGTTGGTTTGCTTGTCCATTTAGCGATCAAAGTATTTGGCTCCATTTGTGCCCACTCCAGACCACCTTTATCGCCGTAAACACGTATCCTAATAGCATTTTCTTCACCTGCAGCAATTTGTGTGGCAACCAAAACTCCTTTGGCGTCGTTGTCGAAACGAAGAAGAACAGCTCCATCGTCATCCAACAAACGACCGGGAACGAAAATATTCAGTTCGGCACACAAAGAGGTAGTTCTTAAACCGGTGATGTATTCTGCCAGATGATGGGCATGAGTACCAATATCACCCATTGCTCCAGCTTTACCCGAGCGTTTGGGGTCGGTTCTCCAAGATGCCTGTGGATTTCCGGAATCTTCGAGTTTTGATGACAGCCATCCCTGAGGATATTCAACAAATATTTTGCGGATTTTTCCCAACTGACCTTCCGCAACCATTTGTTTGGCGTGTTTCACTGCAGGATATCCGGAATAAGTATGCGTTAAAGCCAATAATAATCCGGTTTCCTGCAATTTTGTCTGAAGTAGCAATGCTTCGTCGAGCGTGAAAGTGATTGGTTTGTCGATGACCACATTGAATCCGTTTTCGAGCGCCATCATAGCTGGACCAAAATGCGCAAAGTTTGGAGTCACGATGGTTACAAAGTCCATCCGGTCTCCTTCGGGCAATTTTACCTCGTTTTCAAACATTTCCTGATAGGTTTTGTACACCCGGTTTTCAGGAAGATAATACGATTTTCCGGAGGAAACTGAGATCTCAGGATTGATACTGAAGCAGCCGCAAACCAGTTCGATTTGCCCGTCCATAAAAGCTGCCAGACGGTGAATAGCTCCGATGAAGGCATCGCTGCCGCCACCAACCATACCCATGCGTAATTTACGATTCATCATATTTCTGTAATTTTAGTTGGTTTATAAATTAAATATCCGGGATTTTTCGGACGGATAAAATTAGAAAACTTTTTCAGAATGAAGTAGTGATTTAAACTAAAAACCTACCACAACAGAATGGTTTTATTTATTCAGCTTTGCGATATTTATATTCCAAGTTCTTTAAATGCTGCGTAAATTTTGTTCGACTCAAATCCACGCCCCATAGCGAAACGCATCAGTTTATTACGCTTGTCATAAATGTCTTTAGCTTTTATCGTCGGAGCCTTATCGGCAATCAGTTTCAGGAGGTTTTCCGAATAATCTTCCTCAACAATCTCTTCGAAGGCAAGATCGAGAACTTCCTGATTTATTTTTTTCGACCGAAGCATGTATTCAATTTTTTGTTTTCCCCAATGATTAAACCTGAATTTATCTTTCACATAAGCACGGGCAAAACGTTCATCGTCGAGGTATTTTTCTGCAATCAATTGTTCGATAACAGGAACGGTGGCTTCAGTTGAAAGCCCCCATTTTTTTAATTTCTCCCGAATTTCAGAAGTGCATTTCTCTGATCTGCTGCATAAAACGGCAGCTTTATCGTGTGCAATGTGTTGTTCCTGATTCATATTAACCGGTACAAATTTTCCTGAAAGTTACTATTTTCTTTGGAACGATTCACCACGATTTTTCCTGAAGTTCGAATAATCAATCAGTAAGGAGACATATTCTTATTCAGGATTTGGGGTTTCAATGTTAATATATTTGAATATTTTGGTCTAATGGTCGAATTAAATGATGCAATTTTACCGTATGAATTTAGAAATAGCTAAAATTGCGGCGTCAAAAAAAACATCATAAATAAACAATTCTTGATTATGAAAACAATGAAGCAATTTTCAGTTCTGTTGATAGCTCTGGTGATAAGCAATCTTACATGGGCTCAATCTACTCAAACAACCAGTCGCAAGTATAAAGCTTTCGAAATGTCAGTAAGCGATTGTCTGAATTTTCAGGCAGAAGCGAAACTGGGTATCAAACCCATCTACGGTATTTTTGGAATCGGTAACCAATTTATTTTTGAAGACTATCAGTGGGCTTTAGGATTAGGTTTGGGAACTCATCTGCTGAAACAAGAAAAGCAATCGATTAATTTGGAATACATGATTTATCATTTGAATCAAAACGAACTTTGGACCAACAATTTCAATAACCTTCAGCAAATCAAATTTTTGTATAGCCGACGTGTGGGTGAGGTCATCAGTATCTTTGGCGGACCCGTACTTAATTTAAATATTGCCGAAAAGAAAGAGAGCTACGGACATACATTCGAAAGCACCTTCCCTCCTTATGAAATGTATACGAACGTAGGAACAAATCATACCGCTGAAGGTTGGATCGGATTCACTCTAGGCCTTCGCTTCGATAAATAATTGATTTAAAGTAGATTATTTGTACTGAAACCATTGAAGTTATGAAGCGAAATCGATCAATTCTTCTTTTAGTCCTGTTATTTCTGAATCATATATTGGTATTTAGTCAGGGAGAAATGGCAGTGCCTTTCACCTTTGCTGATGCTTATGAGCAAATGCACAAAAATAGTCATGTTCTGAAACAAGCTGCGTTCGAGATTCAGGAAAAAGAAGCTGACAAAAAAGCGGCTTTGGGATTAAAAGCACCACGAGTGTTTGTGACAGCAACTGCTGTTCAGATGGCCGATCCGCTTACACTTGATCTGACTCCGCTGCGCGATGCAATCAATCCGCTTTACGAAATATTGGGAAAATATGGAAATTTCTCCGGAGTTCCGAATCCTGACCCGGCCACTTCGGGCATAATGCCAATTTTGCCTGATAAATTCAGTACGCAGGTTATTCGAGGAAAAATTCAGGAAGGGCAGGCTGCAATCAATGCTGCTGAATGGGATCAGATGATTCAGGAGAAACAATTTGCTTCAGTGAATGCCAATTTTGTATGGCCAATTTATACCGGTGGTAAGATTAATGCGGCAAATAAGGCTTCTCAGATTTACGAAGAGGAAGCAGTGCTAAATCACAAACAAAAAGAAGGTGAACTTTTAAGTGAACTGGCAAGCCGTTACTACGGGCTGGTTCTGGCAGAACAGGCTTGTAAAATACGCAGTCAGATGGCGGATGCCATGAAAAAGCATCTTTTCGATTCACAAAAGCTAAGTGAGCAAGGACAAATTGCCAAAGTTGAATTTCTGCATGCTCAGGTTGCCAATTCAGATGCCGAGCGCGAACTGAAAAAGGCTAACCGCGAATCGACCATTGTAAAAAGGGCACTTCAGAATACCATGGCCGTTGGCGATAGTACCAATCTGGCACCGATAAGTCGTTTGTTTATCGTGAAAAGTATTGAGGATGAGGATTTTTTTATCCAAATGGCATTAGAAAGAAATCCACAGTTAAAACAAGTTGACTCAAAAAAGGAACTGGCAGCCACTGGAGTTAAACTCGAAAAAAGCAATTATCTGCCCACTGTTGCACTCACCGGAACTTACGATGTAGTCGATTATGATTTGTCGCCGTATGTACCTCAATGGCTGGTTGGTGTAGGATTAAACTGGTCGGTTTTTGAAGGAAATGCACGTCATCGGAAATTGCAGGCTGCACAATTCAAGGAAAATCAGGTGGAAGAAGCAGGAATGAAAGCAGCGGAAGACATTAAAACTGTGATTAGAAAACTGCATCAGCAGTTGGGTATGCAGGTGGAACAGCTTGAAGAACTAGAGAATACCCTTGAATTTGCTAAAATATATGTCGACAGCCGAGATAAGGCTTTCCACGAAGGTTTGTCAACTTCAACAGAGCTGGTCGATGCCAATTTGTTGTTGGCCAAAGTAAATATCGACAGGTTGCAGGCCATGTACGCCTATGATGTGACACTGGCCACTTTGCTCCAAATCTGTGGAAATCCTGATTTGTTCTTAGCTTATCAAGCAAGCAGTCAGGCTATTACCGGATCATTCTAAAATATTAAAATACAAATTCAATGAACAAGACAAGAAACTTTATTATCGGGCTGTTTTTTACAGGCTTGCTGATATTCCTTCTTTACACTACATGGCTGATTACCCGGCCTTTGCCTTTGGAAGTTCAGGGCGAAATCGAAGCAACACAATTTCGGGTGGCCTCTAAAATTCCGGGGCGAATCGACAGTATTGCGGTTAAACGTGGCCAACAGGTGGCCAAAGGTGATTTTCTGTTCTCGATCAGCAGCCCTGAAATTGATGCCAAACTATTACAGGTTACAGCACTCCGTAATGCCGCTCAAGCTCAAAGCCTGAAAGCGCAAAACGGTGCTCAGACTGAAGACATTTCAGCAGCGTATAACTTGTACCTGAAAGCTGAAGCTTCAGCACGACTGTACGAAAAGACCTATCAGCGGGTTGAAAATCTGTATAAAGATGGAGTGGTTTCGGAACAAAAAAGAGATGAAGCTGAAACACAAAGCAAAGCTGGCCGCGAAAGTGCCAATGCGGCCAAATCGCAATGGGATAAAGCAGTGAAAGGAGCACGTTTTGAGGATAAACGGTCGGCACAGGAACTGGTCAACCAGGCTGAAGGCGGAATCGCTGAAGTTGAAGCCTATTTAGCCGAAACTCAGGTAAAAGCTCAGGCTTCGGGTGAGGTTGCCAATATCGTTTCAGAACAGGGCGAGTTGGTGCCAACCGGTTATCCGGTAATCACTTTAATCGACCTGAAAGACATCTGGGCAACCCTGTACATTCGCGAAGACCTTATGGCTGACGTTCGCATGGGAAGCGAAATTAAAGCGACTATTCCGGCATTGGGCAATAAAGAAGTGTTTCTGAAAGTGAATTACATCAGTCCGCTGGCTGATTTCGCCACCTGGACCGCCACCAAAAGTTCAGGAGGTTTCGACATGAAATCGTTCGAAATACATGCTGTCCCGGCTTCTCCAATCGAAGGACTCCGTCCGGGTATGAGTGTTTTGGTAAACTGGAAGCAGTTTAGGTAGCCCCATCCCCTGCCCTTCCCCAAAATTGGGAAGGGAGTTTGGGCATTTATAATTCAGAGCAGTTTCTCATTGGAAATTATTATGCAAAAAAATAGATCTTCGCATTCCGGTTCCTTAAGCCCCCTCTTTGGGAGGGGGTTTGGGGGAGGCATTTGGGCGAAGAATCCTTTATTCAGAGTTTTCTTCCGCGAAATCGATCGGATGTCGGGCTCTACGATTTACCTGTTCACTACACTAATTGGCCCACTCATTTCGTTTGTGATTCTGCTGTCGATCTTTGCAGAAGGTGTTCCGAGCAACCTTCCGGTAGGCATTGTCGATCTGGATCACTCTGCATTGTCGAGAAAAATAGTAATGTGGCTTGGGGCAACTCCGGAAGCCGAAATCGCGATGCACTTCCCCAATCAGGAAGAAGCCTATGAGCAAATGGCAGAAGGGAAACTGGATGCCATTGTGATTATTCCGGAAGGAACTGAAAAAAATATACTGAAAGGTAGCAATCAAAAAATCGCGGTGTTCATCAACAATACCAATATCCTGAAGGGTGGATACCTGCAAAAAGGAATTTACAAATCGCTGGCAACGCTTTCAGGAGGAATAAAACTGCAAATTGCCATGAAAAGTGGCTTGCCCGAGAGACAGGCAAAGTCCAAAATACAGCCTGTCAGGCTTCAGCAACACATACTTTTTAATCCCTCCGGAAATTATTCCTATTTTCTGCTGAGTGCACTATTACCGCTAATGATTGTGATTTTCACTTTACTGTCGAATGTGTTCGCAATTGGCTCCGAAGTTCGCGAAGGAACCGGTCCCGATTGGCTGGAGCATTCGGGAGGAAGCATGATTGTAGGATTGGCCGGCAAACTTCTTCCGTACACTTTTCTACTGGCCATCGATGCTGTAGTGATGAATGTGGTATTATTTATCCGGATGGGAACGCCACTTCAGGGTAGTTTCGCTTTCATCGTGCTAGGCGAACTGGGATTGATTTTTACCTATCAAATGCTGGCGGTTTTACTTGTTTCGGTTACTGCGAATTTGCGTTTGGCTCTTTCGCTGGCCAGCGCCTACGCCATGATGGCGCTGACTTTCTCTGGACTGACTTTTCCGCAATTTGCAATGCCAGTGGTTGCGAATGTTTTTTCATACCTTTTCCCTTTTACACAATGGGTGAAGATATTTATTTCCCAGGCCATTCGTGGCGAAGCGGTGGTTGAGGCCTTAGTGCCGATGGCGATTTTTTTATTGTTTATTTTTCTGTCATGGAGTTTTTTGCCGCGATTAAAGCGATTACTGAAGGAAGAAAAATATTGGGGAAAGATATAACAAAGCCCCTCCCAAACCCTCCCCAAAAGGGAGGGCTTAAAAGAAAGTCAATGAAAAACAAACCCGTTTGTACAAGAAAATTCTTCCAGTTTTTTCGCCCCTCCATTGGAGGGGTTGGGGGAGGTTTGCGCAAAGGTCTCGAAATGACCGGGCAATTTTACCGCGACGAATTTCGGGACATCCGCAAAGACAACGGAGCCATCCTGATTTTGGTTGGTGCAATGATGATTTACCCGATCATATATGCCATTGCCTATAAAAACGAAGTGGTTCGCGAGCTAAGAACAACCATTGTCGACCTCGACCGCACCCCCACCAGTCATCAGCTGATTAAAATGCTTGAAGGTGCCGAACAGATTGAAATCAATCGGGTAGCAGTCAGTTTGGACGAAGCGAAGGACGATTTTTTTGAAGGAAATTCAGGAGGGATTGTTGTGATTCCGCAGAATTTTGAGAAAGATATTTTGAATGGGAAACAATCGAATGTTTCGGTGTTTGCCGACGGGAGCTATTTCCTGATTTATCGCCAATTACTGAGTGGTTCAGTAAAAACGGTGGGTACTTTTTCCGCCGGGATTGAGATTAAAAAGCTAATGATGGAAGGGATAACGTATATTCAAGCGGCGCAATTGCGCGATCCGTTGGTTGCCGATATTCATTTTTGGTTCAATCCGTCGTCTGGCTACGGCTCTTCGATGATGCCCGGAATCATCATTATCATCCTTCAGCAAACCTTGCTGATTGGTATTGGAATGCTGGGCGGAACCGCCAAGGAGAAGAAACAGGATAGTTTCCTGGTTCCGGTCGCACTAAAAAAAGGAGGAGTTCTTCCGATCCTGTTTGGAAAATCCTTGTCGTATCTTACCATTTATGCGGTAAATTGTGTACTTACTATGATTTGGGTCCATTCGTGGTTCAGCTATCCCAATCAAGGTAGTTATCTCACCGTTTTGATGCTGACATTGCCATTTCTGCTTTCAGTTATTTTTATGGGGATTACTTGTTCTGTGCTTTTCAAACGTCGCGAATCGTCCATCATGTTCATGGTATTTTTGTCACCAATAGTTATTTTCCTGAGTGGTGTTTCATGGCCTGCATCTTCAATTCCGCCTTTTCTGTATAATTTGGCACACTTGTTTCCATCAACCATTATGATTCCGGCCTATTTGCGTGTTCGGAGCATGGGTGTTGGAATGTATGAGATCAGGCACGAATATTGGCAAATGCTTATCCTGATGGGTTTTTATTTCTGTTCGGCTGCTGTTGCTTTGTATGTTTCTGCACGGCACAATGCGAAGAGGGCAAATTTACATTCAAAGTCCGTCAGCTAAAGCAGATGGCAAAGAATAGTGCTTTGAATGAGAGTATTGATTGATCTGGGCGATATTTTTAACCGTTGGCTAAAGCCAACGGTTAAAAGAGTATTCGCATTCGGGCTTTAGCCCATCATTCAATTTCTCCAAGTCGCTCCAGTTTCGGAGAAGCTGCAAGTCCATTCGGATTACAACCCTGAAGACCTTCGGGAATTTTAAGTCCCATTTTTTGATAATATTCCACCCAGGTCGGGAAAAAATCTCCGGTTTTCGGATCCTTAAAAGTCATTGGGTTGAGTTCAAAAACCGAATCGGCAGCAAAGGCCAAATACACAAACTCCGAGCAATAGTGCGCAGTATCCGACAGGATGTAACTGGAATTGTAGGATTTTCCAAGCATTTGATGGGCTTTCTGGATGGCAGCAGGAATTGTTTTCTGCCATTCGGATTTTAACCGGTATCCCACAACTATTACAGAATCACCTTTCGGATGTAGAAACTCAGTTAGCCGAATCCGACACGTTCCGCCATCAGGACTGGCATGTAAAACAAAAATTTCCGAATCGGCAACCTCAACCAAACCCATATGCGAAAAATGCGTTTCTGCTGATGTCTGCGTCACTTTATCGATGGCAGTAGAAAGCTGTTCTGAACTTGATCCACGAAACAGGATATCGCCCGATTGTAGTTTGATTTTGGGCTGTAGATAGGTGCAGGCTGAAAGTGCGATCAATGATATAAAAATGTTGACAAGATTTAGTTTACTCATTTCAAAATATTCATGCGTAAATTCCTGATTTAATGGCTTTGGTAAATATAGGCTGTTTGCCTTTTATAGTTTGAAGTTCTCTTTCTGAGATCAGGTGTGCATCTATTATGATGTTGTATTTCAGATTCATTTCGTAGCACAAGTCATATATTTGGTTTTCATCCCTAGCATTATAATCATTCTTCAATACGATTAAAACATCGTAATCTGAATTTTCATTTGGATTGCCATAGTATAAAGTCTCTCCAAAGTCGTATGAGTTCAAAATAGTCTTGAAGTAATGCAATGCGTCTTTTTTAGTCGCAAACTCTTTATCTCCTATTTCGATTGCTTTTCTCAATTTGTTGGTTTTCTTTAAATTCTCTTTATTTAAAACAAATCCGCCTCAACAACCGGTTTAAAGAATTCTTCGACTTCCTGGAGTGTGGTTTCCGTTTTTGGAACGTCGCGAACAATTTTACCTTTTTCGAGGATGATCAGCCGAGTAGAAACATCAGCAATATTTTCGAGCGTGTGGTCCGAAATCAGGAAAGTGGTGCCGTTCTGTGCTGCAAAGTCCTTGATCAGCTTCCGGAGTTTGTATTGAGAACTAGGGTCCAGGTTGGCAAATGGCTCATCCAGAACCACTATTTCGGGTTTGCCCATCAGAGCCGCAACAATGCCTACTTTCTTCTGGTTTCCTTTCGAAAAGTCGCGAATAAATTTCTTCTTTCCCAGGATTTCGCCGTTAAAAAAGTCGGCGTAAGTTTCCATGAATGTGCCAATTTCAGTTTTACTTAAACGCCGTAATCCGGCAATAAATGCAAAATATTCTTCGGCTGTGAGGTAGCCAATCAGGAATGTTTCGTCGATAAACGCGCCTGTAAAGTCTTTCCAGTCTTCCGATTCGCGCACATTGATTCCTTTGCTTACGACTTGTCCTTTACTGGCAGTAATTAAGTCGAGCACAATGTTGAACAAGGTTGTTTTTCCGGCGCCATTGTTACCCACAAGCCCGAAAATCTCTCCATTTTCAATGTTCAATTCAGGAATATTCAGGACGATTTCTTTGTTGTATGCTTTAATGAGGTTTTGTATCTGTATCATGATCAGGAGTTTTTGTAGTTTTTAATCAGCTGGTGCTTTTTCTGAAGGTATAGTTTCGAGAAATAATTGATAATTACCGAGTGAAACAGGATTCCGGTTAATCCGAGAATTCCAAGACATGCATAGGCTCCGGTGGGGCCAAGAGCCAGATTTAGCAAATAGAAAAGTGCAATTGGACCTATCAACATGGGTAACCCTGCGAGCCACTGCGAAGCGCCGACTCCCTGATAATTCATTACTGATGACTGGTTTAAGTCCAGTCGCTTTTTGCTGTAAAGGCCGATAAAAAAGATAACCGGAATATTTACCCCAAGGTTGTAAAGCAGCATAGCCAGATGGGTGTATATAACTTTGGTGTGCATCAGCGCATAGGGCAAAGTAATGAAATAACAGACCACTGAAACCACGGTTACGAGCATGTAAAACGATTGTAGAAACTGTTTCATTTTCAACCGCTGACACATGAGCATTGAGAAGTAATTGCTGTGCCAGGCCGGGAAAAATTGTCCGTACGAAATCGAGAACATGCCAACCAGAATAATTCCCCCAAGAATAAATACAAATTCAGGCAGCTCTTTACCCGGTTCACCACGATAAATAAGCAGGCCATAGGCAAACATAATTACCGTCATCATTGCTACCGAACGCGGACGTTTATTTCGCCAGATCAGTTTCAGTTCAAGCGCGATAAACCGGCCGTTTTCTCCCAGCCTGTCGAGCCACGAATAATCGCCTATTTTTTCTTCCTTTTGTTTCCCTGAAACCAGATTTACATACATCCGGCTCAGCAGAAAATTGACATTCAGGAAATAAAACAACCCCGGGAGTAATACAAATACCAATGAAATTGCCGGATGGATGAGAACAAGGTCGAGCAATTTGCCCATTCCTCCGGAAAGATCAACGATGCCGAAATGATTGATGGCAAAAAGTGCTGCCAGTGCGCCCAGTAAAATGAAAAATCCGTATTCTGCTTCGTTGAACCGCCATTTCAGGTAAATGGCCAGAAAATGATTGCTGAAAATCAGGATTACAATTGCCATGAACCAGCTGAAAGTTTCCAGACCAGTGTGGGCTTTGCTTACCAGCGAGAAAGTTACCGGAAGCAACAGGAAGAAGGGCAATACATTAAAGAAATTTAGCACCGAGCGAATTAGCAGGTAATTTGCGATTTCCCGGCGACGGATGTTCTGTAAAAGCAGAGGTTTGAAACTGACCGTCGGCAACTTTTGCATCAGTTGGCGGATTATAAGGTCGATGCCAAAATACGCCAGCAAAATACTGTTGAATTTGCTCACAGGATCAACATCAGGAAAATCTTTGGTTAGGATTTCGGGAATAGCAAAACCCAGCACCAAAAAGCTGACTGAGAAATAGAGAGCTAAAAAACCAAGCCCGATGTTGGTAGCGATACTTTTGCCCCAATAAGCCGACCGGATGGTTTCTTTCCATGCCAGAGAAAAGAGTGTTGAATTCATGTAGTTATTTTTGGATTTATGGTATTGGTGTGAGATTGTTATGTTTTGTTACAAATTTGCGTTCAAAATTGGTGATTTTACTAAAAAGCTGTAAATTAGAGTATTTATTTTTAAAGTCCGTGAGGTCATTGAGGATTTAAAGGCATTAAAGACATTAAACACAGGAAAATATTAACAGTAAAATCTACAAAAATGAACAGCAACCAACAAAACCAGGAGCCTTTATTGCCACGGACCGGAAATTACCGGAAGTTGCTAACTTACCAGAAGGCTGAGGCCATATACGACATAACTTACTATTTCTGCAAAAATTATTTGCAGAGATTTGACAGGACCGTAGACCAAATGGTTCAGGCGGCGCGTTCGGGCAAGCAAAATATTGTGGAAGGTAGTGCGGCTTCCGCGACGTCGAAGGAGACTGAAATAAAACTGGTAAATGTGGCCAAGGCAAGCTTGCAGGAGCTTTTGATCGATTATGAAGATTACCTGCGAACAAGAAATCACCGCCAGTGGGAGAATACTTCTGTAGAACTTTTAAAGATGCGGGAGTTGGGTCGTAGACATAATGACACTGCTTTTTATATGCCATTGGTTAGGGTTCGACCTCCTGAAACGATTGCCAACATGGCCATCTGCATGATCAAACAGACGGACTACATGTTGTTTAAGCAACTGCAATCGCTTAGTGAAGATTTCCTGAAAAATGGCGGAATGCGAGAACGAATGACACGAATGCGGCTTGACAGACGAAAATAGAGTTGTATTATCATTCCAACCGATCCGTCAAGGTGCATGTTCTTTTAAATGCTTTGGTATGTCCTTCCTGATCAAAAACTTCAATCAGAATAATGTAAATACCAATGTTTAGCTTTTGTCCCGATTCGCTTTGGCCATTCCACTTCCAGTTTCCTTCCTGGGCTAATGACTGATTTTTGATCAGAAATTTCACTTGTCTCCCAATTGCATCAAAAATATGTACGTTGGCAATATAGCCGGGTTTGCTCAGCTTAAATCTGATGGTGAGTTCATCGTTGTAGCCGTCGTTGTTGGGCGAAAACGCTTTGGGTTCGGGAGTAATTTCATCCTGAATTTCAGTTTCACTTTCGGTTTGAGAATTGGGCATTCCGGGAGAAGCAAAACCGACCGATGAGGCTGTAGATGCCCAGTTACTGCGATCGGAACTTGGTTTTTCGAGCGAGATGCGTTCAAGCGAAACTCCGTTTTCGTCGGCTAGAAATGGAGAATGCATCTTGGCTGAGTAGCTGAATTCATCCAAAACTTCCAGCGAATCGTTGAGTAAAACAACTGTTCCGCTATCATCAGAATAACTTGGGAAAGATTTCATGGAGCAAAAACTTTCAGGATTATTGGTGAAATATTGCAACACAATTATCGCTGAATCTTTGGTGCAGCAAAGGTATTGGCCGGGTTTCAGGTATCTTTTTTCCTTACTGAGTGTGTAAATTTGTTTCAGGGCGAGGGTGTCGTTTCGGGTGGCCAACATCAGTCGATTAACAGGGATGGAATTCTCCGAAACATTGACAAGTTCAACAAAATCAACTCCTCCCAAAAATGGATTGAAAAGGATTTCGTTGATCAGAATTGACCCAATTTCCGGAGAAAAAGAATATGAAAACATGCGGGTTTCGGGCTTCATTGTTCTTCCGGAGAGGTCGGAAACTCCGGAAACTACTATGCTGAGTTCAGAACTTTCCACTTTACCAAAAATAATGTCAATGGATTGATCGGAACGGCTGTTCGGAACGACTTGACTGATTGGTATATTCTGGTTATTCTCATCGGTAAGTTTGAAATTTCCGGAGTGAATGGAGGCGGAATTTAGGGGAGCATTAAAAGTAATTGTAATCAGGTGCGAATTTAAAAGCGAAAGCTTTTGGATCGCAAGTTCGGGAGTGAGCTGATTCACTGCGATATCGTCGCACCACAATTGACCGGCTCGTGTGCTTGTATATTTGAAATAGATTCCAATGTTCTTAAAGGCAAAAATAGTCGGGTCTTTTCCTGAAAATGATTTTGAATTTGCATCACCCGATTTTAAGTATGACAAGTTCCAGTTGCCTTGGGTAGTTCGCTTTACCGAGATTGATGCTAAAGTCGATGCATTCCAGTCCAAATCGGATTGGACGATGAGGCTGTCTGCTTTTCCGTTTTTGATTCGCCAAAGGCTAAGCAGATCGGTACTTCCGGAGATATTTATTCCAACTGCAAAACCGTTGATCAGATCGGTTCGGATGGTATCGGCACTCAGATAAAACCAAAATTTGTTCGATGAAGAAGGATCCCACTTCCCATCTTTGAGTTTGAATGACCATTCCAGATCAGAAGTATTCCAATCGGTACGAATGCTGTGAAAAACCGAAGAGGTTCCACTCACACCCATTGATAAATGTTTCAGCGAAAATATTCCCGAAATTGCTTCGGTTGGCGAAACCTCCCAGTTTTCCGTTTGTTTCCATTCTGAAAGGTTTCCGGACTCGAAATCATCATTGAAAACCGGAATGATCGTGTCATTTCCCAAAAAGGTTCTTAATTTTACCAACTGATTTGAAAATGGGTTACATTCACAAAACGCATTTTTGCTTACAATTGTTAAAAAATAGACAAGTATAATTGAAAATATAAAATTTAATCGGGTCATATTTTGAAAAATTAAAAGTAAAGCCTTATTTTTGAACGATTAATTGAGCAGCAAAAAGGTAAATTTGATTCAATTTAATACAAATTGAGCAAAATGCCAAATAAGTTTGCAAGTAGTTGATTAGATAACAATTAAATTTAATTGAAATGAAAGTTGCAGTAGTAGGTGCAAGTGGTGCGGTGGGTCAGGAATTCCTGAAAGTATTGGCTGAAAGGAATTTTCCGCTCGATGAACTGGTTTTGTTTGGATCGGGCCGTTCGGCCGGAAACGAGTATGAATTCAAAGGTAAAAAACTGATTGTCAAGGAACTGAAGCATAATGATGATTTTAAGGACATTGATATTGCTTTAACTTCGGCCGGTGCATCTATTTCAAAAGAATTTGCTGATACCATTACGAAATACGGTGCAATCATGATCGACAATTCGAGCGCTTTCCGCTACGATAGCGATGTTCCGTTGGTTGTTCCAGAAGTGAATCCTGAAGATGCCCGGATTCGTCCACGCAACATTATTGCCAACCCGAATTGTTCAACTATCCAGATGGTGGTGGCCTTGAAACCGATCAACGATTTGTCGAAAATTGTTCGGGTTCAAGTTGCAACTTATCAGGCAGCAAGTGGTGCTGGCGCCCAGGGAATTGCCGAACTGGAAACACAGATTCAACAGGTTGCCAAAGGCGAAGATGTAACCATTCAGAAATTCCCTTACCAGCTGGCAATGAATATCATTCCACAGATAGATGTTTTCCTCGATAACGACTACACTAAGGAGGAAATGAAGATGAACTGGGAAACAAAAAAAATTATGCACACCGATGCCGAAGTGAGTGCGACCTGCATCCGCATTCCAGTTGCCCGCGCACATTCTGAAGCGATTTGGGTGGAAACTGAAGATGCGTTGGACATTCAGGAGGTGAAAGCAGCGATGGAAAAACTGGAAGGTT
The DNA here is from genome assembly GCA_038329265.1 of Bacteroidales bacterium. Lineage (GTDB taxonomy): Bacteria > Bacteroidota > Bacteroidia > Bacteroidales > Prolixibacteraceae > Aquipluma. The sequence continues at coordinate 13,690 of JBBQMW010000021.1, read as the reverse complement.
TAACCGTTTTGGACAATCCGTCACAGAAAGTTTATCCAATGCCATTGTTTGTCTCGGGCAAAGATGATGTCTATGTTGGCCGCATCCGGAAGGATGTTTCAAATCCAAAAAGCCTGACTTTCTGGTGTGTGGGCGATCAGATCAAAAAAGGAGCTGCGCTAAATGCGGTTCAGATTGCCGAATGGCTGATTAAAAATGGCGAGATTAAATAAAGTCATTAGACATTAGAAAAAAGTCATTGGTATAAGTAATTAGGAATTAGTAAAAAGGAAAGAGGAAAATGGTCGCGATTTTTCCTCTTTCCTTTTTACTTTTTTCTATTTTCTGATGACTTTTTTCTATTTTCTTATTCCTGACTGTCTGTTTTCATTGTCCAATTTTCATCGTACAGAAAGTCATTATATGGGAACCGGGTGATGTGTATTTTCTTGACTTCCTCATAAAGAGTTCGTTTCAAATCTTCGATATTTAATTTTTTGGTGGCCGAAACGAAAAGGGATGGAGTATTGTTTTTCGACATCCAGCTGCTTTCCCATTCTTCCAGCGAAATATTACGTTTGGTTCGTGGACTCAAATCATCCTGATGTTTTTCGACATAAGTAAATGCATCGATTTTATTAAATACATAAATGGTCGGTTTATCGCCGGCATTTATTTCGTTCAAGGTGCGGTTCACCACTTCAATCTGCTCTTCAAATCCCTGGTGCGAAATGTCTACGATGTGCATCAGAATGTCCGATTCGCGAACTTCATCCAACGTAGATTTAAACGATTCAACCAGTCCGTGAGGTAATTTGCGGATAAATCCAACAGTGTCTGCCAGTAGAAAAGGAAGATTTCCAACTACCATTTTGCGAACCGTTGTGTCGAGGGTAGCAAACAGCTTGTTTTCGGCAAAAACCTCTGTTTTGCACAACAGGTTCATCATGGTTGATTTGCCAACATTGGTATATCCAACCAAGGCAACCCGAACCATCCGTCCGCGATTTTTGCGCTGTGTGGCTTTTTGTTTGTCAATTTTAATTAGCTGCTCTTTCAGGAGGGCAATTTTATCAAGAATAATCCGGCGGTCGGTTTCGATCTGAGATTCACCGGGTCCACGCATCCCGATTCCCCCACGCTGACGCTCAAGGTGAGTCCACAAACGGGTTAGTCGGGGCAGCATGTATTGATATTGGGCAAGCTCTACCTGGGTTTTGGCGTGTGCCGTTTGTGCCCTTCGGGCAAAAATATCCAGAATCAGAAAAGTCCGATCCAGCACTTTACATTCCAGCGCTTTCTCGATGTTCCGGAGTTGGGTTGGGCTTAAATCATCGTCGAAAATGACTGTTCCAACATCGTTTGCCTTGATGTATTCACTAATTTCTTCCAGCTTACCTGATCCGACAAATGTCGCATGATTCGGGATGTCCAGACGTTGTAGAAAGTGTTTTTTCACTTCGGCACCAGCTGTATCAGCCAAAAAATCCAATTCTTCCAGATATTCTTTGGCCTGAGTTTCGTCCTGATCCCTGGTAATCAGGCCGACCAAAACTGCCGTTTCTATAATGGATGAGTTTTCAATCATATTTATTTGCTTTGAGCGGTCAAAGATAAGACAATCTTAAATGCAATTTCTTACTTTCGGTTCTTCATTTATCCTCAAAAGCAATTCTATGGCTAGTCAAAGAAGTTTGGTCCGGACACTTGGGTTAGGTTATGTTGTGATTTTTGTAATTGCAAATATTATTGGTTCAGGAGTTTACAAGAAAATTGCGCCGATGGCAGCAGAACTTCATTCTTCGTCGTGGATACTTCTGGCCTGGATTGTCGGAGGGATAATCACTCTTTTTGGTGCGTTGAGTAATGCCGAAGTTGCCGGATTACTTGCTGATACCGGGGGCGAATTTGTTTATCTGAAGAAAATTTACAATCGGTTTTTCGCTTTTATCTATGGTTGGTCGTTATTTACCATTATTCAAACTGCAACTATATCGTCGTTGGCCTATGTTTTTGCACAATCGCTAAACAGTATTGTCCCGATTCCGGAACTTCTTACATCGTTAAAAAATTTTACGATTGGTGGCATTTTCTTTCCTTTTCAGGATTTTGGGGTCAAACTGATCGCAATAGTACTGATATTGCTTTTAACCGGACTTAATATTTCAGGCTTAAAAAGTGGTGCAGGAGCCAGTAAGGCAATTCTTTTTCTGGTGTTTTCAGGACTGGCAGTCATTGTTATCTTCGGTTTGGCAAGTCTCCATCAAATGCCGACTAATTTCCTAAATGTCAGTGAACTGACCAACGGAACCGTCAGCTTTTCCTCGTTTTTTACCGCTATGCTGGCCGCTTTTTGGGCCTATCAGGGTTGGGTTTCGGTTGGTTTTATCGGTGGTGAGGTTAAAGATCCTACCCGAAACATCCCAAAAGGAATTGTGATGGGTGTTTTTGTGGTAATCGCCATTTATTTGCTGGTCAATGTTACTTACCTGACGCTTTTAACAATCCCTCAACTGGAACAGGTTCATGTTGCAGGTAATCAGATTGCAGCCGTTGAAGCCGTCAGGAGTTTCTGGGGAACAGGAGGGGTTTTATTCATTTCGTTGCTTATTCTGCTGACTACGCTGGGATGCACCAACGCCAGCATTCTCACCGGAGCGCGTCCATATTATGCAATGGCCCGCGAACGACTTTTCTTTCCGGCCATTGGTAAGCTGAACAAAACCAATGTTCCGGGAAATTCATTGTTTTGGCAGGGAATCTGGGCATCGGTGCTCGTTTTATCGGGTACCTTCGACCAACTGACCGACATGATTATTTTCGCGGTGTTTATCTTTTATGGAGCTACTACCTTGGGAGTATTCATTCTGCGCCGCCGGATGCCCGATGCGCATCGCCCCTACAAAGTATGGGGTTACCCATTTGTCCCGGCAATTTTCATCCTGTTCTGTATCGGATTAATAATCAATACCATTTCCACGCGCCCCCGCGAAGCTGGAATCGGAATGATTCTCATTCTGTCAGGTATTCCGGTTTATTATCTCCTGAAGTGGAAGTATTCGAAAAAGGCAGAAATTATTTAATCAGCGAGGGTGGCTGAAAGTTTGAGTTTATTAATTTGAGGAAGGATTCGAATTTTCGATTAGGCCAACCTCTTGCAGATGAAAAAAAGTTATATATTTGTCGCCTCGAAAGGGGGATTAGCTCAGTTGGCTAGAGCGTTTGACTGGCAGTCAAAAGGTCATCGGTTCGATTCCGATATTCTCCACCTGATAATCAAAGAGTTGCAAGCATTGAAGTTTGTAACTCTTTTTTTGTACATACAATTGTACATACAAACCAAGAAAAAAAAGAACTTAACAAAGGATATAAAAAACAAATATCATTCTCTGGTAAAAGTGATATTTGAGATGTTTGGTGTTTAATTACTGCATTATTACAATATCCACAACTCATTCAAACTGGTGTTGTCAGGAAATATTAACCAATTATTTATAAAGTAATTATTCCAGCCAAATACAGCCGAAGTCTTTCTTTTTCAATAATTTATTAGTCTTTTCAATATCAAAAAATTCAGGTTTAAAATTTCTTCCAACCCATGTCTTTGTTTCTTTATATTCCTCATGTTTTTTATCTGACATTACTATTAGCAATTCCTCATAACCAAATGTCCCACCACAATCCTCTGGAGGACAACTTCTTTCTCCATCAATACAGCATGGGATTTGATGAATCTCATCATTCTCAATAATCTTTTCCAGATAAATTTCATGTTCCCAGAAGTCACCAAAATCATATTGATATTGTAAACACTGTTTTTCAAGATTGAAAATTTCACTCAGTTTAACTGTTCTGGAATCCTTTGTTTCTTCTACTTCAAACTCTCTTGGGGAATAATAGTCTATTCCGTCACTAAATAGATGTAAATGAGAATTTGTCCAACCCATTGTTGTTTGAATTATTCGATGGAAGTCAACCAGTAAAATGTCAGAATTTATTAATATCCTTCTCCATATTTTGGGATTGTAATCCTTCAGAACAATTTCTAATTGATAAATCTTTTTTGTCATTGCATTAGTTTTAATTATTCAACTTTATCATTATCTCCCTAAAACTCTCCAACCCAGCTTCCAGATTTTCAATAATGTCTTCTGCCAATACATCAGGATCAGGAAGGTTATTAAGGTCTGCCAATGATTTGTCTTTTAGCCATGAGATATCCAAACTGGTTTTATCTCTTGCAATGATTTCATCATAGTTGAACTTTCTCCATCTTCCTTCCGGATTAGTTTCAGCATTGTAAGTTTCTTTCCTTTTAAATCTGTTTGATGGATTGTAGCAAGTGATGAAGTCCTTCAGATCATCCAGTTTTAAAGGATTTTTCTTTAATTTGTGATGAATATTTGTCCTGTAATCATACACCCAGATTTCTTTAGTCCAAGGGTCTTTACTAGCTGGCTTATTATCAAAGAATATCACATTTGCTTTTACTCCCGGTGCATAGAATATTCCAGTTGGCAATCTTAAAATGGTATGCAGGTCAGTTGTTTCCAGAAGCTTTTTCCTTACTGTTTCAACTGCTCCACCTTCAAACAGAACATTGTCAGGAACAACTACTGCTGCAATTCCAGTGGTTTTGAGCATTGACCTGATATGCTGCACAAAGTTTAACTGCTTGTTGCTGGTTGTTGCCCAGAAGTCTTGTCTGTTATAAGTTAGGTCATCTCTTTCCTGTTCTCCTTCATCATTGGTAAATGTTTGACTACTCTTTTTCCCAAATGGAGGATTGGCTAAAACATAGTCATAGGTAATAGGTGAAGCTGCGATTAGTGCATCAGCAGGTGAAATGAAATTGTCACTGTCAATGTCACCAATATTGTGAAGGAACATATTCATTAAAGCCAATCTGCGCGTACCTGCTACAATCTCATTGCCATAGAATGTTTGTAGCTTCAGGAACTTGTTTTGGTCTTTGTCAAATTTGTTATTGGCTACCAAATAATCGTATACTGCTAGAAAGAAGCCTCCTGTGCCACAAGCAGGGTCAGCAATGGTATTCATGGGTTGGGGTTGAATACACTCAACCATAGCCCTGATCAATGGCCTTGGTGTGAAGTACTGACCTGCTCTACTCTTGACATCCTGTGCATTCTGCTCCAAAAGCTTTTCATAGATATCACCTTTCACATCAGCTCCCATTACCAGCCATTGTTCAGAATCTATCATGTCAATGATTTTGGCTAACATGGCAGGGTCTTGAATCTTGTTTTGGCTCTTGGTAAATATCTGTCCTAATATGCCTTTTTGAGTACTTAACTCTCTAAGTAATGTGACATAGTGAAATTCCAGTTCTGATCCTTTAATTGCAGTTAAGCTTTCCCAATTGTAATCCTTTGGTATATTCAGTTGCCTGTTGCCTTCCTCGTCTTTTTTGGCTTCAATAACACCACAAGGTTTTCCATCAACAAATAATACATAGTCAGCAGGATCAACATCTGTCAGATATTCTTTTATTGCAATACCAATTCCAGCATGTAGATTAAGCTTTTTGAGACCCTGAATAAGCCAGCCACAAGCAGTTAACTGCTTATCAATTTGATCTCTGGCTATTTGTTCCGGGTTTTGGTTAGACATTAATTTATTGATCTAATTAGAAAGGGTCAAATTACATAAAATTATAATGTATAATTGAATTAACTTAAAAGTTTCTATTGGGTTCACGGCTGTTCAAACAAGTTCTGCTGTAGGTATCAAAACCTTTAGCCAATGTCCCAGGACAATGTTTTATTTCGGGTATACTCATTACTGTTGTTCAATTTTAATAACCCTAATCGCTCCGATGATATCCGTTTTTGCAGTGGTCATCAGTAATCCGAAATAATCATCTGAATCAATCCGCATGCGCTTACAAATTACTTGCTTGTTTGAGCCCTCTGGTAGCATGTTGAAAAAAAAAGGCTTTTCTCATTTATTGAATTGAGTTTTCTTCACTTGTAAACAAATCTCCAATCCCAAAACATCAGCCAGTTTCTGTAAAGTTTGGAGGGTAGGGTTCCCCTTTCCACTTTCAAACTGTTTTAAGGTTGCAATCCTACTCCAGAAAGTTCTGCCAGTGTATCTTGAGTTACCTTTAGCATTTCTCTACGTTTTTTTATTGTCTGAATAATTTCTGTAAAGTGCATTGTATGGTTCTTTTTGAGGCAAATATATCCCTAACTTTTTGATAGTGCATCAAATAGTGCATATATAAGCACTAATGCGTGTATTTATTTTTAACGGTTCTTAAATACATTGAATAGTGCATATTATCGCACTATTCAATGTCCCTAAGATTGCATTGGAGTACCTTTCATTGCCCGTTTTAATTTTTTGATTTTAATTCTTTCGATCTGAATCACGTGGAGATTACATCTCATCCATCAATATACCAACCTTATATTTTCCTGAAAGGCCGGATCTGGCATACCAAAGAATTTATGTGTCTGGAATTCTTTATATTTTTGTAAAAGCAATTGCTTGCTTTGCAATTTCCAAGCTATTTTTGCCGTTATCAGAATTTAAGTTCGAATCCATACAAAAAAGAAAAAGTAATACAACATCAACCTTCATCAACCATGAGAAAATTTTTTGCCCGATTAGTTGTGGGCTATTTATTAATTGCAACAATCAGTTCTGTTCATGCTCAGGAAATCATTGAAAAAAAGGCTCTTATTAACTTTTTTATTGATTGCGAAGATTGCGATTTAACTTATGTGCGGCAGAAATTACCTTTTGTTTCTTTGGTTCGTGATCCTAAATTAGCTGATGTGCATTTGTTGGTTTCCGATTCGCAAACCGGAAGTGGAGGTCGGAAATATTTTATGAATTTTATAGGGATCAATAATTTTAAAGATAAGAATTTCCAATTTGAATTCATTGCCAATCAATCGGATACCGAAGATGATGTCAGAAAAGGACTCCTGAAAATATTTAAAATCGGGATGCTTTCTTATATGGCTCAGTCAGACGAACTAAATAGTCTGGAAGTTGATGTTACAGAAAAGGATGGGAAAAAAGCCGATCAAATGATTACTGATCCATGGAAAAAATGGGTTTTCAGGATTGAATCAGGCGGTGAATTTCAGAAAGAAAAAAGGCAAGATGAATATTCCATCAGGACAGAGTTGCGTGCTGATAAAATTACAGAAGAATGGAAAACCAGGTTGATAGCAAGTTACGAGCTAAACCAAGAAAATTATTGGGACGATGAAGAAAAAATAACCAACAAACAGAATGAAAAACAAGCATCCGGCAACCTTATTAAAAGTCTAAGCCAACGGTGGTCGGCTGGAGTTTTTAGCGAATATTCTTCATCAACCTATACAAACATCAACCATTCTTTAAAAACAGCTATCGCTTTGGAATACAACTTCTTCGATTGGTCAGAAAGTAACAGGCGGATATTTTCAATTGGTTATCACTTGGGACTTAAAAACGTCAATTATCATGAAGAAACCATTTACAACAAGACCAAAGAAACCCTGGCATATGAAAATTTAAAAATCAAACTTGAAATGGTTCAGCCATGGGGCAGCATTGAAACCAGTCTCGAAGGCAGTCATTATTTTCATGATTTGCTAAAAAACCGACTAACGTTAGAATCTGACCTTTCAATCAGACTTACCAAACAACTCTCATTTTTCGGTGAAATTCAATGCGAACTGATTCATGATCAATTGTATCTCGTTAAAGGAGAAGCCTCTATGGAAGACCTACTGTTGAAACGCCGAAAACTGGAAACGACTTACGAAATTAATGCGGAACTGGGAATCAGGCTAACATTTGGCTCAATCTACAACAATGTGGTTAACGAACGCTTTTGAGATGTAAATATTATCACATGTTGATAATTAATACATCTTTTTTAGGACCCGAACAGAATTATTAACAAAAATAATTGTCATTTGAGGCCAATAATTTAAATGATTTGAATTCAGTATATTTGTTTAAAATTGAAAAACACGAGAACATTAGCAATGGAACAATTGAAAAACCATGCAATACCAATCCAACCCACAGCTCGAGCTCGCTTTTGATTTTCTGCAATACACGAATCAGAATATTTTTCTCACTGGAAAAGACAAAGAATTTATTTCCTGTATTTCTTTATATTTGTACAAAATTGAGTGATCATGAGAGCATTAGAGTTTAAATCAAAACTGAGCAAAAACATGATTCTGATCCCAAAGAAGATACAATCTAAGCTTCAAGGTACTGACGAAAAAAATGTACAAGTAATACTGCTTTTTGATGATTCACAAACGAATTTGGATCATGATTTTACGAATATTACAGCAGAGCAGTTCTTAAGTGGATATGCTGATTCCGATTCAATCTATGACAATTATTAGCAATGGAACATTTGAAATTTGGACAAGTCGTTTTACTGCGATTTCCTTTTACTGATGGAATATCTTTTAAAAGAAGACCTGCGTTAGTTATTCAAGAAAGTGATGACGGGGATGTGATTGTTTGTAGAATCACCAGTAAAATTTATCAATCTGATTTTGATATTGAAATCAACGCTATAAGATCTTTGGCAGATTAAGTTTTCCCGTTTGGCATCATTAAATTTCACACCAAAACCACTTATCCACCATGCAATACCAATCCAACCCACAGCTTGAGCTCGCTTTTGATTTTCTGCAATACACGAATCAGAATATTTTCCTGACCGGAAAAGCCGGAACCGGCAAAACTACTTTTTTGCGAAACCTGAAAAAATTGTCGCCCAAACGAATGGTGGTAGTTGCACCAACCGGTGTGGCTGCAATCAATGCGGGTGGAGTTACCATTCACTCGTTTTTCCAGATGTCGTTTGGCCCGCAGATACCGGTTGATCACGATCAGCAGCGGCATGTGGCTGTGCCTGCCTATGGAAATGTGGCAGCAGGAATCAAACGATTCAGCCGCGAAAAGATCAACATTATCCGGAGTCTCGATTTGCTGGTGATCGACGAAATTTCGATGGTTCGGGCGGATATTCTGGATGGCATTGACGAAGTTCTGCGCCGTTACAAAAACCGCTACAAACCTTTTGGCGGCGTGCAATTACTCATGATTGGCGATTTGCAGCAGTTGGCTCCGGTGGTAAAAGAAGACGATTGGTCCATCCTAAAAAATTATTACGACACCTATTTTTTCTTCAGTAGCCGTGCGTTGAAACGCTCGAAATTCGTGGGTATTGAGCTGAACCATATTTTCAGGCAAAGCGACCAGCGGTTTATCGATTTGCTGAATAAAGTGCGCGAAAACCGGATGGATACGGTCACCCTTCAGGAATTGAACAAACGCTACATTCCCGGATTTAATCCCGAGGAAAAAGAAGGTTATATCACGCTCACCACCCACAATTACCAATCGCAGCAAATCAACGACTCGAAGCTTGGCCAGTTGAAAACCAAATCGCATCGCTTTAAAGCCGAAGTTCAGGGTGAATTTCCGGAGTACTCCTACCCCACCGATTTGGAACTGGAATTGAAAGTTGGTGCCCAGGTAATGTTTGTTAAAAATGATTTGTCTCCTGAAAAGCGTTTTTACAACGGCAAAATTGGCAAAATCATCCGAATTGGCGACGACGAAATTGAGGTGCAATGTCCGAGCGATCAGGAAACGATTGAGGTTGTAAAAGTGGAATGGCAAAACTCCAAATACACCCTGAACGAAACTACACAGGAAATTGACGAGGATGTGATCGGCACTTTCACGCAGTTTCCCCTCAAACTGGCCTGGGCCATTACCATTCATAAAAGTCAGGGACTGACGTTCGAAAAAGCCATTATCGATGCACGGGCTTCGTTTGCACATGGTCAGGTTTACGTGGCACTGAGCCGTTGTAAAACCCTCGAAGGACTGGTTTTGAGTTCATCGATTGCCGATTTCAGTGTAAAAAACGATACCACCGTAATCCAATTTTCAGAAGATGTGGAGCGCAACCAGCCCGGACCAGCAGAACTGGAGCAATCGCGCAAAGATTACGTGAAGCAATTACTTGGTGATCTGTTCGATTTTAAACCGATGGAGCGACAGATTCAGTACTTGCTAAAACTTTGGGAAGAACATCAGTCGCAATTACTTGGCACCCTGAAAAGCAATCTGCAAAGCATGACCATACCGCTGCAAACCGAACTGATTAATGTGGCTGAAAAATTTGAAAATCAACTCCGTCAACTGATTGTCGGTTCTGCCAATGCCGAAGAAAATGAGCAGCTTCAGGAACGTATTAAAAAAGCATCCGATTATTTCTCCGGAAAACTTTTACTTATTGTCGAAGAGCCATTTTCAGCAGCGACATTTGATACCGACAACAAAGCCATCCGTAAAAGTTTTAATGATGCGGCCGATAAGCTCCGGAAGGAAATTCAAATCAAAAAAGGCTGTCTGGAACTGTGCAAAAAAGGGTTTATCGTCAAAACCTATCTCGAAACCAAGTCGAAAGCCGCCATCGAAATTCCGGAAACAGTTTCGAAATCTTCGTCATCCGGAAGTTCTTCGTCATCGTTCACCATGTATCCCGAATTCTACACCCAACTAAAGAAATGGCGCAGCGGAAAAGCGGATTTACAGAATGTTGAAATCAGCAAGATCATTCCGCAGAAGACCCTGCACGAAATTGTTCAAACGCTGCCTGCAACACGGGCAGCTCTGAAATCGGTGAAAGGAATGGGCGGTACACGTCTGCAACAATTTGGCAAAGACATACTGGAATTGGTTATTGCCTACCGCAAGAAAAAAGGGCTGGATTTGCCGATTGGTGCAGAAAAAGAAGCCGAAAAAGCCGCACTGAGTTCACCGGAAATAAGCTTTGAGTCCTTCAAAAACAGCAAGTCGATTATTGAAATTGCCAGCGAAAGGGGCATGGCTGTGTCGACCATCGAAGGTCATTTGTCTCAATTTGTAGGAACTGGCGAAATCCAACTCGATCAGGTGGTTGAGCCGAAAAAAAGCAAAGCGATTCTGGACTACATCGAAAAACACAAAACACGCGGAAGCAATGAAATCAGGGCGGGTTTAGGAAACGAATACAGCTATTCCGAAATCAGGTTTGTGTTTAAGTATCTGGAAGCAAGCAGATAATAATTAACCACATAGCCACATTGAACACAAAGAAAAAAAATCCCTATTGTGCACTATGTGACAATGCGATTCTTTTAATTTCGGATCACCAGCTTTTTAAATTCTGTTTTGCCGGAAGTTTCTACCTGAACCAGATAAAGTCCGGCTTTTGGAAGATGTTGTATGGTATATTCATTCCTACTTTTACATTGAAATTTTTGGAGCAACTGTCCATTCATATTGCACACGGAAACCGAGTGGATTTCATGATTGCTTTTGATGGTCACCTGACTGGTTGCCGGATTCGGAAATAACCTGATATCAGAATCTGCAGGCTCCGTGAAAAGTCCAATTGGAGTCGCGAGTTTCTTAAACAGGATGACTGAGGTAAACGGCTTTAAAATCAATGCTCCAGAAACCGGATTTCCTTTCACATCGACATAATCATCGGGCACACTGATAAGCTTATCACTTTCTGTCGCATTGTATTCGAAGCGAATGTATTCGTCAGGATTGGTTTTTTCAACATCCACTTCTACCAGTTCCATATTATCGAACCAGATATCACCCTGACCTTCGCGAATTTCGAAATCAATTCGTGAGTTATTCTCAGTCATAGAGGGCTCAAGCAAAAACTCATATTCTTTATATGTAGAGCCGACAATAAAGGAATTACTTGCTGCTACGTTATTGTATGGATCGCCGTTTTTACGGGGAATAAAAGTTATTGAGGCATTGGCTTTGCTTCCCTTTGCCGAAAATCTCAGCCGGTAGCTTTTACCCTTCACCAGTTTTATTGCATTCGAAATCACAATCATGTTTGCATCCGTTTTGCCCGAAGCTGAGGTAAAACTCGCTTTCATGGCATTCCCCGGATTTCCTTCGCTTTTGGCTACCACAATTTTACCATTGTTGTAATTGGCCCAATACGACCATCCACTGGTGCTTCCTTCGAATGCTGAATTGGTAAAGAGGTTCGAAGATTTCACAGCCAAAATTTTGTATGGATCAACAGTAATAGGCGACTTTCCGGAATGCTGATCTTTTAGATATTTCAACTGCCAATCTTCCAATGTAAGTGCTTCGCTGACTGATGTACCGTTAACGTATTCAGTCTGAATGACCAGTTTATCATCGAGCGGTCGGCAATACAAATTGTAGTCGAAAGTCCCCAGATTTAGTATTCCGTTATCGATGGTTTGAAATTTGGCAACCAGCTGATTGGCTTCTCTCGACACCAGAATATTGCTATCCACAACACAATCTGTGATAGGAAAACTAGGCGCGATATTATCGTGCACCATCCAAAATTGTTTGCCGTTATTGTATGATGTATTTCCCGTGACCTGGATGTGATTGGCATTGTGAATAAAAATGCCGTTGTTTCCGCAATTGTAAACTGTGTTGCCAATAATATCGACATTGGCACTGCGATCATCAATATATATTCCTTCAGCGGCAACTCCCGGCCAGGCCGATCCTTCGGGTGCACCAATGGCATTCATCAGTATGTTCCCGATCAGTTTGCGTGAACGATTGACCACCTTTCCATCGTTCCAGGTATACAAACCACCACCATCATCTTTGGTCATGCAGTAATTCGAAATCACATTGTTTTTGATCAGTACTGTATCGCCACCGAAAGCAAAACCAAGGTAGCCCACACTGTCAATCGTATTGTGTTCAGCCATAATATTTGTTCCTGAAAACTGAACCGCATTGTATTGTCCATCCGATCCCAAACCCATTCCGGCAACCAACGCCGTATTTTTGATGGTGTTGTTACGCATCACAAACTTCTTGCACTCATTCTGGATAAATGCGTTGTTGTTGGTATGGTTAATCAGGTTTGATTCGAAAAGCACATTGTTCGAAGCATAAAACTCAATCCCGTTTTCTCCGGAAAATGTGATTTCATCATTCCGAATCGTCAGCCGGTTACAATTCTGTACCTGCATGGTTAATTTCCCTGAACCGAAGAATTGAAGGTTTTCGATGGTAATATCATTCACCGCACTCAGCTTGATTAAATTATCCAGTTTAGTAGCCTCAATAACAAAAGTATTTGGATCAGTCTCGGAATACAAAGTGAACGTTTTAGTCGAGGGTTTAAAATACCATTCGCCCTGCTGATCCAATGTCCGTGGATCATTCTGAATGAAATACCCGAATCCGTCCAGAAATTCGTAGCCAACATTGGTCGTGAACTGTAAGGTGCCGGAATTCTGCGATTTAATGGTCAACCGATCCAGTATCCAGCGCACCCGCCTGACGACTGCTTCTGCACCCGTCCAGTTTACTGTATTCGGAAGTTGGTTGTCAGTAATCTGGTTCGTTCCTGAATGCGTTTCATACGAAAGATAACCTTTATTCGGATCGCTTGCATTCGGCCAGCGGCCAATCTGCTGCGGAATTCCGCTGATGAAAAAGTTGCTTACTTTGGTTCCTGCTTCAGGACAGCTTGCTTCCCAAACATTTGTTTTGGTTTCTGTCCAATTTATCACCGGAATTGTTCCAGAAATAACCGGTTTTTTACCTGAATCGTAACTTCCGAAGTAAATATTTTTCGATGCACTCCCGGAACGTGAAAGAACGAGCTGACCAAAAAACGTATCTC
>JBBQMW010000020.1:0-35020 GCA_038329265.1 Bacteroidales bacterium | reverse complement strand
ATGGGGTTTCCTTTCAATGAAAACCTACGTGATAAAGAATTAAATCTATCAATAAAGATTGTATCTATATCGTAAACGGCACTAAAACGGCACTAATAAAAAAAAAGAGTTACGAAAAAATTTCGTAACTCTTTTTTTTTTATTTTGTCGGGGTGACAAGATTTGAACTTGCGACCCCCCGCCCCCCAGACGGATACGCTACCAAGCTGCGCTACACCCCGAACTTATTTGCGTACAAAAGTAGCCATCTGGTTGAGTTATGCAAAAGAAATATTCAACATTTTGTAGGATAAATTTATGGTTCAGATCAAATACCTTGAAAGAATGTATAGATTGGCGGGCAATGTATCAGTGACTTAAGAGTTTTCCTCCAATTGCCAGTCAACAACAAATGAACATTCTTTTTTTGTTCCGGAGGATAAAAATTTGCTGGAAGCTTTATTCGTATAGTCGTCTCGTAAAATAGTTGACCGGTAATTACTATAAAAATCAGGTTCGGAAACTGAACTTTGCTCCAATGATTTATCTTCTGTATAAAACCATAAATTTTTCATCGGAGAGGCAATCCTTGAATGTTTCCTGATGGCTGGAAAATGTTTATGTGTTTTCATGGCATATAGTTTTTCTTGTTTATTTTTACATTAAAATCATGAAAAATGTTACACTTTATTAAAACCTGATTTGAAATATATATATTGTATATAGTTAAAAATTAATGTGTTAATTAAAGTTAAATTAAAATATTTGAGTTCATTTAGAGAATTTGTATATATGTTCAATATTATTCATTTTGTTGCTATCAAGTTGTAGTTTAGAATTGTATCGACAGTTGATGACTTCAATATTGTCTATATCCTAATCACAATTATTGATATTCGAGTTGTTGTTCATGAATGCATGTTTTGTAACTTTGACAAAAATAAAATACGACAAAATGTTTAAAGCAATGAATATTGACGATATGAAAGGGAGCAATGTTAAATCGGTTGTTGAAACTGAAAAGGTAAAATGTCTGATTGTTGGTTCAGGACCTGCCGGATATACTGCAGCAATTTATGCTGCTCGTGCAAACCTTAGCCCGGTGATGTTTGAAGGTTTACAGCCTGGTGGACAATTAACTACTACTACTGAGGTTGAAAATTTTCCGGGATATCCGAAAGGAATTACCGGCCCGGAGATGATGGAAGAGTTAAAAGCTCAGGCTGTGCGATTTGGAACTGATGTTCGTTGGGGATTCGCCACTAAGGTAGATTTTTCCGGAGCGGTTCATAAAGTATGGATTGATGAGAATAAGGTAATTGAATCGGAAGTTGTGATTCTTGCAACTGGTGCCACTGCTAAATATTTGGGTATTGATGATGAGCAAAAATACGCCGGAAGTGGAGTTTCGGCTTGTGCAACCTGCGACGGGTTCTTCTATCGCGGGAAGGATGTGGCTGTAGTAGGGGGTGGTGATACTGCCATTGAAGAAGCTATCTATCTGGCAGGCTTAGTCAATAAAGTATATCTGATTGTTCGGAGGAATGAACTTCGTGCTTCGAAAGTGATGCAGGATCGGGTTCTGAAAGTAAAGAATGTTGAAGTTTTGTGGGAACATCAGACCAAAGGTTTAACTGGTGATGGGGTAGTTGAAGGTGCAATCCTCTGGAAAAAGAAAGGAACTCCGGAAGAAGAGGAGGTTACCATTAAAATTGATGGATTTTTCCTGGCCATCGGACATAAACCCAATTCTGACTTCGTAAAAGATTTCATCGATACTGATGAAGTTGGCTATATTAAAACAATTCCGGGCAGTTCAAAAACCAATGTTGCCGGCGTTTTTGCCTGTGGCGATGTGCAGGATTCTATTTACCGTCAAGCAGTTACTGCTGCTGGTTCCGGCTGTATGGCTGCCATTGATGCTGAGAGATATCTTTCTGAGAAACACAGCAATTAAATCTTCATTCAGTTACCATTTAGCGATTCAAACATAAATTAATTATATGAAGCGAGTAATACATACAACCGATGCACCAGCAGCTATCGGACCATACAGTCAGGCCATTGAAGTCAATGGAACTCTTTATATTTCCGGTCAAATTCCACTTAATCCGCAAACAATGAAAGTGGTTGAAGGTGGAATTCAGGAACAAACCGAACAGGTTCTGAAGAATATCGGTGCCATTTTGAAAGAAGCTGGATATGAATACACTGATGTGGTCAAATCAACCTGTCTGCTGAGCGATATGGCGAATTTTAAAGCCATGAATGAAGTTTATGCGAAATTCTATACTGAAAATCCTCCGGCAAGAGCTGCTTTTGCTGTTAAAGAACTGCCTTTAGGGGTCTTAATTGAAATTGAAACCATTGCTTTGAAATAAAACTTCGAAGCTTGTCGAAAATAAGTGAACCCAGGATTGAATCTTCAATCCTGGGTTCTTTTTACCATAAAACATCGACTATTATTCCTTTTTTAGCTCCTTTTCAATGGCTTCCTTAAGTGCTTTAAAGTCCTTTTCCTCAAAACCTATTGAGCTGAAAATTAGTTCTCCTTTAGGAGAAATCAGAAAGTTTCGAGGGATAAATTGTGTAGCAAATTTTGAATATATTTTGCGTTCCGGATCAGGATAAAAAGGCATCGTGAATTTATTTTCAGCCTTAAATTTATTGACTTCGTCCCAACTGTGTTCGCGTCCAAGAATGATCAATTCAAAATTTGGATCCGCTTTGTATTTATTAAAAATTTCCGACTGAATATGCGGCAACTCCTTTCGGCATGGTCCGCACCAGGTGGCAAAAAAAGTAATTAAAACCGTTTTTCCTTTCAGTTCCGAAATGTTCTGCGTTTTCCCCTGACTTTTCTCAAATTCGAATTCAGGAACTTGTTCGGATTTTTTCACAAGGGTTGTTTCCTCCTGCGAATAACCGAACGAGAAGCAGAATAGCAATGCGATAAATAGTATCTTCTTCATGGTTGTTTATTTTGATATTCCTGGCCAGTCGTCTGTTCTGAAAGGATTAGCAGGTAGTCCTTCTTTGTTATACAGATTTAAATCATCGGGATTATTGGCCCATCCGAAACGAACAGCTGCCGGGTTTTTAATCTCTTCGGAATAAACTTCAACCGTGTTTTTACCGGTAATCGTCGCCTTGGCCCAAACAAATTTATGATCGGTACCGGCTATTGAAAAGCAATTTACATAGCCGTATTTATCTTTGGCAACTAAACCGCTTCCAGTTTCCCTGAAGTTAATAACTGCCTTGTTACCATCAAACTTAACTGATTCGTACATCGGGCTCGAATATACCAAATCTTTTCCATAGGCTGTTTTTAAACCGGCAAGTGCCAATCTCTTCCCTACATCTTGTTTATTGCGAGGATGGATATCACCCGCTTCACCAATATCAATTGCCAAAGCCATTCCGGTTTTAGGCAATGAAAGCGTTTTTGTTTGTGCTTCGCGAAGTTCGGCCCAGGCACTTTCTGAAGGTTGTTTGGCAGGTTCCATAAAATTGGCCAACGAAACAAAAAGGAAAGTAAAATCTCCCTGTTTCCAATGTGTCCGCCAATCAGTAATCATTTCAGGAAAAACGCGCTGATATTGTTTGGCCCGATCGGCATTCGATTCGCCCTGATACCAGATCGCTCCTTTAATTCCGTATGGAATAATCGGATTTAACATGCCGTTAAAGAGCAGGGTGGGGTAGTCATTGGGGCCAATACTGGCAGAACCAATTTGTGCTTCACTCACTTTAAATTTCCAGTTTTCGGACAGACTGATCTCTTTATTGCCAATCATAAGGAACTTATCATCTGATCCGCCATATAAACCACCTCCGCCACCAGTATCTTCAACACGGATTGCAATCACATTTTTGCCAGCTTTTAATGTGTTGGCCGGAATAGTATAGTTTCTTTTCTCATTGTAACTATTGGTCGAACCGATTTTGATTCCGTTGATCCAGGTAATCTCGCTGTCGTCAATTGCTCCGAGGCTTATTCCATTGGCTGCTTTTGCCTGCTCGCCGGATAATTCAATGGTTTTACGATACCATGCTATACCATCAATCGAAGCATAGCCACTTTCTTCCCAGGTTTTGGCCGGACTTATTACAGCCCATTCTGCATCACTTAAGTTTGGATCAGCATAAACAGCTACTCCGTTAACCAAACCCGCATCTTTTGTTGGAACATCTTTTAAAATAGCTTTCAGGGCAGCCATTTTCTGTTCTTTGTATTTGGTCATGTCAAAACCTGCCAATTCTTGCAGTTTGTACTTAAAATCGGGATCATTTTCGATAGTTTGTGCACTCGACCAGGTTTCGGCTACCGTACCTCCCCATGAAGTATGAATCAAACCAACCGGAACTTTCAGATCCTGATGAATATAGCGTCCAAAGAAGAAGCCAACCGATGAAAATGATGGAATATTCTCAGGCGAACAAACGAGCCATTCTCCTTTATCTAAATCCGCAACCGGTGTTTGGGCTACTTTTTTCTCTACCGTAAATAGTCTGATTGATGGAAAATTCGCAGCTGCAATTTCAGCTTTTGCATTGTCGGTATTGACTACCTGCCATTCCATATTCGATTGTCCGGAGCAAACCCAAACTTCGCCAATCAGGATATTATCAAACTGAATGGTGTTTTTACCCTTGATTGTCATTTCGTAAGGGCCACCATAATCGAGCGAAGGCAATTTGGCAGACCACTTTCCGGCTTTATCTGCTTTAACCGAAATGTTTTTTCCGGCGAATGTGATGGTAATCTTTTCTCCTTTGTCGGCCCAGCCCCAGATCGGATTTTCCTGACCTTGCTGTAATACCATATTGGAGCTGAAAATGCGGGCTGTTTTAACATTGGCCAAGGAAAGGCCTGTTATCGAGACGAAAAGCATAGCCACAAGGACTAATTTGAAAAGAGTGTTTTTCATGTTTAATTGATTTAGTTTGATTGAACGCTTTTGATGATGTGTTTCCAAAAGCTTGCACGAAATTAAGAAATTTGACTTACATATTGCTTTTGTTAATGTTTTCAAATCAGTTTGTTTTATTAGTGTCGAAGAGTAATTTTATGCCGTGGATTCATTTAGGAAAATATTAATCTTGCTGCTTGCAGTTTTTTACTTGTTTTTATCAACTGGGGTAACGCTGCTTGAAACTCATTGTTTGTGTTCAAACAGTACAAATGTTTCCTTGTTTGTAGAATCCGATACTTGTCATGATGTTGTTTCCAATCATACTTGTTGTTCGAATGAAGAGGAAGCCGCCGGTAGCGAACCGGTAGAACATTTTAAGCATTCGTGTGGTTGCGATTCGCCGATTGTTACTTACCTTAAGTTAACGGATCATTTCAACGAAGATTCCAGATTCGAATACACTTTCGTTAAGCAACTTTGTCTTGAACAAAGCTATGTGCTGTTGTTGATCAGCCCAATAATATTAAGCGAAAAAACGCATACTTATCAAAATTATTCTTCGCCCGAAAATCACTTCTTCGGTCGATATCTCCTTAACTTCATTAATCAACGTAAAATAGCAACTCTGGTATAATCTGATTGAAACGTAAGAGTTAATCCGATTATAAATTTTTAATCATTCGTGATGATAAAAAGAGTCATTATTTTACTATTCATGTACTCGTCATTTTCTGCATTCTCTAATCCTGTAAAAGGAAAGGTTTTCGGTATCGAAAATGATCAGAAAATACTTTTGCCCGGGGCGAGCGTCGTTTGGGCAGGAACAAATATTGGTGTAACTACCAACGAAAAGGGCGAATATCAAATACAATCTAATCAGAAAAATAAATCTCTGGTATTTAGCTTTGTTGGTTTTAATACCGATACCTTGAAATGGACTGGTGAAACGGATTTGGATGTTGTATTAAACACCAGCGGGGAAATCGAAGAAGTTCAGGTAATACAAAAAAATAAAGGGACTTATATTTCGAAGATTAATCCGATTAGTACCCAGCACATTAATGGGGCTGAATTGCATAAAGCCGCCTGCTGTAACCTTTCTGAGAGTTTTGTAACCAATCCGTCGGTTGATGTTTCGTACAACGATGCCATGACCGGTGCCAAACAAATTAAGCTTTTAGGCCTCGATGGAACCTATTCGCAGTTGCAAACCGAAAATTTTCCGAATCTTAGAGGTTTGGCTACCAATTACGGTCTAACCTATATTCCGGGACCTTGGCTCGAATCGATTCAGGTCTCGAAAGGCGCCGCTTCGGTGGTGAACGGTTACGAATCGATTACCGGGCAAATTAATGCGAACTTTAAAAAGCCTGATGGTGTCGAAGCTTTTCATTTTAATTTGTTTGCATCCGCAGACGAAAAAATGGAAGTAAATTCAAATTTCTCGGTAAAACTTTCAGAAAAGACTTCTACCGCATTTTTTATTCATGGCGAAAATTTCCAAAACCGCATTGACCACAACATGGACGGTTTTTTGGACGACCCGCTGATGAAGCAAATCCATTTGTTTAACCAATGGAAATATACTGCTGTCAATGGATTTATGATTCACGCCGGAATACATTACCTCAACGAGGATCGTGTCGGTGGCCAAACTGATTTCAGGAAAGAAATGGATCGTATTGAAACAAATCCATATGGTGTAAATGTGAATAACGAGCGTTTTGAAGCGTACTTTAAAGCTGGATACGAATTTAAGGATCTCCGCAATAGCTTGGCTTTCATTTCGAATGTGACCTACCACGAGATGGGTTCTTATTATGGACTGAACACTTATTCAGGAGATGAAATGACATTTTATGGTAATTTGGTACACACTTATTCGATTGACGAAAACTACGTTCACACATTAAATTCGGGACTCAGCATAATGGTCGATCAAACGAATGAAATCCTCAATGCTGATGCGGTTGATATCAACGAAGTGGTTCCAGGAATTTTTAGTGAATACACCTGGAAACCTAGCGCTAAAATAACCCTTATGACCGGCTTGCGGGCTGACTTTCATAACACTTTCGGTGCATTTTTAACGCCGAGATTTCATTTTCGCTATGGTCCCACGGAGGATTTGAGTATGCGGATTTCTGCTGGAAAAGGATACCGAACCCCCAAGATAATGGCCGAAAATAGCTTTTTACTGGCCAACTCCCGACCTCTGAATTTTCAGAAGCCGGAAATTCTGGAAGAAGCCTGGAATTATGGTTTTAGCGTGAATAAGGATGTTCATCTTGTCAAACGGCCAATCAGTTTCAGTGCCGAATATTTTAGAACCGATTTTATCAACCAGTTGGTAGTCGACCGCGAAAGCTCGGCAAGTGAGATTTTGCTTGCACCTTTAGATGGAAAATCGTTTGCAAACAGTTATCAGCTCGAAGTTCGGTATGAGCTTTTGCCACGTTTGGATGTTACTGCTGCCTACCGAATGAATGATGTCAGGCAAACAATTAACAATGAATTAGTACGTAAACCGCTGACAAGCAAATACAAAGGTCTGGTGGCTGTAAATTATTCCGATCGCCTGAAAAAATGGATGTTTGATTTTACTACTCAATTTAATGGAGGTGGCCGTTTGCCAATTGTAGTTGGTAGCCCGGCGAATTCACCGACTGAGTTTCCGGCATTTACGATAATGAATGCCCAGATAACCAAATATTTCCGCTACTGGAGTATCTATGCAGGCGCTGAGAACCTCCTTGATTACACACAGCCGGATCCAATTCTTGGTGCCGATAATCCATTTGGAAATGAATTTGATGCAACCCGGATTTGGGGTCCAATGATGGGACGTAAATTTTATGCTGGAATAAGAATAACTTTAAACCATAAATCGAAATGAGATGAAGAAGTCGATACAATTGATTCTGGTATGCTTTGTAGCTATGGTATTTGCAACCGAAGCTTTTGGTCAGGATGCGAAAACTGATCTGGTTACCGTTTATTATAAATCGAGCATGGATTGCCTTGATTGCGAAGTGACACTCACAAATTTCCTTAAATTCGAAAAAGGTGTGAAAGACCTGAAAGTTGACCTGAAAACGAATACAATTAAAGTGGTTTACAAAGCTGGCAAAAACTCTACTGAAAATCTGGAAAAAGGAATAAAAAAGCAAGGTTACGAAGCCAATTCGATTACCGAAAAGGAATATAAAACACTAATTGAGGAAGCCGCTAAAAAATAGATTAGTTTTGTGAAAATAATGAGTACTAACCCCGCCGGAAATTTACCTCACACCTTACCCGGCGGGTTTTTCTTTCAAATGAAGAGAGGCTGAATTCCATGAATTCAGCCTCTCTTTGCATAGATTATTTCGAAATTTAACCCTCACGTTTAATTCCGGCTTTATCCATAAACCAGTCCAACGTTTGTGAATTTGGACGTTCGAGTGGTAAACCATAAACACGGTCGAAAACCAGTGAAGCCAGAACACCCAACGACCTTGAAACTCCAAAGAGTACTGTGTAGAAGTTGGATTCAGTAATACCGTAATGGTTCAAGAGAGCACCGCTAAATGCATCCACATTTGGCCAAGGATTCTTTATTTTTCCGGTAGCTTCCAAAATTGGTGGAGCAACGCGATAAATCGCATTTACGGTATTTATAAGCTTATCGTTTACAATGTATTTTTCTGCAAATTGCTGCTGAACTGTAAACCGGGGATCAGTAATCCGTAATACAGCATGTCCGTAACCAGGTACAACCCGCCCTTGTAGTAGAGTTTGTTCTATGTAATTTGCAATCTGAGTATCCGTAGGTTCATCATTTCCAATTTGCTGAATCATTTCAGCCATCCAGTCCATTACTTCCTGATTGGCAAAACCATGCAACGGGCCAGCCAATCCAACCATTCCGGCAGCAAAGGCATAATACGCATTGCTTAATGCAGATCCTACCAAATGGGTGGCATGTGCCGAAACGTTTCCTCCTTCATGGTCGGCATGGATCACCATATACAAACGAAGAAGGCGTTTAACTTCAACCGAATCGTGCCCCATCATGTGCGCAAGGTTACCTGCCCAGTCGAGGGTTGGATTAGGCTCAATATGATTCCCATTGTGGTAACAGCGTCGGTAAATATATGCTGCAATTCGCGGTAAACGGGCGATAAGAGTCATGACATCTTCATACATGAAATCCCAGTAGAATTTCTTATTTACCCCTGCACGATATGCTTTCATAAATACCGAATCATAAGCCATCGAGATAATAGCTGCGCTAAACTGTGTCATTGGCCGGCTATTTTTAGGCAAGGCATCAATAACATCGAAAGCATGTTGTGGTACATGTGCACGCGTTGCCCAGTCTTTCGATATGTTAATTACATCTTCCTTTTCCGGAATCTCACCAGTTAGCATCAGGTAGAATAAACCTTCAGGAAGTGGTTCTCCAGCATCATCAAGTTTTGGAAGTTTCTTTTGTAATTCCGGAAGTGAATAGCCTCTGAATCTGATCCCTTCGTTGGCATCTAGTTTTGACGTTTCTGTCAATAGTGCAGGAATGTCTCTCATTCCTGAAAGTACCTGATCGATGGTTACCTGTCCGAGAACAACATCACCATAATCTTTCTTTAATTTTTGAAAATCTGCCATGTTTTTCATGGCTTTTTCGTAGAATCTGTTTTTAATGTATTCCATACTATTTTTGGGTTTTTAATATTCCAAATAACTGCTCTAATTTAATGAATATTTCGAATAATTTCATCTGCAAATTCCGAGGTCGATAATAAAGTTGCTCCTTCCATCATATTAAACAAATCAGAAGTCACTTTTCTTTTCGAGAATGTATGTTCCATAGCATCATAAACATGTTCGGCGGCCTTGTACCAGCCCAGATATTCGAGTAACATGGCTCCTGAAAGGATCAATGAACCCGGATTGGCTTTTCCGGTTCCGGCAATGTTTGGAGCTGTTCCGTGAGTAGCTTCAAAAATGGCAAATCCGCTATTATAATTGATATTTGCCCCGGGCGAAATACCTATGCCACCAACCATTGCAGCCAGCTGATCCGAAATGTAATCGCCGTTCAGATTTAATGTAGCAATCACCGAATGGTCAAAAGGATGCAATAAACTTTCCTGAAGAAAAGCATCGGTAATGCAATCTTTTACAATCACTTTGCCCATTGCTTTGGCTTTTGTGAGTGCCGTTTTCGCTTCATCCGTTCCTTTTTCCTTCTCAATTTGCTGGTAGGTTTTCCAGGTAAATGTTTGATGGGTAAATTCTGTTTCCGCTAAAGTGTATCCCCAGTTTTTGAAAGCACCTTCGGTAAATTTCATGATGTTCCCTTTGTGAACCAATGTGACGGAAGGCAACGAGCGTTCAACGGCATATTTAATTGCGGCTCTGATCAAGCGTTCGGAGCCTTCTTTGGAAACAGGTTTTACCCCAAATGAACTGCTCTCCGGAAAACGAATCACATTAACATCCATTTCATTGATCAGGAAATCACGAAATCTGTTTGCTTTTTCAGTGCCGGTCATGAATTCGATTCCGGCATAAATGTCTTCGGTATTTTCCCTGAAGATGTGCATATCAACCAACTCCGGATAACGGATAGGAGAGGGTACACCTTTGAACCAGCGAATCGGGCGCAGACAAACAAATAAATCCAAAGTTTGGCGCAATGCCACATTCAACGAGCGGATGCCATCGCCAACCGGTGTCTCCAGCGGTCCTTTTATTCCTACCAGATATTTTTGAAAAGCTTCCAGCGTTTCATCGGGCATGTAGGTTCCGGTTTGTTCAAAGGCTTTTTTACCTGCCAGAACTTCTTTCCAGATAATCTTTTTTGAATTGCCGTAAGCTGCTTTAACTGCGGCATCAATTACCCGCTGACTCGGTTCTGTAATGTCTTTCCCAATGCCATCACCTACAATAAAAGGAATGATTGGCTGGTCAGGTACAATTAATTTACCGTTTTTGAATTCAATGTTACTGCTCATCTTTAATTTGTTAATTTAATTTGTTGGGTCACTGATAGTCATTAAGTCATTTAATAGTTATTGATTGTGATTTTATTTTGCACTGTTTTTTACAATAAATGACGCGAAGCAAATGACTAATTATGACCATTAGCAACTGCTTACTGCGACTGAACACTGACCACTATTTTATTTCAACTTCTTCTGAAGATTCTCGTCAATCGCATCCAGAAACCCCTCGGTGGTCAGATAATTCTCGGTTTTAAGCTCATTGCCGTATACAATCAATGCCAAATCTTTGGTCATTTTACCACTTTCAACGGTTTCGATGCAAACTTGTTCCAGAGCCAGCGAAAAATCAATCAATTCCTGATTTTCGTCCAGTTTACCGCGGAAGGCCAGACCACGAGTCCAGGCATAAATCGAGGCAATCGGGTTGGTAGAAGTTGGTTTTCCCTGTTGGTGCATTCGGTAATGACGGGTCACCGTTCCGTGAGCAGCTTCTGCTTCCATCGTTTTTCCATCTGGTGTAACCAGTGTTGAAGTCATCAAACCAAGTGAGCCGAAACCCTGAGCAACAGTGTCCGACTGAACGTCGCCATCGTAATTTTTGCAGGCCCATACAAATCCGCCTTCCCATTTCATGCAGGCAGCAACCATATCGTCGATCAAACGATGTTCGTAGGTGATTCCGGCTTCAGCAAAAGCTACTTTGAATTCTGCATCAAATACATCCTGAAAAATATCTTTAAAACGTCCATCATACTTCTTCAGGATCGTATTTTTGGTTGACAGATAAAGTGGCCATTTTTTCTGAATGGCTTGATTCATACATGCACGGGCAAATCCGGTGATTGAATCATCGGTATTATACATGGCCATGGCCACGCCATCGCCGACGAAATCATAAACTTCGAACGAGGTTTCTTTACTACCATCTTCCGGAGTGAAAGTAATGGTTAACTTGCCTTTACCTTTGGTCACAAAATCGGTTGCACGGTATTGGTCGCCAAAAGCATGACGGCCAATACAAATGGGCAGTTTCCAACCCGGAACTAAACGCGGAATATTGCTGATGATAATGGGTTCGCGGAAAACAGTTCCGTCCAGAATGTTCCGGATGGTTCCGTTGGGTGATTTCCACATTTTTTTCAATCCAAACTCTTCAACGCGGGCTTCATCCGGAGTAATGGTGGCGCATTTTATTCCAACTCCATATTTTTTGATTGCATTTGCAGCATCAATGGTTACCTGATCGTTTGTTTCATCACGGTATTCCATGCCCAAATCGAAATATTTAATATCGATATCGAGGTACGGAAAAATCAGTTTTTCTTTAATAAACGACCAGATTACGCGGGTCATTTCATCTCCATCCAGGTCAACTACAGGGTTTGCTACTTTGATTTTTTCTTTCATTTTTTTTCATTTTTAACCACCTACACACATAGGTCACATAGAAAATTAAAAACTATGTGCTCTATGTGTCTATGTGGTTGTTTTCATAATATTTTAATTATTACTGGTTTTGTTTACGAATTAAATCTAATGCTGAACCGGCTTTAAACCAGTCGATTTGCTGCTGATTGTAGGTGTGGTTCAGTTTGATCGTATCTTGGGTCTGATCAGAATGTATAATTTCAAGTGTCAACTGCTTGCCGGGAGCAAATTCCTTCAGGTCAACGAAATTAAAGGTGTCATCTTCTTGAATTTTGTCGTAATCAGCGTCTTGGCCGAAAGTTAATCCCAACATTCCCTGTTTTTTCAGGTTGGTTTCGTGGATACGGGCAAACGATTTTACAATGACTGCTTTTACACCCAAATGACGTGGCTCCATGGCAGCATGTTCGCGCGATGAACCTTCACCGTAATTCTGATCTCCAACAACTAAAGTGGCTATTCCGGCTGCTTTATACGCACGCTGAACCGCAGGTACCTCACCATATTCGCCGGTAAGCTGATTTTTTACTTTATTGGGTTGGTCGTTGAATGCATTCACGGCACCAATCAGCATGTTATTCGAAATATTGTCGAGGTGACCGCGGAAGCGGAGCCACGGTCCGGCCATTGAAATGTGATCGGTAGTACATTTTCCTTTGGCTTTGATCAGCAATTTTGCACCCCGAAGATTATTTCCGTCCCAGGCTTGAAAAGGCTGAAGCAATTGTAACCTTGATGAAACAGGATCAACTTTTATAACAACTGTTGAACCATTTTCAGCCGGAGCCTGATAACCTGCATCTTCCACATCAAAACCTTTGGAAGGAAGTTCCAATCCGGAAGGAATATCCAATTTTACTTTTTCTCCGTTCTGGTTGGTCAGATAATCGGTTAACGGATTAAATGACAAATCGCCTGCAATGGCAAGTGCGGTAACTATTTCAGGAGAGGCCACAAAAGCATGTGTATTTGGATTTCCATCCGCTCGTTTCGAGAAGTTGCGGTTGAACGAGTGAATGATGGTATTCTTTTCGCCTTTCTCAGCGCCGGGGCGCGACCACTGTCCGATGCACGGTCCACAGGCATTGGCGAATACGCTGGCGCCAATCTTGTTGAATGTGTCAATAAAACCATCGCGTTCGATCGTGTAACGAACCAGCTCGGAGCCGGGAGTGATGGTGAATTCAGCTTTTGTTTTCAAATTTTTATCCACTGCCTGTTGAGCCAGAGAGGCGGCACGCGAAATATCTTCGTACGATGAGTTGGTACACGAACCAATTAATCCGACTTCGATTTTGGTTGGCCAGCCGTTTTCTTTGGCAACTTCAGCCATTTTCGAAATTGGAGTAGCGCGGTCGGGCGTAAACGGACCATTAATATAAGGTTCCAATTCATCCAGATTAATCTCAATCACCTGATCGAAATATTTTTCAGGATTGGCATAAACTTCAGGGTCGGCAGTTAAATGTTCTTTCACTCCATTTGCCAGATCGGCAACTGCTGCGCGGCCTGTGGCACGAAGGTATCGTTCCATAGATTCGTCGTAACCAAAAGTGGAAGTCGTTGCACCAACTTCGGCACCCATGTTACAAATGGTACCTTTCCCGGTACATGAAATCGACGTAGCACCTTCGCCAAAATATTCTATAATTGCACCGGTTCCACCTTTTACAGTAAGGATTCCGGCTACTTTCAGGATGATATCTTTAGGTGCAGTCCAACCACTGAGTTTCCCGGTTAGTTTAACGCCAATTAACTTTGGAAATTTCAATTCCCAAGCCATTCCGGCCATTACATCCACTGCATCAGCGCCGCCAACACCAATAGCAACCATGCCCAAACCTCCGGCATTTACCGTGTGCGAGTCGGTTCCAATCATCATTCCGCCAGGAAATGCGTAGTTCTCAAGAACCACTTGGTGGATGATTCCGGCACCTGGTTTCCAGAAGCCGATTCCATATTTGTTGGAAACCGATTCGAGAAAATCGTATACTTCCTTGTTAATTTTTATGGCATCCTCCAGATCGGCCAGACCATTTTTGCTGGCCTGAATAAGGTGATCGCAATGAACGGTTGAAGGAACTGCCGTTTTGCTCTTTCCTGAATTCATGAACTGAAGCAAGGCCATTTGGGCTGTGGCATCCTGCATGGCAACGCGGTCGGGAGCAAAATCTACATAATCAGTTCCGCGTTTAAAATCGGTTAACACCTGTTCTCCGTAGAGATGCGAATAAAGAATTTTTTCAGACAAGGTTAACGGTCTCTTTAAATGCTTTTTAGCCTTTACTATTTTAGCACTTAGTTCCTGATAGTTTTTTGTAATTAAATTGAGATCAAACATATTTTTGGTTTTTTGTTATTGTCACACAAAAGCTTTTAAATAAACCACAATATTTAACAAAGCCTTTGCTGTTTTGTTTTTTCAAAGCAGCCCAATATATCAAAAAATATCAGATAAAATTGGTCGTTTGGCTTGAAATGCCAAATAGGATTTAACCTCCTAATAATACTGCCTTTCTATCTAACTGAAAATAAAAATGCTGTATTTGCAGTGTTAGTCTTAAAACACTTTGAATTTGATTGCTCTCTGAATTATTGTATCAATTGGTTCAATAGTCCGGAAAATTGAAAGCAGGACCTATCTTGGGTCGAAAGAGGAAATTGTTTTTAATCGGTACGCAAGTCTGACCGAAGTGGAAAATATTAATCTGTTTCTATATTATCCAATTAGTTTCAAAATCAGACCAATTGGAATCACTATTCAAATTCGCTTTTACATCTAACGTATCCGGATTTTCATTTATATCCGACAACAGAATTTGTAATTTGTTCTTTGTGTAAATCATTGTTTCATATCCAATGCCTGTGTTGTTTGGACTGGATAATAACAGAATGATCTCGACTTTCAGTTTCCCG
The DNA here is from genome assembly GCA_038329265.1 of Bacteroidales bacterium. Classification (GTDB taxonomy): domain Bacteria; phylum Bacteroidota; class Bacteroidia; order Bacteroidales; family Prolixibacteraceae; genus Aquipluma. The sequence continues at coordinate 19,788 of JBBQMW010000020.1, read as the reverse complement.
AGCACATGAAAACAAAAATGAAACGATGAGAAGAATTGAAAATGCTTTCATTATTGATGGATTTAATTTATGCTATCGTTGCCACCATCACTGCTTTAATAGTGTGCAAGCGGTTTTCAGCCTGATCAAAAACTATCGAAGCTTTGCTTTCAAAAACTTCTTCAGTCACTTCCAGTCCGTCGAGTCCAAATTTCTGGAATATTTCTTCACCCATCTTGGTGTCGCGGTTATGGAAGGCCGGTAAGCAATGCAAAAATTTTACATTTGGATTTCCGGTCAGTTCCATTGCTTTTTGGTTAACCTGGTAGGGTAGGAGGAGCTTAATTCGCTCTGTCCAAACAGAATCGGGTTCGCCCATTGATACCCAAACGTCGGTGTACAGGAAGTCACAATCTTTCACAGCTTCAGCCAAATCAGCTGTAATGAGTATTTTTGCCCCTGTTTCAGCAGCTATTTCGCGACATATTTGTTGCAATTCGTTGGTTGGCTGGCAACTTTCAGGAGCAGCTGCACGAAAATCCATTCCGAGTTTTGCTGCACCAACCATCAGTGAATTTCCCATGTTGTTGCGTGCATCGCCCATATAACAAAACTTAATTTCTGAAAGTGGTTTCTTTGCATGTTCTTTCATGGTCAGGAAATCGGCCAGAATCTGAGTCGGATGAAATTCATCTGTTAGTCCGTTCCAAACCGGGACACCGGCATATTTAGCCAGATCTTCAACAATGTTTTGACCGTATCCACGGTATTCAATTCCGTCATACATGCGGCCTAAAACCCGGGCGGTATCTTTAATTGATTCTTTACTTCCGATTTGCGACCCTGTAGGTCCAAGATAAGTAGCATGAGCACCCTGATCGAAAGCGGCAACTTCAAAAGCACATCGTGTCCGGGTTGATGCTTTTTCGAAAATCAGCGCGACATTTTTGCCAAAGAGCATTTGTTCTTCCAGACCTGATTTTTTCGCTTTTTTGAGTTTCGAAGCAAGCTCGATCAAATAAATTATTTCTTCGGGACTAAAATCGAGTAGTTTTAGAAAGTTCCTGTTTTTTAAATTCATTTCCATAAATATAAATATTGAATGTTTTTGATAAATCAGTTGTTTAAAGTTTAATGTTTAAAGTAAAGGACAAACTTTGAACTTTGAACTTTAGACTTTGAACTTGTTATTGGTCATATTCCATTGTAATTTTCGATCCGTACGATTTGTCTTCGAGTTTTTTAGCTTCGGTGATTACGCTTTTAACCCCGCCATTTTTAATGAAATGCAAACATGCCTTTATTTTTGGGGCCATTGTTCCTTCACCGAAAGTTCCGTCTTCCAGATATTTTAGCGTATCGGCATAATTCAGAAATTCAAGCTTCTCCTGAGTTGGCAATCCGAAATCCTTGTAAATAAACGAAACATCGGTCAGGATATAAAAATGACTGGCTTTTATTTGAGAGGCCAGAAAGGCCGATGCCAGATCCTTGTCAATGACTGCATCCAAAGTTCTTAAGTCATTGTTCTCGTCGAAATACACCGGAATTCCGCCGCCGCCGGCAGCAATCACAATATTTCCGGCACGAACCAGATTTTCGACAATTTCCTTGTTGATGATATCGACAGGTTGCGGCGATGATACCATCCGGCGCCATTTTCCATTCGATTTCGACGATGGTTTATAAATCCATCCCTTTTCTTCCTGAAGTTTTTTTGCTTCCTCTTCAGGATAAAGTTTGCCGATTCCTTTGGTTGGATTCAGGAACGCCGGATCATTGGGGTCGACAATGGTCATAGAAACCAGTGTGACTACATTTTTTTTGATGCCGTGTTTATGCAAAACATTGCGAATCATTCGTTCAATCATATATCCAATTCCACCCTGCGAATCTGCCACACAAACATCGAGCGGCATTGGGGCAATGTCGTACAATTGTTGTCCGGCTTCGTTGCGCATCAGTATATTTCCTACCTGAGGGCCATTCCCATGGGTGATAACAAGTTCGAAACCTTCCTGGATCAAAAAGATTAAATTTTCGAGTGTTTCCGTGGTGTTTGCTTCCTGTTGTTCGATGGTTCCTTTTTCGTTCTCACGTAGAAGTGCATTTCCACCAAGTGCTACCACTGCTATTCGTTTCATAAATGTTGTTTAATGACTTAATTTAATTTTAGCCTGAAGCGATCAAACTTAAAAAAAATAAACCGTTGAAATCATGACTAACGATTGGTTGTGAAGATACGATTGGATGCTATATAACAGGCATAATTAAATTTCAGGAAAGTTAATAAGTGATTAATTTTTCAATTCAATATTTTAAAAAAAATGCTTTTTGGCTGAGCAATTAAAATATATGATAGGCAAAAATCGTTAACTTTGCGCACGAATTATCAATCCGAATGGCAAAGAAAACAACGAAACCGGCGACTAAAGCGGCAAAAGGGGCTAAATCTTCCAGAATAGTAAGAATTAAGAATTTTTTCCAGAGTAATCAATTCAGATATACCCTCGGGTTCTTTCTGTCGATTTTTAGCGGATATCTGGCAGTTGCCTTTGTCTCCTATATTACTTCAGGAAGAGTTGATCAAAGTAAACTTGACTTGCCTTGGCAGGATTTTCTTTTTGATCCGTCGGTTGATGTTCATAATTTCGCCGGAAAAGGCGGCGCCTATTTAAGTGAGCAGTTTATTAACCTCGGTTTCGGGTTCGCTTCTTTTATTTTTATTCCTATTTTTATTATTGCTGCGCTCAATTTATTCGGATATAAAGGAATTAAATTTCTTAAAACCTTACTTTTTTCAATTCTGTGGATGCTTTGGTCATCCATTGCGCTAGCTTTAGTAATGGCTGTTTCTACACCCGACCAGTTTCTTTATGTTGGTGGGATGTATGGGTTTATTCTTTCAAGTTTATTGTCGTCGTTGCTCGGTGCTTTTGGTGCCGCATTAATACTGATATTTATTCTTTTTGTGTTGCTTATTCTAACTTTTAAGCAATTCATTCCCTGGCTGACGCGGATTTTTGCCCGGAAGGAAAAAGACCCAACACTTGCTGAAGTAAAATCTCTTAAATTATCAAAAGTATCTCCTGAACTCGAAATTACCGATCCTGCGATTTCAAAAATTATTACCGAAGACAATAAGATTGAAGCCATTTTTGATCCCGATTCGAAAGAGGAAGAATTGGTGAATAAAATTGATGATGATGATTTTGAAATTGAAAATACGCTATCGAAAAAGAATGTTGAGATAAGCATTGAGGATATGCTTTTCTCCAGTGAACCTAATCCTGTAAAACCGAAATCTAAAGAGCCGAACCTGATAGTATCCAAGTCGGTTTCGGATAACGATACTGAAGTGAATACTGCCGGAATGGCTGATTATGATCCGACTCTGGATCTGTCGAGCTATAAATATCCAACCGTCGATTTGCTTGATGATCATGCTTCTGGAAATGCGGAGGTGAGCAACGAAGAGCTAATCTCAAACAAAAACAAGATCGTTGAGACCCTTCGTCACTACAAAATTGAAATTACAAAAATCAGAGCAACCATCGGGCCAACAATTACTTTGTATGAGATTGTTCCGGCGCCGGGAATCCGAATTGCCAAGATTAAAAATTTGGAGGATGATATTGCCCTAAGCCTTTCAGCACTGGGTATTCGTATTATTGCACCAATTCCCGGAAGAGGAACTATTGGTATTGAGGTGCCGAATCAGAAACCTGAAATTGTTTCGATGCGCTCAATCATTGGCTCCAAAAAGTTTCAGGAATCAAACTACGAACTACCGATTGCATTGGGGAAAACTATTTCGAACGAAACATTTATGGTCGACCTGGCCAAGATGCCGCATATTCTGGTTGCAGGAGCTACCGGTCAGGGAAAATCAGTCGGATTGAATGCAATCATCACATCCTTATTATACAAGAAGCATCCTTCGCAGTTGAAATTCGTGCTGATCGATCCAAAAAAAGTGGAGTTGAATTTATATGCCTCGCTTGAAAAACACTTCCTGGCTAAAATGCCCGATGAAGAAGATGCCATTATTACGGATATTCAGAAGGTGAAAAATACGCTGAATTCGGTAAACATTGAAATGGACAGCCGTTACGATCTGCTGAAAAAAGCGCATGTCAGAAATATTATTGAATACAATACCAAATTTATTGGCCGGCGTTTGAATCCTGAAAAAGGACACCGTTATCTGCCATACATTGTCGTGATTGTCGACGAGTTTGCCGATTTGATTATGACTGCCGGAAAAGAAGTTGAATTACCAATTGCCCGTATTGCCCAGTTGGCACGTGCGGTAGGTATACACATGATTATTGCCACACAGCGTCCTTCGATCAATATTATTACCGGTGTTATCAAAGCCAACTTCCCAACCCGTATTGCTTTTAAAGTGGCTTCAATGATCGACTCACGAACGATTTTGGATACACCGGGAGCCAATCAGTTGATTGGGAAAGGTGATATGCTTGTATCTACCGGAAGTACCATGACCCGTGTACAGTGTGCTTTTGTGGATACTCCTGAAGTTGAACGTATTTGTGAATTTATCGCCGATCAAAGAGGATATCCAACCGCTTTGCTTTTGCCTGATTATATAGGTGAAAATGATGGCGGATCTCCAGGAGCCGATTTGACCAACCGCGATGAAATGTTCGACGATGCAGCCCGCTTAATTGTTGGGAATCAGATGGGGTCGACCTCGATGATTCAGCGTAAATTCTCGATCGGATACAATCGTGCCGGTCGAATTATGGATCAGTTGGAGGCTGCCGGAATCGTCGGACCAAGCGAAGGAAGCAAAGCCCGGCAGGTACTTCTTCAGGATGAATATTCTTTGGAACAATTATTGAATGGTTTAAAATAACATATATAAATTAAACAACTCAAATGAAACGATTATTTTTAATTTCAATTCTTTCAGTTTTCACATTGGCGGGGTTTGCCCAGCAGGATGCTAAAGCGAAAGGAATTCTGGAAAAAGTAACTAAAACAACCCAGTCTCTGGCTTCGCTCGAAGCAAAGTTTACCTTCGAAATGAATAATACAGCCGAAAAAATTCAGGAAAAAAGTGCCGGAACAATCATACTGAAGAATAAAAAATACAAGTTGAATATTCCTCAAATGGGATTACAGATAACTTGCGATGGCAAAACTATCTGGACTTACATGGTGAAATCGAACGAAGTAAGCATTGCAAATCTTGATGAAGAAACTGATGATTTGATGGATCCCTCCAAAATTTTTACCATTTATGAGAGGGGATTCAACTATAAATTTGTAAGCGAAACTGTTGAAGGTGGAGTGCCGGTTTACAACATTGATCTGACTCCACAAAAAGCCGGTGGCGATATTCAGAAAATTAAAATCATGATCGACAGGCAAAAAATGCTGATTCGCGGTGCTGATATGACCGGAAAAGATGGGAATAAATATAATGTGTTGGTAAGCGAATTGAAAACAGATGGAGTATATAAGGATACTGATTTTGTTTTTGATCCGAAGAAGTACAAGGATATTGAAATTGTAGATATGCGATAAACAAAAAAGGGTGCTTTTCAGGCACCCTTTTTTGTTTGATTATTTGTTGCTATTAGATTCATTTTTCAATCGCGCCAATTGTTCCACCGACGCAATCTCTATAAACGAGGTGCCACCTCCGACACCAAAATTACCACCAACATAAACAACCGTATCTTTTTCTGTAATCAGATTTTTTTCAAGCAGATCCAACAGCGAAGTTTCAATCAACTTATATTTATTTTTCTTTGATTTAATTTCGCTCGGAAAAACTCCGTATGAAAGGGCTAATTCGCGTTTAACCCGGCCGTTGTGACATTTGGCAAATACCGGAATATTTCCCCTGAAAGCTGCAATGTACCGGGCTATTTTTCCGGTAAGTGTGTCGGTAACAATAGCATTCACTCTTACTTCTTTTGAAGCTAGTACAGCTGCTTCTGCAAGGAATGCCGATGTCTCATTATCAAGACGAGGAACCGGCAAATCATTGCGGCGGTCTTTGCTCGCTTCAACTTCAAGAGCAATTTTCGACATTACTTTTACTGATTCGACCGGGTAATTACCGTATGCCGTTTCGCCTGAAAGCATAATTGCATCGGTCCGGTCGTAGATTGCAGTTGCAACATCACTCACTTCGGCCCGTGTTGGCCTTGGATTGTCGATCATTGAATGCAGCATTTGAGTAGCAATAATCACTGGCTTTTTCTGCTGAACTGCTTTTCGGATCAATTTGCGCTGGATAGCGGGAATTTTCTCTGCCGGGATTTCTATTCCGAGATCTCCGCGGGCAACCATAATGCCATATGCATGTTGGAGGATTTCATCAATGTTGTTTACGCCATCGAGGTTTTCAATTTTGGCAATAATTTTTATTTTACTGTCGAATTTGTCAAGAATCTCCTGTACAGCCAATACATCTTTCTTATTTCTGACAAACGAATGGGCAATAAAATCAATATCGTTTCGTGCGGCAAATTCGATGAACTCAACATCTTTATCGCTTATTGATGGCAGTTTGGGACTAATACCCGGGGTGTTGATGCTTTTCTTATTTTTAATCTGACCGCTGTTTCCAACTTTGCACACCAGATAATCGTCAGTTTGCTCTATAACTTCCATAGCAAGATCCCCATCATCAATCAGAATCAAATTTCCGGCAGGTACTTCCAGGTGAATATTTTCATAGCTCACATAAATGATTTCCTGATTCGATTGACCATCGCCGCCTTTTACTTTTATAAGGTCACCCTCTTTAACATCAATGGGTGCCGCAATATTTTTAGTCCTGATTTCAGGTCCTTTGGTATCAACCAGAATGCCAATAGAATCTGAAACTTCCCGAACATTATTAATCATTGCGATGGCACTTTCGGTCGAAATATGAGCTGTATTTAACCGCACAACATTCATTCCTGCATCAAACAATTGACGGATAAAATCTACATCGCAGCGTTTGTCGGAAATAGTTGCTACTATTTTTGTGTATTTCATAGTTCGAAATTTTTTATTTATAGGTCGGTAAAAATATGTAAATATTCAAATCTTTAGTTTATAATTCGGTTGAAGGAGGAAAATGGTCGTCAAGATTTAATGTATTCTTTTAATGCTTCAATACCAAGCCGATATGAATCGAGACCAAATCCCATGATACTGCCAATACACACCGGGCCAATTATTGATTCGTGCCTAAAGTTCTCGCGGGTAAGAATATTGGAGATATGAACTTCAATCACTGGGGTTTTAACTCCTGAAATGGCATCGCGAATTGCGACCGAAGTATGCGTGTAAGCGCCGGCATTAAAAATGATACCATCAGTATCAAATCCCCTCTCATGAATTTTGTTGATCAACTCACCTTCGATATTTGATTGGTAATACTCAAATTCGATTTCAGGATACCTGATATTCAGAGACTTGTAATAAGTTTCAAAAGAAGTGTCTCCGTAAATGCTTTTTTCACGCGTGCCAAGCAAATTCAAATTTGGGCCATTTATTAACAAAATTTTCATGTTTTGATATATTATTTAAAAAAAATAGTAACTTAACCGTTCGTAAACTCGTAATCAAATTATGTAATCTTGGTGGATGCGCATAGTTTTTATTAAAATTTACATTTTAAAGAGTTTATGAACCAAAATTATTAATAAATGTTGTAGAATTTTAAAAACTTAAATTTTTTATTATGAAATGGGAAGATAGCAAAAAAGGATTCGAGTCTTTCTTACGTTTGGAGAAAGGTTTATCTGCAAACTCAATCGCTGCTTATATCAATGATATAAACAAGCTGATGACCTATGCCGACGAAGAACTCAAGAAATTATCCCCTGAAAAAGTGAAACTGAATCATTTGAAAAAATTCGTTGAATGGATCAATGACAAAGGAGTTTCGCCAAGGACACAAGCCCGTACAATTTCAGGAATTAAATCATTCTATAAGTATTTGCTTATAGAGGGAAAGATCACCAGTGATCCAACATCTTTATTGGAATCTCCAAAAATAGGCCGGAAATTACCTGATGTACTGACTATTGAGGAAATTGATCTGATGATTGATACTGTTGAACTTTCGAAAGCTGAAGGGCAACGGAACAAAGCCATGCTCGAAACATTGTACAGTTGCGGTCTTCGTGTATCAGAACTGGTTAACCTGAAAATTTCGAATTTGTCATTCGATCAGGGATATATTAAAGTTGAAGGTAAATCTAATAAAGAAAGATTGGTTCCGGTTAGCGAAAAAGCTATCGAAGAAATCAATAAATATACAGATGTTTATCGGAAAACTTTGAAAATTTCCAAGGACAGTGAAGACATTCTGTTTTTAAACAGAAGAGGTAAAAAACTGAGTCGTGTAATGATTTTCACCATTATAAAGAATCTTGCCATTAAAGCTGGTTTCGAAAAGAAAATTAGTCCACATACCTTCCGTCACTCTTTTGCAACCCATTTAATTAATGGTGGTGCTGATTTACGTGCGGTTCAGGAAATGTTGGGACACGAATCGATTTTAACTACTGAGATTTACACTCATCTTGATCGTGATTATCTAAAATCGACCTTACAAAATTTCCATCCAAGGTCATAATCGAACAAGGTTTTCAATCTTTAAAGAATGTTAGGAAGTTAATAATTTCTTAACATTCTTTTTTTTTATGTATATACCTGATCTATTGTTGTATATCAGTGGATTAGCTGATTTTACATATGCTCTTAAGCATGTGATTTCGAAATGATCTTAATTTAATATTTGGCCTTACTTCGCAGTTTGAAAAAAGACTATTTTTGATGCCGAGAAAATTTTGTTTTGTTGAAACTTGTTAAAATTTAATTACTTATCATGAAAAACACAGATCTATTAAAGTATGGCATTCAAACCAATGTCGAAATTTTGCATAACCCATCTTACGAGGAATTATTTCAGGCAGAAATTGACCCTGCTAACGAGGGTTTTGAAAAAGGAGTGTTAACAACTTCAGGCGCAGTATCAGTTGATACTGGTAAATTCACCGGACGCTCTCCAAAAGACAAATATTTTGTAAAAGATGCAGTTACTGATGAGCATTTATGGTGGGATGGTACTATCAACCGACCAACAACTCCTGAAGTTTTTGAGCATTGCAAGGACTTGGTAACAAAACAACTTTCGACTGCAACAAAATTGTATGTAGTTGATACTTACTGCGGAACCAACGAAGATACTCGCTTGAAAGTACGTTTTATCATGGAAGTTGCATGGCAGGCTCACTTTGTGACTAACATGTTTATCCGTCCATCTCACTTCGAATTGGCTAACTACGGCGAACCTGATTTCGTATGTTTGAACGGTTCTAAAACTACTAACCCTAACTGGAAAGAACAAGGTTTAAATTCTGAAGTTTTCACTTTGTTCAACCTTACAACTAAAATGCAGGTTATTGGTGGTACCTGGTACGGTGGTGAAATGAAAAAAGGTATTTTCGCCTTACAAAACTATTATTTACCATTGCGTGGTATGGCTTCAATGCACTGTTCGGCCAATGTTGGTAAAGATGGTGATGTAGCTATTTTCTTCGGTTTGTCAGGAACAGGTAAAACTACTCTTTCGGCTGACCCAAAACGTTACCTAATTGGTGACGATGAGCACGGCTGGGATGACAATGGTGTATTCAACTACGAAGGTGGTTGCTATGCAAAAGTGATTGATCTGGAAATGGACAAAGAACCTGATATTTGGAGAGCAATCCGCAGAGATGCTTTGTTGGAAAACGTTACAGTAAATGCTGATGGAACTCCTGATTATACAGCTGCAGCTTCTAAAACAGAAAACACCCGTGTATCTTACCCAATTTACCACATCAATAAAATCGTCTCTCCTTCACGTGCAGGACACGCTTCTAAAATTATTTACTTATCGGCTGATGCATTTGGTGTATTGCCTCCAGTTTCTATTTTGGATGAAAACTCAGCTCAATATCACTTCCTTTCAGGCTTTACATCTAAATTAGCCGGAACAGAACGTGGTATTACTGAACCAGTTCCTTCATTCTCGCCAGCATTTGGCGAGGCATTCCTGACTTTGCACCCAACGATGTATGCAAAAACATTGATTGGTAAAGCAAAAGAACACAATGCAAAGGTCTACCTTGTAAACACAGGTTGGAACGGAACAGGAAAACGTATTTCGTTGAAAAACACCCGTGCAATTATCGATGCTATCATCGATGGTTCTATTGAAAAAGCTGAAACAGTAAAAATTCCAGTTCTGAATCTTGTTGCTCCAAAAGCTTTGAACAATGTTGAAGCAGGTATACTTGATCCACGCGACACCTATTCTAATGTTACAGAATGGGAAACCAAAGCTAAATCACTTGCTGCTAAATACATCAAAAATTTTGAACAGTATTGCGACAATGACGCTGCAATTGCATTGATTCCATCAGGACCACAATTGTAATTATTAAGTAAATGAATATACTGAAACCCTGCCTGTAAACGGCAGGGTTTTTTTTATGAAGTAATCTCGGCTAAAGCGATTCGGATGTCAGGATATTGGAATTTATAGCCTGATTGAAGCAGTCTTTCAGGATAAACATCAGGCGATTGAAGTAAAAGTGATGAGGCTTTCCCATAAATTAGTTTAAGTGCAAACTCCGGAACTGTAAAAAATGAAGGTCGGTTGACGGCTTTTGATAGTGCTTTGGTGAATTGTTCGTTTGTGATACTTTGCGGTGCAACCAGATTGTAAATTCCTTTTATTTCCTGATCCTGAATGGCCCGCAGAAATGCCGAAGTAACATCGTTGATATGCACAAATGGGAAAGGTTGCCTGCCTGATCCGATTTTTCCTCCAAATCCCAGCTTAAACAGCGGTACCAATTGTTTCATTGTTTTAGCTTCTTTTCCTAAAACCAGGCCAATCCTGAAAATTACTTTTCTGACGGAAGAGCTCAATTCAGCCGATGAATTTTCCCATTGTTTTACAACCTCACCAACAAAATCATTGGCAAATGAGGTACTTTCTTCCGTGTGACGTTCATTGGGTGAATAAATCCCGATAGCGGAGGCCGAAATATAGGTGCGTGGTCTTGTTTCGGGAGACAAATTGCTGATAGCATGAATGATTTTTCGGGTGGATTCGGTTCTGCTTTTCAAAATATTTTGCTTGTTTTCTTCAGTCCATCGGCACAATATGGGCGCTCCTGCCAGATGAATAACCGTATCTGTTCCTGAAAGTAGTTTTGTCAGAACTGAAATGTCGGACAAGGCAGTTCTGTTAATCGAGATAATTTCATGACCGGATTTCTTTAGTTCATGAATCAAATTTCCGCCAATGTATCCGGAAATTCCTGAAAGGGCAATTTTCATAGTTGATTTGGTTCTTGTTGTATGTTTACTAAACTACAATCAACTTAAAATTAAGTTTAACTTTTCAGGAATAAAACCTGTATCTGGTCGTTTTAGTGTAAATTCGCCATTCTTAAACTCGCAGCCAAAATCTTCTCTGAAAAATGTGGATAAATTTAGTAATCAGGTTTTTGAATACAAACTATTCCAAATCATTTTAATTCTGTTTTTTAGAAATTTTCAGTTAAGTTTGTTGCATTGCTACTGATCGTTTAATACAGTGTAGTTAAAAATGAAAAAGAAATCCCCAATATCTTCAGCAAAATCAAAAACATCAACCCGAAAAAAAAGTGGCTCGTCAAAAAGTTTTGGACGTAAAGTGCTGATTTTTTCCTTGAAAACTGTTGTGGCTTTAATCTTGTTGGCATCGTTACTATTTTTGATTGTTTATGTCGGCTTTACCGGACCAGTGCCTTCGACAGAAGAATTACATAAGATAAAAAATCCGGTGGCGACCGAAGTTTACTCCACTGATGGACGTTTGCTCGGGCGGTATTACATTGAAAACCGAAGTAATGTGAGCTTCGATCAAATTTCGCCTAACGTGATCAACGCTTTGATCGCTACCGAAGACTCGCGGTTTTACCAACATCGGGGCATCGACGAAATTGCGTTAATGCGTGTTTTCTTCAAATCAGTTTTGCTTCAGGATCATAGTGCAGGCGGAGGAAGTACTCTGAGTCAACAGATTGCAAAAAATTTATTTCCCCGGAAATCGTTTGGTGCTTTGTCGATGCCGGTAAATAAACTTCGGGAATCGATTATTGCCTACCGTTTGGAGCGGCTTTATAGTAAAGATGAAATACTTGCACTTTATTTAAATACTGTACCGTTTGCCGAAAACACCTTTGGAATTGGCATCGCTTCGGAGCGTTTTTTCAGTAAACCTCCCTCGAAGTTAAAGGTTCACGAAGCGGCGACTCTTGTTGGAATGCTGAAAGCCAATAACAGTTATAATCCCCGAAAAAATCCGGAACGCTCACTCGATCGACGCAATATTGTGATCGACCAAATGCTGAAAAACAATTACATATCGGTAGGAGAAGCAAAATTGTATAAAGCGGAACCTATGGAGCTTTCCTATAATTTAATCACCTACAACGAAGGACCCGCACCTTACCTCATGGAGAAAATTCGTCCGTTTCTTCAAGTCTGGTGCGACGATCATCTGAAAGAAGATCAAACCACCTATAATTTGTTTACCGATGGTTTAAAAGTTAGAACCACCATTGATTTTGATATGCAGTTGGCCGCTGAAAAAGCTGTTTCGGAGCAAATGAAAAACCTTCAGGATGTTTTTGATGCCAGTTGGGGAAAAAATAAACCTTGGGGAAAAGATCAGTCGGTGGTGAACCGAGCTATGAAGCGATCTGACCGATACCGGGCACTTAAAAAAACTGGACTTCCTGATGATCAGATCCGAAAAATATTTGCCACGCCAACCTCTGTTTCATTGTTCGACTGGAATGAGAATAAACTGGTAGAAATGAGTCCGTTGGATTCTATTCAGTATTATCTGAAGATTCTCAACACCGGTTTTATGGCCATGGATCCAACTTCAGGAGAATTAAAAGCTTACATTGGAGGAAACGATTTTCGCTTTTTTAAATACGATCATGTTAGAGCCAAATTTCAGGTTGGATCAATTTTTAAACCTATTGTTTATTTAGGTGCTTTGGAAGCAGGAATTTCACCCGATACTTATTTCGCCAACGAAAAGAAGGTTTATGAAGCCTACGACAATTGGTCACCCGAAAACTCTCATGATGATTATACCGGCTATTATTCGATGGAAGGCGCATTGGCCAAATCGATCAATACCATTGCGGTTGACGTATTGATGCAGGCCGGAATATCGAATGTGGTGGATTTGGCAAAACGAATGGGAATCGACTCCGATTTGCCTGAGTATCCTTCACTGGCGCTTGGTGCGGCATCTGTTTCGCTCGAAGAAATGGTTTGTGTTTATTCTGAAATTGTAAATGGCGGACGAAAAGTGACTCCATTTTATTTGAAAGCGATTGAATCAAATTCAGGAAAAGTACTCGAAGAGTTTCAGAATATTCAGCCTGATGAGCAGGTTGCACAAACCGAGAATTGCCGGATCATTACCCGAATGCTTAAGTCTGTTGTAAACGATGGAACCGGAAGTACAATCCGTTCGGTTTGGGGAATTGATTCTGAATTTGCCGGAAAAACCGGAACAACTCAGGACCAAGCTGACGGCTGGTTTATTGGAATGACCCCCAGGTTGGTTGCAGGTGCATGGGTTGGGGGAGAAGATCCATCCATTCATTTCCGCTCATTGGGCGAAGGCGCTGGCGGACGAACTGCTTTGCCAATTGTTGGAAGCTTTTTCAGTCAGATTTTGCGCCAGAGTAAATTTCAGAGTATACGATTTAGTTCCTTCGAATCGCCTTCCGAAGAAAGTCTGGCTATGATGGACATTCCGCCTTATCGTGAGGTTATTGAAGTCGGGTTAAGAGGTTTTATTCATGATTTATTTGGTAGAAGGGATATCAAAAAAGAATCGGACCTGAAAATGAAAGAAAAAACAGGCACTGAACAGAAGAAAGAAAATGTGAAACCAGAAGCAGAATCTGAAAAAAAACCATTCTGGCAGAGCATGAAAGATGCATTTAAAAAGAAAAGTAAATAAAGTTCGTTCTCAAAATGGAAAGCAGGCTACAAAAAAAAATATCAGGAATTTCAGAAAAAAATCGAATCTACATCCTCAGTTTGCTGATTGGTTTGCTGGCAGGTATTGCTGCCTTCATGCTTAAAAGTTTTATTCACTATGTAAGCCTTTTCCTGACCAGTAATTTAAAAGTTTCAGACGAAAGTATTGTTTATTTGGCATTTCCGATGTTGGGAATTCTGATATCCGTTTTGCTTGTTAAATATGTGTTTAAAGACGATATTACTCACGGAGTTTCAAAGATTCTATCAGCAATCTCGAAGAAGGGAAGTTATATTAAGGCACACAACATGTTTTCGTCGATGATTACCAGCGGATTTACAATCGGATTTGGTGGTTCGGTTGGAGCAGAATCACCCATTGTTTATACGGGTTCCGCAATCGGTTCATATATTTCAAGCAAATTTAACCTGAATCAAAATCAGGTTAGGCTTCTGATTGGTTGTGGAGCTACTGGTGCTATTGCCGGAATTTTTAAAGCCCCGATTGCCGGAATCATGTTCACATTAGAGGTTTTAATGCTCGATTTAACCATGTCATCCTTAATTCCGTTGTTAATCTCAGGAATTACAGCGGCAACATTTGCGTATTTCTTCATGGGATCCGCAGTCTTGTTTCATTTCGATATAACCAGCCAATTCAATTCAAATAATCTTCCGTACTATGTTTTGCTTGGAATATTAAGTGGCTTCATTTCACTTTATTTTACCAGAACTGCCATGTCTCTAGAAAATTACATTAAAAGACGAATTCAGAATAGTTATACCAAGTTAATTATAGGAGGAATTTCATTAGGACTGATCGTCTTTATTTTTCCGTCCCTTTGGGGCGAAGGATACGAGTCTATCAATAAAATATTTGTTGGTCATGGTGCCGATTTACTCAATAATTCAATTTTTTTCGATTATAAATCTGAACCGAAATTTTTGCTGCTTATTTTGGTCATGATCCTTTTCCTAAAAGTTGTGGCAATGGCCATAACGACAGCGAGTGGGGGAGTTGGCGGAATTTTTGCTCCAACATTGTTTATGGGGGCTGTTGGCGGATATATTGTTTCACTTTCGTTGAATACATTTTTTGGCTTGCGATTACCTCACGCCAATTTTGCACTTGCAGGCATGGGCGCATTAATGGCCGGAGTTATGCATGCGCCTTTGCTGGGTATTTTCCTGATCGCCGAAATTACAGGTGGTTATCAGTTGTTGATTCCATTAATCATTTCGGCAACGGTGGCTTATGTTACAATCACACGTTTCGAACCACATTCAATTTACACCATACGTCTGGCAGCAATGGGTGAACTGGTGACCCACCATAAAGACAAGGCTGCCATGCATTATATGAATGCCAAAGAGCTGATTGAAGATGATTTCGAAATTATATCGCCCGATTTAAATCTTGGACAACTGACTTATTTTATTGCCCGATCGAAACGCGACCTTTTTCCGGTGGTTGACGAAAACGGCATGATGGTCGGAATGATCAAGATGAACGATGTTAGGAATTTAATGTTTGAGCATGATTTGTATGAAAAGATTAGTGTCAGGGATTTGATGTATATGCCCGAATTCTTCATCTCTCCCAACGATCCGATGGATCTGATTGTTGAGAAATTCAAGACGTGCGGGCGTTACAATCTGGCTGTTTTGGATGATGGCAAATACATCGGATTCATTTCCCGTGCCCGCGTATTTTCAGCTTACCGCGATACGATGGCCGATTTGTCGTATGAATAATACCGAATACTTGATGCGTCTGAATGCATATGATAAAAAATCAAATCTTCAGGAAATCAAACCTTCAGGATTTTATAATAGGCAAGATATATTCCTGAAAACAGGATGGTGAAAACTGAATTGGATGCTGACAGCGCATTGTTCCCCAACCAAAATACAGGTAAAAAAAGAATTAGTGCCTGAGCCGTTAAATAGAAATAGATTCCAACCCGTTGCATTCGGTAGAGCTTAATGGCACCCGCCAGTGAAACGCTGAAAGCGGCCATGAGCAAGGCAAAATAAATCGGACTAAGTTTTTCAGTAGCAGTGATGTTGGTGAGCATCGTTATTTTTTCAGTAACAGAACTGAAAAAGAAGGTCGCTATGAACATACTTACAAATCCGATGCTGCTTCCAACAATACTGAAAATACATGCGGCTTCAAATAGTAACGGTTTTTTTTGCATTTTATACCAAAGTGAATGGTTAATTGTTCAAAAGTACCTCATTTTTTGAATAACTTCATTTTTAAGTCAGCCTGATTTTATGCTACCTTTGACACTTCAATTTTAACCAATATTTTACTGCAATGGAAAGAGATACCAAAGTATTTGAAATCATTGAAAAAGAACGTCAACGCCAGATTGGCGGAATTGAACTGATTGCTTCCGAAAATTTTGTCAGTGAACAGGTGATGGAAGCAATGGGCTCGGTGATGACAAATAAATATGCCGAGGGTTATCCCGGAAACAGATATTACGGTGGTTGCCAGTTTGTGGATATGACAGAGCAATTGGCCATCGACCGTATCAAAGAATTGTTTGGTGCTGTTTATGCCAATGTTCAACCACACTCCGGTGCTCAGGCCAATGCGGCAGTTTTAGCTGTAATCCTGAATCCAGGTGATACCTTTTTAGGTTTGGATTTGGCGCATGGCGGTCATCTTTCGCACGGGTCTCCAGTGAACTCTTCAGGAGTTCTATACAACCCGATTGCTTATCATGTGAAAGAAGAATCAGGATTGGTTGATTACGACGAAATGGAAGCTTTAGCTTTGGAGCACAAACCAAAATTGATTATCGGCGGTGCATCGGCTTATTCGCGCGAATGGGATTATTCCCGGATGCGCGCCATTGCTGATAATGTCGGAGCCATGCTGATGATTGACATGGCTCATCCTGCAGGTTTAATTGCTGCCGGGCTGCTCGAAAACCCGGTAAAACATGCACATATTGTAACCTCAACAACTCATAAAACGTTGCGTGGTCCGCGTGGTGGTATCATTCTGATGGGCGAAGATTTTGAAAATCCGTTTGGGTTCAAAACTCCGAAAGGTGTGACCAAGATGATGTCGCAGGTACTCGATTTCTCGGTGTTTCCCGGTCAGCAAGGCGGTCCGCTCGAACATGTAATTGCATCGAAAGCCGTTTCGTTTGCCGAAGCACTTGATCCATCTTATAAAGTTTATCAGGCCCAAGTTAAAAAGAATGCTTCTGTGATGGCCGAAGCCTTTATGGCCAAAGGGTACAAAGTAATTTCAGGAGGAACTGACAACCACTCGATGTTGATTGACCTACGCACTAAATTTCCGGATATTACAGGAAAGCAAGCTGAGAATGCATTGGTACGCGCCGATATAACCATCAATAAAAATATGGTTCCGTTCGACAGCCGTTCGCCATTTACCACTTCAGGATTGCGTGTCGGAACTCCGGCAATCACAACCCGCGGTTTAAAAGAAGAATTTATGCCCGTGATCGTTGATCTGATTGATGAGGTATTAAGCAACATTGAAAGCGAAGAAGTTATTCTTTTAGTTCGCAAAAGGGTGAATGTAATGATGAAAGATTTGCCATTATTTGCCTGGTAGCAGAACAAAGTTGTTAAAATATTTTTATTTCGGCCGAGACTGAATTCAAAAAAGAGTCGTAGGCTCGGTTCATTGTTGTAAGGATGGAATAAATTCCATCCTTACAACAATGAATCCTATGGAGTCGGTTTATTCGGATCAGTTACCGAATTTTCCACTTTTTCGTGACGGGTCCCATAATCAACCACGATAATGGCATTGAGGTAAGCGGCATAAAAAGTAGGTTTTAGGGATTCATAACGTACCATCATTCGGCTAATCTGTTCTTTCACGAGATTCATACCGCTTTTTATAAAAGCATGCAGATTTGCATTCTCTGCCTTTCTGCCCGATACAGAAACTCTGTAATTAGGCAACCGCGATTCGAAGCTTGTATTCAGATTCTCAAGAGTGTCCAGATCAATACTGGTAACGTTGTAGATGCCCAAAGAAACTAAATTATCACGTCCGGTTTTTACAGTGCTTTTGCAGGTAGAAGTCAATAAGCTTTGACGCATGATTTGTAAGTCGGATTTGGTATAATTCACCTTGCCCTGTAATACCTCATCTTTGTTTTTAGCTGCCAGTGCCGATAATTGGGAGAGAATTTCAAATGCTTTGTCAATAAGCATTTCCTTGATCGTTTTCTTTTCAGTAACAGGACCCGATTGATCAGTTTCTGTAGTCTCACGGGTAGCATCGATTAAAGCAATAATCGATTCGAGTTCGGCTACAGCTTCAACAAAAGAAGCTGTATTCTGCCAATCGGAGCGGTACAGTTTTAACAAGCTCAACACCGCCTTCAGCATCACCAATTTGTTTTCATCTGTTTTTGTCATTTTACTTTTTGTTAGTTGATTAATGAATAGAACTGTCTCAGTAATATATTACCGTTTCACTTATTTTTAAATTATTGCTGTCATTTCCCAAATGTATTTTGAACCTTTCTAATTGAATGCTCTCAGATGTTAAACTCACTTTGCAAGTTTCTAAATTGATTCTTTCAAGCGTTAAACTCATACTGCAAGGTTCTAAATTGACACTTACAATCGCTAAACTCGCACTGTAAGGTTATAAATTGACACTTACAATCACTAAATTTTCTCTGCAAGATTCTGAATCGACATTTACAATCGCGAAACTCATACTGCACGGTTCTAAATCGACGCATTCAATCGCTAAACGGGCGCATATAGTTTGCGGATGAATATTAACTGTTTCCCGGCGCACAATGTACTTTTCCAAAAGCACGTTAAAAATAGCCCAATGCTCACTGAATTTTAATATTGATAGAAAGGAGAAATGATTTTTAACAAAATTAACAGTCAGATGAAGTGAACATTAACCTATTTGCTTACTAAGTTATGACAGATTGATTATTAAACCAAATATTTATTTGGAAAATTTATGAACTGATCGAATTTTTAGTCGAACAGTGCATTTTGACCAATGAAAGGTCAATTGTCTAACTTCACTAAAGATTAATATTTAACCCCGGGTTGTTTTCGCAACTGCAAAATTATTGAGGCAACCAATACACACTTCCCGAATCAGGACCGGTATCGTTATCGCTCAAACGATGGGGAGTCGATAAAAGAAAAAATCCGGAAGGTATGACCATTCGATCATCTTCCGGATTTTTGTGAGTTGAGCGCATTAAACTAATTATTTTTGCTGATACTTTTGGACTTGTTCGCGGGTCTTACTTTTATAATTCTCAGTGTTTGTATCATTCGATTTTAAATTAAAGATTCGAATGAAATAGATAATGGCAACAATCAGAAATACAAATCCCAGGTATCGAAAGGAATTATTGATGCCAACAAAGATTAAAAACCCCAATACCAGAAGTCCTATACCCCAAAGAAAGCTACTGTTTTTAATGTCTAATTTTCCCATGGCTTACCTCCTTTCAGAATTATTCACTTTTGTGTACGAACTGAAAATCGGATTGTTCCAATCAAAAAAAAGAGTCAATAGATACTTTTCCTATGGGTGTACGACATTTTTCCCTTTTTGTACCTAACCTTGATTTTTGATCAGGATAGTTTGTGGTTTATAATTTTTCCCACTCACCCCCAAGCCCCGCAAGCAGGGCTTTTCCCCTCTCTACGAGTAGAAGGGGCGAGGTA
>JBBQMW010000019.1:0-37282 GCA_038329265.1 Bacteroidales bacterium | reverse complement strand
GCATATTTAATGCAATCGTTTAGTGACCAGCTTTCCTGCGCACTGAGGCGTGAACCAAGGAAGAACAGTAATATATTCAGGATTATTAATTCTTTTGACTTCATTTTTTAGGCTTTTACTTTTTGAATGCCAGAATAGTGCCAAAGATGTATCTGGCAGATAATCAGAATTATTACAATGGAACAATACAATATGCGGTAAAAATAATTGACAATAGATTGTCAAAAATATTTACACTCTCTTGATTTTAAATTTGAAGTCGTTTACCTTTAAAGAAAAAATGGCCAAAGGAAATCTACTGATCGTTGATGACAATAAAAGTATTTTGAGTGCGCTCGAAATCTTATTGGCTACCGAATTTCAAACAGTCACCACGCTTTCCGACCCCAACCAGATTCCCTCCGAACTGCGAAAAAAGGATTATAATCTGGTTGTACTCGATATGAATTTCAATGCCGGAATCAACACGGGTAATGAAGGAATTTACTGGCTAAACCGAATCAAGGAGACAAATCCGGAAATTTCAGTCGTAATGATCACTGCTTATGGTGATGTTGAACTGACCGTGAAAGCACTGAAAGCCGGAGCTACCGATTTTGTGCTGAAACCCTGGGATAACGCCAAACTGATAGCCACGCTGAAGTCAGCACTTCAACTCAACTTATCTAAAAAAGAAGTGAGTCAGTTGAAAGAAAAGGAAAAAGGGCTGAAAAGTGAGATTAACCGCGAACAGAAATTCATTGTGGGCTCATCGCCTAAGCTGATGAACGTGCTGAACCTGGTACGAAAAGTAGCAAAAACCGATGCCAATGTGATGATTACCGGCGAAAACGGTACAGGCAAGGAACTGATCGCGCAGGAAATTCACCGGCTTTCGAACCGCAGTGAAGAAGTTTTGGTGAGTGTCGATATGGGAGCGATTACCGAAACTTTGTTCGAAAGCGAACTTTTTGGCCATGTGAAAGGCGCTTTTACCGATGCACGAGAGAATCGTCCCGGAAAATTTGAAGTGGCCGACAAAGGCAGCCTTTTCCTCGACGAAATCGGCAACCTTTCCTTTCACCTTCAGGCAAAATTGCTGGCTGCTATTCAGAACAGGCAAATCTCGCGCATTGGATCCAATCAAATTGTGGCCATTGATATCCGGCTGATTTGTGCGACCAACAAAAACCTGGAAAGCATGGTTCAGGATGGACATTTCAGGGAGGATTTGCTTTACCGTATCAATACTATTCAGATTGAAGTTCCGCCACTGCGCGAACGGGGAAATGATATTCTGGTACTTGCCGAATTTTTTCTGAAAAAATATTCATCGAAATACAACAAACCGGGCCTGAAAATTAATCAGAAGGCACAAGAAAAACTCCTGAAATATTCGTGGCCGGGGAACATTCGCGAGTTGCAGCACACTATAGAAAAAGCAGTAATTCTGAGTGAAAACAATGTGTTGAAACCCGATGATTTCTTTATGCGCCCCATTGTTTCAGGAAAGAATATTACTCCTGAAATGACGCTCGAAGAAATGGAGAGACGGATGATCAATCTTGCGATTGAAAAAAGCGGCGGAAACCTGAGCGCGGCTGCTGATCAGTTAGGAATTACCCGACAGACTCTTTATAACAAGATTAAAAAATCAGGACAATGATCAGTCGAAATCTATATTTCCAAATTATTTTCAGAGTGCTTTTGATCGTTTTGTTTGCCTTGCTTACAGGGTGGGCTTTTGCCGAAAGTTCGTTTACGCTTGCTTCGTTATGTCTTATTCTGCAGGTTCCGATGGTTTTTGGCCTGATTAACTATCTGAATACCACCAACAGGAAGATGAAATATTTCCTGGAATCGATACAAAATAACGATTCGTCATTGCTCTTTCCAACCAATATTTCAGGGAAACCTATCCGTGAATTGTACCAGAGTTTAAATAAGGTTAATGTGCAAATACAGCAATTAAAAATCGAAAACCAACAGCGTGAACAGTATTTTAAGACTTTACTTGAACATGTGGCAACTGGAATTATAACTTTTAATTCCAAAGGTTTTGTACTTCATGCCAATTCTGCTGCAAAAAAAATGCTTGCTGTTGAGGTGCTTACACACATCAATCAATTGGAACGCATTAACCGTAATCTTTTTCAGGCGGTACAAGCGATAAGGCCTTTTGAGCAGAAACTGGTTTCAATGCCAACTGAACGTGGAACTATTGAATTGTCGTTAAAAGCAACTTCGTTTAAAACTAAAAATGACTCGTTGATCCTGCTTTCCATTCAGGATATCAGAAACGAACTGGACGAAAAAGAGCTGGATTCGTGGATGAAATTGATTCGTGTACTGATGCACGAAATTATGAACTCGATTGCACCAATCACTTCACTTTCTGAAAGCCTTACAAAATATTTCACGATTGACGGACGTCCGGCACTTCCGGAGGAGGTCAATGAAAATACCATCCAAATCACTATTCGCGGGCTGAATGTTATAAAAGAACAAGGAAATGGATTAATGCTTTTTGTGGAATCGTACCGAAAACTAACGCGCCTGCCAAAACCTGACCGGAAAATATTTAAGGTTACCGATCTGGTTGACCGAATCAAAGTATTGTACTTTTCGCTCGAGAACAATGATAAAGTGAAACTTACGGTTACTGTGAATCCGCCTGAAATGGAGCTTTTTGCTGATGAAAACCTGATTTCGCAGGTACTGCTGAACCTGCTGAAGAATGCTGTGGAGGCGAATGAGAAGAATCCGGATGGAAAAATCCAGATCAGTGCCGGAATAAATTCAGAAAATAGGCCAGAGCTTCGAGTTATAGATAATGGTCCCGGAATTCCAACTGATATTATGGAGCAGATCTTTGTCCCGTTTTTTACTACCCGCGAGAATGGTTCAGGAATTGGCCTCAGCCTTTCGCGCCAAATTATGCGATTGCATGGTGGTAGCCTTCAGGTAAGATCGGTTCCAAACAATGAAACGGTGTTTAGTTTGAAATTTTAAAAATTCCTTTTTACCCAATTAATCATGCGATCTTCAGGAATATCATTCATACATCTGAAATGTTTTTTTGGGCATTCGTTATACCCCAATTTTGAGCAAGGTCGGCACGTTAGACCCTGAACTTCGAGAATTTCTGAACCTTCGTCAGGCAGATAGGGATACATACCCAATCGCGGAGAAGTATTTCCCCAAATCGATAATATTTTTTTGTGATAGGCTGCTGCAATGTGCATCAATCCGGTATCATTCGAGATCACCAGTCTCGCATTTTTGACCAGCGAAGCCGATTGATTAAGCCGAAGTTTTCCAGTAAAATCTAAAACATTACCAGTATTCCATCCTAAAATCTCAGCCGCAACATGGATTTCACCTTTTCCTCCAAGCAACAGAAAATGGAACTTCGTTTCTGAGATCAGTTTCCGGTACTTTTCGGCAGGCATTCGCTTTGTCGCATAGGTTCCAGCCAGAACCAAAGCCACATACCCATTTCTGAAATTTTCGGGCAATTCAGAAATAGGGAATTCATCTTCTTTCGGAATAAAATGATCCAGACCGTTTCCGTCGTTCTGAACATGGAATGAACTTAAAGTCTCCATATTCCGGTCGACAATGTGCCCATCAGGCATCGCATTTATCTTAAACCGGGTAAACAACAATTTACGTATATTGAGCTTGTTGAAACTGATTGATTTGACCTTTAGTCGAAGTTTGACCCGTAAACTTCGAAGATTGTTATGCAGGTCGATAATAAAATCAAAGTTTTCAGACTGAAGTTCTCTGATCGTATCCGATAGTGAATCACTGAATAAATGGATTTTGTCGACATAAGGATTGGCCAATAAAAGATCGGCATTCCTCTTTTTGGTTAAAAAATGAACCTCAGCCTCCGGAAATTGATTTTTCAGGCAGCGAACTACCGGCGAAGTGAGAACAATATCGCCAATAGAACTAAAGCGTATTATGAGAAATTTTTTCTTCAAAACGTAAAAACCCTGAAGTGGATAGAACTTCAGGGTTTAAATATAATGAGTTTATTGCATCAGTCAGCTATACCGACTCTGCAAGTACGATTATTTTGTTGTCTTTGTTTTCAGCAACACCGCCATCCACCTCAAAAAATAGTTCCTGCCCATTTTCTTCAATTATTTTAATCGTACCTTTTTCAAGGCTTGAAATAATTGGGGCGTGGTTTTCAAGTATTTCGAAAGCACCTTTACTTCCGGGCAATTTAACTAGTTTGATTTTGCCTGAATAGATGCGCTTGTCGGGGGTGATTATTTCGAGTAGCATGTGTTAAAGTTAAATGTTCGAAGTTAGAAGTTCAAAATCAAGTGCTTACAAAGCGGATGTGATTATGCACCAGTCAGTAATTTTTCGCCCTTTTCGATGGCCTGTTCAATGGTTCCTACCAGGTTAAATGCAGCTTCAGGATATTGATCAACCTCACCGTTCATAATCATGTTGAACCCTTTGATCGTATCTGTAATCGAAACAAGCTGTCCTTTTAATCCGGTAAATTGTTCAGCCACAAAGAATGGTTGGGAAAGGAATCGCTGAACCCTGCGTGCACGGGAAACAATCAGTTTATCGTCTTCCGACAATTCATCCATACCCAGAATAGCAATAATATCCTGCAATTCTTTGTAGCGTTGCAAAATCATGATAACCCGTTGAGCACAGTCGTAATGTTCGTCGCCAACAACTTCGCGGGTCAGAATTCGTGAAGTGGAATCCAATGGATCAACTGCAGGATAAATACCCAATTCAGAGATTTTCCGACTCAATACTGTGGTGGCATCCAAATGCGCAAATGTGGTGGCAGGAGCAGGATCGGTTAAGTCATCAGCAGGTACATAAACTGCCTGCACTGAAGTAATTGATCCGTTCTTTGTTGAAGTGATGCGTTCTTGCATAATACCCATTTCAGTCGCCAGAGTTGGTTGATATCCCACCGCTGAAGGCATACGTCCAAGCAGTGCCGATACTTCCGATCCGGCCTGAGTAAAGCGGAACACATTGTCAACAAAGAAAAGGATATCGCGGCCTTTTCCTGCAGAACCATCGCCGTCGCGCAAGCTTTCAGCAATTGTTAGTCCTGATAACGCTACACGGGCACGGGCACCGGGAGATTCATTCATCTGACCAAATACAAGAGCAAGCTTTGATTCTTTGAGAGCAACAGGGTCAACTTTGGTGAGGTCCCAGTTGCCTTCTTCCATCGATTTTCTGAATTCGTCGCCATAGTTGACAATTCCAGCTTCGATCATTTCGCGAAGTAAATCGTTTCCTTCACGGGTACGTTCGCCAACACCGGCAAAAACCGACAAGCCGCTGTGAGCAAGAGCGATATTGTTTATTAATTCCTGAATAAGTACTGTTTTACCGACACCGGCACCACCAAATAAACCAATTTTACCTCCTTTGGCATAGGGTTCAATGAGGTCAATTACTTTAATACCAGTAGAAAGCACCTCTGTTTCGGTAGTCAAATCTTCGTAAAGAGGTGGTTCGTTGTGAATGCTGAGACCATTTTTTGGAAGTGCTTCCATTCCGTCAACCGGATTGCCGGTCACATTAAGCAAGCGACCCAGCACAATTTCGCCTTTAGGCATAGTGATTGGTTTGCCGGTAGCTATCACTTCCATGCCACGACGAAAACCGTCGGTGGAGTCCATCGCAATGGCGCGAACCGTATTTTCACCAATATGTTGTTCGCATTCAAGAACAAGATTGGCTTGTCCTTCCCTTACAATCTCAAGCGCATCGTATATTCGGGGAAGTACACTGCCTTCCTGATCGAAAGTAATGTCGATTACTGGTCCGATTACCTGAGAAATTTTTCCAATATTCTGAGCCATATAATTTAATTTAAGCGAGTTGAAAAATATTTTTTATCAATGAAAGGGTCCTGTTGTTTAGGAAACGTATCAGGACAAATATAACTTGTTTCTTTTATTAATGGTCACGGTTCATGATCATTTGTGCCAGATCAATCAATTCTGTTTTTGTTTCTCCCGGCAGATCGATTTGATCACAAATTTGAATTGCGGTTTGATAGTATTTGTTGATGCAATCTTCGGTTATAGTTTTAACATTCAGGTTTTTATAAATATTTTTTATTTCATTGATCTTTTCTTTTTCATCAAATTCACTTCGTAAAATCCAATCCTGAATCTGAAATTTTGTTTGATCATCCGATAATTCGAGTGCTTTTAACAACAGAAATGTCTTTTTGTTTGCTACTATATCACCGCCTATTTTTTTTCCAAACTTGCTCTGATCGGCAAAAACATCGAGTAGATCGTCCTGAAGCTGGAATGCAATTCCAAGATTCAGCCCAAAAGTATATAACAAATTGGCCGACTCTTCAGGCGCTTTTGCGGCAAGGGCACCCAGTTTAAAGCTACAGGCCAGAAGAACTGCCGTCTTTAATTGAATCATATTCAGGTACTCAGTAATCGAAACGTCCATTTTATTTTCGAAGTCCATATCCAGTTGCTGTCCTTCACAAACTTCGAGTGCGGTTTGCGAAAACAGTTTCATCATTTCCGAAGCTTCGTGAGAATTATATTTCAGTAAATAATTATAGGCCAAAATCGACATGGCATCGCCTGACAAAATCGCAATATTTTGGTTGTATTTTTTATAGACTGATTGAGAATTACGCCTCATTTCGGCCTGATCCATGATGTCGTCGTGCAAAAGTGTAAAATTGTGAAACACCTCAATGGCCATTGCTGCAGGAATTGCTTGTTCAATGTTTTTGCTGAAAAGATTACAGGCCAGCAAAACCATCACCGGACGCACTCTTTTACCTCCCATCGTCAGCGAATAAGCGATGGGCGCATATAGATTTTTAGGTTCATTTCGATTAATCAGAGCAATCTCTTTTTCTATTTCAATGGAGATAAGTGATTGAATTTCGTTGATTGTGTACATACTTGAAGTAGGTATAAAAACTAAAACCTGAACGGCTAGCCCAGGCTTATAATCATTCTGTTAGAAATAGTTACACACGGTTGTATAACAATCGGTTAAGCAATTCATCTTTAAATTTTGGAGAAACGGGCAATTGTGTTTTATCCATCATTTCTACAAATCCGCCATCAGTTTTCAGATACCGGTTAACATTTTTTAAACTGATCAGATGCGAACGATGAATTCTGAAGAATCCATGTGAAACCAATAAATTATCGAAATCGAGCAATGTGCGGCTGATAAGGGTGGACGTACCATTTTTAAAATAAATCCGTGAATAATTTCGTTCACCTTCACATCGAATTATATCACAGACTTTTACAATCGAAAACCCATTAATTTCGGGTAAAGCAATGGTTGCATCACCAGAATCGTTATGAATCAGATTTTGTTTGAGAACTTCAACTCTTTCTTTTTCTTTAAGTACAGGTATTTCATTAATCCGTTTCATCGTAGCCCGAACGTTTTCAATCAAAACAGGTTTTACAATGTAATCGAATGCTGAGTATTTGAAAGCAGTGATGGCATAATCGCTGTACGAAGTTGTAAAAACGACTTTGAAGTTTACACCTGAAAGTTGCTCCAGTAGGCTAAATCCAGTCCCATCAGGCATTTCTATATCCAGAAAGACCAGGTCAGGATCAACTTCATTTATTAGCGATAGACCAGAGGCAACCGAGTCTGCTTCTCCTAGGATTTCAACTTCCTTGAAATTCTGTTCGAGTATTCTTCGAAGTCCTCGCCGTGCCAATTGATCATCATCAATAATTACAGTATGATACATCTGCGTTAGGTTGTGGAAATAAAATTTAAAAATAATATAATTGAGCGAACTATTCAGGATAAAAGACCAATAATATTCTGAATAGCATAAAAGTTTAGATTTCTTTTCACAAAACATCGAATCGTTTGTTTATTCTGAATAGTTTTGCGCTTAAAACCGATCAGAAATGGCAGTAATTCTTATTATCGAAACCTCTACTGAAGTATGTAGTGTGGCTCTGGCAAATAACGGCCAGATTATGGATTTGATTGAATCGAAGGAAGGACAAAACCATGCCCGGCTTGTAACTGTATTTGCTGAAAACCTGATGAAGCGAAATGATGTCAAACCTTCTGATCTGGATGCAGTTGCTGTAAGTAAAGGTCCGGGATCTTACACAGGTCTTCGCATTGGTGTTTCAACAGCCAAAGGGATCTGTTTTGCAGGGCACATTCCGCTGATAGCAGTTGGAACTTTGGAAGCAATGGCTAAACATGTGATGCTAAATCCGGTAAAATATGGACTTCCGGAGAATAAAAATCTTTTGTATTGTCCGATGATAGATGCCCGGCGGATGGAAGTATTCTGGATGCTTTTAAACTCGCAGGGCAATGTTCTGAAACCTATAGCTGCCGACATTATTGAAGAGACTTTTCTGAGTGATGAACTTATTGATAATCAAATTGTTTTCTTTGGTAACGGAGCAGAAAAATGCCGAAAGGTTTTGAACTCAACAAATGCGATTTTCGTCGATCATATTGAAGCCTCAGCACAACATATGTCAGAATTGGCTTGGCAATCGTATAACAAAAACCAGTTTGAAGACGTTGCTTACTTTGAGCCGTTCTATTTGAAAGATTTTGTGGCCATTGTATCGAAGAAAAATTTGCTGGGATGAGATTCATATCGACTTTTTGTTTTTTGTTAACTTTTGCACTACGAACGTATGCTCAGCCTATTGAGGAAATGGAGTACATTTTAAGGTTAGGTTTTCTCAAAGGAGGAAAAGCAAATTTGGTTGCAACAAAAGAAAAACTAAACAAGAAACAAACGATTCATTATCACATGAAGGGTCGGACAACCGGACTAGTCGATAAAATTTATGAAGTCAATGATGTGTTTGAAAGTTGGGTAGATCCAATAACATACTTGCCATACAAGTCAGTTCGGACAGTAAAAGAGCAGAAATACCGTTTCTACGACGAGGTTACTTATGATCATGTCAACGATTCACTATTTAGTCTAAAATCGGGTCGTAAGAAAGTTCCGGATAATGTGAATGATCTTATCAGCGTATTTTTTTACATCAGACAACATCAGTCGTTTGATGCTTTGCTTGAAGGAAAGATCGTTGAATTGCCGGTATATCACGGCAAAGAATTATTTCTGATACGGTTGCAATATCTTGGAATAGAGTTTATTGACACTAAAATTGGAAGGAAGCAGTGCTATGTTGTTTCACCTGTAGTTCCGGATGGGAAACTGGTGAAGGGGTCAGACGGATTGAAGATATACATAACCAAAGATGCAAACCGACTTCCCATTTATGCTGAATTCGATATGGTTTTTGGTGCCCTTAAATGCGAACTCGAGACTTACAAAATAAATGGAGTCAATCAAATGATAGCACAATAATAAGTTGATTGTGAATAATTTGAAAAAAATGGCAGAAATTTCTGATTCACCAATATTTCTTTATTTTTGCACCCGATTAAAATCTATTTAAAAAATTTCTATGGCTACTACAACGGATATTAAAAACGGATTGACGATAGAGTACAACGAAGGGTTGTATCAGGTTGTATCTTTCCAGCATGTTAAACCAGGTAAAGGTCCTGCTTTTGTCAGAACAAAATTGAAAAACTTAAAAACAGCAAGAACTATTGAAAATACGTTCAGTTCAGGAGCTAAAATTACAGTCGTTCGAATTGAACGCCGTCCATACCAATATTTGTATCAGGATGAAGCCGGTTTTAACTTTATGCATGCCGAGACATTTGAACAGGTATCTATTTTGTCTGATTTGGTTGACAATGCAGATTTGATGAAAGAAGGACAAACTGTCGAAATCAATTATCATGTTGATACCGAGACTCCTTTGACTGTTGAGATGCCACCATTTGTCGAACTGGTTGTTGCTTCAACAATAGCCGGAGAAAAAGGAAATACTGCAAGTTCAAACGCGTTAAAACCTGCAATACTCGAAACAGGTGCAGAAATCATGGTTCCGATGTTTATTAACGAAGGTGATCTTCTTAAAATTGATACCCGCGACCGTTCTTATTATGAACGCGTTAAGAAATAAGATAAAGTTGATTTATAATAGTTGAATGGTCTGCTTGATGCAGGCCATTTTTTTTATTCCTTAATCTCAGATAGAGTTTCGGTTCGGATGGCTTTTCTTGTATAAATATCAACAGCAACAATTACGGCCGTAAATCCCCAGAAAGGCACTGAAAGTTTATCGGTATCCAGAAAATTATTCATTATTCCATGAACAAGGTAGGTAATAAGCCCAAGAAGCGCGCTCATTACAAGTGTTTTTAACCGTTTGTCGTTTGTTCTGGTGTAAGTATGAACAGCGGTATAAATAACCACAGAAATCAATATCAGAAAGGAAATCAGGCCCAGAATTCCCGATTCAGCCATAGGGCCAAGGTATTCGCTGTGAGCATTTCCGCCGTCAGCCGAATTAGTGCTGATTATTGTGCGATCGGCAGTTAACTGGTAGCTGCCATATTTAAACATGTAAGTTCCTGGTCCATAGCCAAAAATTGGTTTGTCCTCAAACATCCGGATGGCGCAACTCCAGCGGTTTATGCGTTCCAAATTGGAGGCATCCGATGAAATATTTGACATGGATGAAATATGTTCTCCGAGATTTGCCGATGATTCGGTATTGTTTCGTTCCAGATACATGAGTAATTCAGTCTGAAAAACAAGAACAACGGAAAGCGTAATAAAAAGTGCAATAAAAAGTGGCTTAAACCGTAATTTTAACTTCATAAAAATCCAGACCGCAAAAGCCACAATCATACTAAGCCATGCCGCGCGGGCGTATGAGAGAATAAATCCAACCAATAAAATTCCAAGTACGATATGAACAAAGGTTTTCACCGCCGGTGAATATATTTTGGTAAACGAAAAACCGAATAGAAATGGCAGATACATAGCAATGACAGCCCCATACGAAGTATGATCGTTATAAAACGGATTTGGGACAAAATTGGCTGCTTGCTTATCCCACAAACCATAACCCAGATGCCGGTTGAGGGTATAAAAAATAACAATCAGTAATGGTAAGGTATACAGCCAGATGTATTTCTCAATGTTCTTTCCTGAATCAAAAAGTTTAGCAGCTAAAAGGTAAAAAGCAACAACAAACCATATTCGTGAAAGCAAAAACTTAAAGGAAACAATGGGCATCGAACTGGTTAAGCTTGTCACCATTAGCCAGAATAAACTGAAATAGATGGCCAGTGAAACCGGATGAATCAGAATCTCGCGATCAAACTTTCCATTGGCAAAACACTTCATGATAAACACAAGCAATATTCCAACCAGTAAAGGTTCTGTTGGTAACGACATATTAAATGTCAGTCCGGGCATAATTTCGGAGAGCGGAAGTGAAAGCGGGGTGAAAAATACTACCAGGTAAAGCAGCACATCAAAGGCAAAAAGAGCCAGCATCACAATAAATAATACCAGAGGTAAGGCATTGATAATCATAGAATGTTTCTTTACCAGAAAGAAAGCATTCAGCAGAATAAACAATGCTGAAAACAGATAGAATAGAACAATTTTAATTCTGGCCTGGTACACCCGTTAGATGTTTTTTTTGTTTTCGAGAAATAAAATCACCAAAATAGCCATGAAGAGAGCCGCAAAAGTTGAGAAAAATATAATCAGTGAACGAATGGGATATGATTTTTTATCGGCTGGAATAGGATTTTGAACACGCTGACCATAGATAATTTTCTTGCTTGAACCGCTAATTGCCTCGTCATATATTTTTTTAAGGGCTTCAAGTTGAGTCATCATCATTAATTTCTGTCGGTCTAAAATGTCAAATTCCCCACCATATTCAGAGATGTTGTTCATCCATTGTTCCATCTTTTTGCCTTCAGCAGTATTCATCTTCTGTTTAACCATCATGTCGACCATCCCTTCAGTTAACTCTTTTGATTGCAAATCATAATTAAGGATTTTATACTCTTTCCTCAAAAAATCCATCCTTGTTTTAACTGAATCAATTTGATGAGTGATCAGATCCAATTCTTTTTTTGTAACAGTGGCAGACTCTACATATTTAATGCGGTGCATGATTAAAATCTTCTCGTCCAAAAATGATATGATTGAGTCGCACATGACTGCTGCCCTTTTCGGATCAGTATCCAAAACAGAGATTTCAATCGTTTCATATTCATTTTTTTTAAACGAAACATTCTCATTGAATTCGCTCATGATGTATGACAGGTACAGTGGGTCTTTTTTATTGATTTTATAGACTGAACTTAAATCAAAAGCCTCAATCACACGCAGCTTGATATCCTGAGCACTGATAAGTTCAAGTAACTGTTCACTTTCTGACTCATCGCTGAAAACATAGATGTTTTTACTTGGATAAATCCGGGCAGTGGACTTGTACTTCGGCTTAATAAAAAGTGACGATGAAAAAAAAGCTGAAAAAACAACGGCAAGAATGCCAACTACAATCAAATGTTTCTTCCATTTCCAGAGGGTTTCCAGAAGATTTTGATTATCAAAAAAGTTTGTCATAGAATATTCTTTTGGTCGAAAGCTTAACGAAACATTTCGGTATTTAGTATAGTGAAATCCTTAATTTTATTCGGCGATTAACAAGAAATAGTTCTTCTTTCCTTTTTGAACAAGGAGATACTTATTTCCGATTAAAAAGTTGTGATTGATCATCAATTCGGAATCAGAAATTTTCTCTTTGTTAATGCTTAATCCATTGCCCTGAACTGTTCGGCGAAGTTCACCTTTTGAAGGAAAAACCATCGCTTTTTCAGCCAAAAGATCAACGACTTTAATACCAGCCCTAAGTACGTTCGATGATATTTTATACTGAGGAACTCCTTCGAAGACAGAGAGGAATGTTGCCTCGTCTAATTTATTCAACAGATCAGCAGTTCCTTGTCCGAAGAGGATTTGAGAAGCTTCAACTGCAAGATCGTATTCTTCGCGCGAATGAACCATTATCGTAACTTCTTCGGCAAGCCGCTTTTGCAAAAGGCGCAAATGAGGTTCTTCAGTATGTTTGGCAACAAGATGGGTAATTTCTTCTTCCGAAAGCAGCGTAAATATTTTGATATATTTTATGCCATCTTCATCCGAAGTATTTAGCCAGAACTGAAAGAATTTGTAGGGTGAAGTTAATTTGGCATCAAGCCATACATTTCCTGATTCGGTCTTTCCGAATTTGGTGCCGTCAGCTTTTTTTATCAGTGGGCAAGTCAGCGCAAATGCTTCACCACCGGTTTTTCGGCGGATCAGTTCGGTTCCGGTGGTAATATTTCCCCACTGATCGGAACCACCCATTTGCAGTTTGGTATTTCTGGTCTGATACAGATGCAAAAAATCGTTCCCTTGAACCAGCTGATAGGTAAATTCGGTAAACGACATCCCCGAACCGCTGTCGGAATCCAGTCGTTTTTTGACCGAGTCTTTCGACATCATGTAATTTACGGTGATGTGCTTGCCAATGTCACGGATGAAATTCAGAAATGTGAAGTCTTTCATCCAGTCGTAATTGTTGACCATCTCGGCAGCGTTTGGCGCATCCGATTCAAAATCCAGGAATTTGGACAATTGGATTTTGAGGCATTCCTGATTGTGGCGCAAAGTTGGCTCATCCAATAAATTCCGCTCCTGCGATTTTCCTGAGGGATCGCCGATCATACCGGTAGCTCCCCCGACGAGTGCAATAGGTTTATGGCCGGCAATCTGAAAATGCTTGAGCATCATCACGCCCACAAGATGCCCAATGTGAAGGGAGTCGGCTGTTGGATCGATTCCAACATATGCTGAAGTTAATTCTTTATCGAGTTGTTCTTTTGTTCCGGGCATAATATCGTGGATCATGCCCCTCCATTGTAATTCGTCAACAAAATTCATTGTAATAATCTGAATAAATTGCGGTTTCTATAAAATTCTGAATTTTTCAAAACGGTCTGCCCAACGGAATCCTGATTGGGTTTGTCCAAACTGACTGAAAAATTCGTCCAAAGATATAAAATCAATGATTAAATCGTTTTAGGTTTAGATTTAGAATCGAAAGGCAGGATGGCAGGGTCTGATTTTTTATCGGCATCCCAAAGTTTTATGAAAGGAAATAGTGTCGGAACTAATTGTTTCATTGGATTATACATTTTTGATTCAGCTTTTTGCTTTTGGGGTAGAATGTGAACATTTTCGTCGACTGACTCGAAAAGCAGGAGAAAAATGCTTAGAATAACTGCAGTTTTTAGGACGCCAAAGATAATTCCTGCCAAACGGTTCAGAAATCCAAGAGCAATAGCTTTAACTGTATTGTCGAGCACTTTTCCCAAAATATGAACGATGATAACAATAGCAATAAAAGTTAATAAAAAGGCGATGGTACTCATGTGATCGGATTGGAAGCCAGTGTTTTTGGTAATAAAACCAGCTGTCCAATCCGAGAATTTGATTGCACCCCAAATGCCAAGAATCAGCGCAGCAAGCGATGCCAATTCAACAATAAAGCCTTTCCGGAATCCCTGAATTGCTGCAATTATCAGGATAATACCAAGTACCAGATCAATGTAGTTCATAAAATGAATTTGTGCTAAGTTAAATCGGAAGTAAAAATAAGAAAAAACATCTCAGGTTTCATTACAAACGATTCGATTGTCATTTTAGTCCTTTCAAAGGATAGCTGAATTTATCGTCAGCAAAAATCATATTTTTTAATAAATTTGACGGCACTGAAAACCAATTTGCATGCCTGTAATCAATTCTATCATTAATTGGGTCAATTATAAGCGGATATATCAGATTGATCTTTTTAAGAAGCACCCGCACGAAGTTCAACGGGAAGTGCTTTTTGACTTGCTCGATATAGCTTCGAATACAGAATTCGGTTTAAAATACAATTTTAAATCCATTCATTCTGAAAAAGAATTTGGCGAACAACTTCCGATTCAGTGTTACGGTGACATCAAACCTACTGTTGAGCGGATGATGCTTGGAGAGAAAAACCTGCTGTGGCCAGGCGAAACCAAATGGTTCGCAAAATCTTCAGGAACAACCAACGAAAAAAGCAAATTTATTCCGGTCAGTAAAGACTCACTGGAGGATGTCCATATCCGTGGAGGACGAGATGTGCTTGCTCTTTATCTGAAGAATTACCCCGATTCAGGGATACTTTCAGGAAAAGCATTGACACTCGGTGGAAGCAGTAAAGTAAATAGCATCAACAACAATTGCTATTACGGCGACCTGTCGGCCATTATTATTGAGAATATTCCGTTTTGGACCGAATTCCTCAGGACTCCCTCAACCGAGATTTCGCTGATTGAGGAATTTGAAGAGAAACTCGAAAAGATCATTGAACATTCGCTGAATGAGAATGTCACCTCGTTTTCAGGAGTTCCTTCGTGGTATCTCGTTCTTTTAAAGAAAGTTCTGGAAGTTACAGGAAAGGATAATATTTTGGACGTTTGGCCGAATCTGGAGGTGTTTACTCATGGAGGTGTGAATTTTGAACCCTACCGCGAGCAATACCAAAAGCTTTTACCCGGAACGCAAATGCGTTATATGGAAACCTATAATGCATCGGAAGGATTTTTCGGAGTTCAGGATGAGCCCGAAAAGAAGGACATGCTTCTCATGCTGGATTATGGTATTTACTACGAATTTATCCCTTTAGAGGAATATTGGGCAGGCAATCTGAAAACTACATTATTACATGATGTTGAAGTTGGGAAGAATTACGCCTTGGTAATTTCAACCAACGGAGGTCTCTGGCGATACCTTATTGGTGACACAATCAAATTTACCTCCCGATACCCTTTCCGATTTCTAATCACTGGCAGAACCAAACATTTCATTAATGCGTTTGGAGAAGAAGTAATTATTGACAATGCTGAAAAGGCTTTTAAAATTGCTTGTCAACGAACAAATGCATCCATTTCGGAATATACTGGTGGCCCAATTTATATGAAAGAAAATCAAAAAGGAGCACATGAATGGATCATCGAATTTGAAAAACTCCCCAACGACATGGATCATTTTATTCAAATTTTTGATGAAGCATTGAAAACAATTAATTCGGACTACGAAGCCAAACGACATAAAAATCTTAGCCTGGAAATGCCACATGTTGTAATTGCTAAAAAGGGATTGTTTTATGAATGGATGAGGATTCGTGGGAAAGTAGGTGGACAGAATAAGATTCCGCGTTTGTCAAACGATCGGGTATATCTCGATCAACTGATTGGGTTGAATAAAAACTTGTAGGTTTTAAGATGCTTTGGATTTGTGATTTAGTGAATTTTTCCTTTTTCCTTTTTCCTTTTTTCTTTTTCCTTGTTTCCTTGTTTAATTTCGTATTTTAGTTCAAATTTTAAAGTTTAATCAGATGCATATCGCTTTAGCTGGAAATATCGGAGCCGGAAAAACAACTTTGACAGAATTACTCGCAAAACATTATAAGTGGCAAGCTCATTATGAGGATGTTGACGAAAATCCATACCTGAATGATTTTTATGATGACATGCAGCGATGGTCTTTCAATCTTCAGATTTATTTTTTGAATAGCCGGTTTAAACAAGTGGTCGATATTCGCAGTTCGAGCAAAACCGTTATTCAGGATAGGACCATTTACGAAGATGCCGAAATTTTTGCACCCAATCTACATGCCATGGGTTTGATGTCAACCCGCGATTTCCATACTTATGCCACATTATTTCAAATGATGAACAAATTGGTTCAGGCTCCTGATTTGCTGATTTACCTGAGAGCAACGGTTCCAACGCTGGTTCATCAGATTCAGAAACGTGGAAGGGATTACGAAAGCTCAATTCGCATCGATTATCTGAAGCAGTTGAACGAACGTTACGAGGCCTGGGTGAACCGCTACAAAGCAGGAAAATTGCTGATTATTGATGTCGATCGTATTGAATTTCAGAATAATCCTGAAGATTTGAGCGGAATAATCGACCGCATTGATGCACAAATTCACGGATTGTTTTAGACAAATGAAACTCGTATTCGCAACAAACAACTCACATAAACTTCAGGAAATAAAACACTTACTGAACAATTCGATCGAATTGCTCTGTTTGAACGACATTGGCTGTACCGATGATATTCCTGAAAATCAGGAGACATTGGAAGGAAATGCCGCCGAAAAATCGTTTTATATCTATAATAAATATGGGTTCAGCTGTTTTGCTGACGATACCGGATTGGAAATTGAAGCACTCAACGGTGAACCTGGAGTTTATTCGGCGCGTTATGCTGGAGCCGAAAGAAGCGCGGACTTAAACATGGATTTGGTTTTGTCGAAAATGGCTAAAATAAAAAACCGAAAAGCTCGTTTTAGAACAATCATATCGCTGGTGATTGATGGTCGTGAAATACAGTTTGAAGGAATAGTTTCAGGGCAGATATTGGAGGAGAAGCGTGGTGCAACAGGTTTTGGGTATGATCCAATTTTTCTGCCCGACGAATCGCATCTCAGCTTTGCCGAAATGTCGATGGGCGAAAAGAATAAAATTAGTCACCGTGGTAGAGCTGTACAGAAATTAGTGGAATATTTAACTCAATTAAAGCCTGATGAAGCTATTTAAATATCTGATATTTAATTTATTGATCTGTTCAGTATCTGTTCGGGTCGATGCACAGCCTGCCATTGGCGAATGGACTGATTATCAATCGTATACTCATGCAAAAAATGTAGCTGATACCGGAAGCAAGATCTATTGTGTAACCGAGGGTGGTCTGTTCTCATTCGATAAAACTGACAACAGTATTCAGAAAATGACCGGAATCAATGGCCTTTCGGATGTTGGAAGCCAACGACTGGCCTACAGCAAGGAAAATGATTTGCTGATGATTACCTATTTTAATGCCAACATCGATATTTTGATGGACAATAAAATTCTCAATCTTTCTGACATCAAACGCAAACAAATTTCAGCCGATAAAACCATCAACAATATTTTGTTCGTCGGAAAATTGGCTTACCTATCGTGTGGTTTCGGTATTGTGGTTGTTAATCTTGAGAAAATGGAAATCAAGGACACCTATTATATCGGAAAGGATGGCGCTTACCTCAGTGTTTTCGATTTAGCCACCGATGGCTCTTTCCTTTACGCGGCAACTGCTGAAGGCGTTTATAAAGCAAATGCTTCAGATCCCAATCTCCAGAATTACAACAATTGGGTGAGAGAGACTTCTATTCCGAATGCGAATAAAAAATTCAGTCGCATCGAATATTTTTCAGGTAAAATTATTGCGAATTATACCCCGGATAAGTATGCTGAAGACCAAATGTTTGTGTTAAATGCAGGTGTCTGGACTGCGTTTCACCCTGAAATAAGGTATGTTTCAGATTTTACATCAAACAGTAATCATTTGGTCCTTTCGAGTCGCGAAGAAGTTTTTGTTTTTGACACGAAGTTCGAAACAATTGGCTATGTCAATGAATATAAATTTTCAGGATCTGAAGTTAAACCGATTCAAACTTCGTGCGCGGTGATCGACGCAACGAATGTGATCTGGATTGCCGATCCGGCCAATGGATTAGTAAAAGTGGGTACCCCATCCGAAAAAATTATTCCTGAAGGTCCGGAAGACAACTCTGTTTATTTGCTAACAATGGGTGGACAGAATCTTTGGATTACTTCAGGAGGAAGAGATAATGCCTGGGGCAATTTGTATTATCAGCCCAAAATTAAGTTGAATAATCAAGGGAGTTGGTCGGTTTTCGACAATCAGGTTTTCCCGAATCCGAACGATTTCAGGGATATGATTAGTGTGACCACCGACCCCAAAGATCCGGAACATATTTTTGCTGCATCGTGGGGCGGGGGAGTACTTGAATTTAATTCCGGAAAATTTGTTAAACGATTCGATAATTTCAACAGCACTTTGCAAACACAGTTGCCCGATCAGCCGGCAGCGGCTTATGTGCGTATCGGGGGCATGGCCTTCGATTCGAAGGGAAGCCTTTGGGTAACCAACTCCGGTGTTGCCAAAGTCATCTCGCAATACCAGACTGATGGAACCTGGAAAGCATACGCTCTTCCTGAGATTGCCAATAAATATTCGATTGGTAAAGTGGTGGTAACTCAAAACGACGACAAGTGGATTCATGTGTATCGCAATGGTTTGTATGTTTTAAACAGCACCAACGATCAATCGAAAGAACAAAAAGTAGTAGCCAGGTTTGTAAACTCCGAAGGTGAATTCTTTACCGATATGAATGAAGTTTATTCGATGGCGGAAGATCTGAACGGTGAATTATGGGTGGGGACTTCAGGTGGAGTTGCAGTATACAGCAATCCACATAGTATTTGGACTGAAGATATTCTTTATGCTACAAGACCCAGCCTTGATATTCCGCCTTACGGAATTTTTCATCCGTTGCTCGAAAAAGAAACCATTTCAGCTATTGTCATTGATGGAGCAAACCGGAAATGGATCGGAACCAAGACTTCCGGCGTATACCTGATTTCGGCAAACGGTGATACTGAGATTCATCATTTCAATACCGAAAATAGCCCACTACCCAGCAATGCCATTGCTGATATCGCCATAAATCAAAAGACTGGTGAGGTTTTTATCGGAACCGCTGCCGGATTGATTTCATACATGGGCGAAGCTACTGAAGGGAATGATGAATTTAGTGACGTATATGTGTATCCAAATCCGGTGCGCGAATCGTATGACGGTTCGATTGTGGTTTCGGGACTTGTTGACAATACCGATGTGAAAATAACCGACATCAGCGGTGATCTGGTTTTTAAAACCACTTCATTGGGTGGACAGGCCATTTGGGATGGTCGTAACCAAAATAATAACCGGTGCAAAACTGGAGTCTATCTGGTATTTATGACCGATCCGCTGGGCGAAAAAACGAAAATCACCAAGCTTTTATTTATCCATTAAAACCGTGTAGTTGTGCTCGAAAAAACGCGGGGGATTTTTTTACATGCAATTAAATACTCCGAAACCAGTCTCATTGCAACTATTTATACCGAAGCTTACGGAAGGCAGTCGTTTATTATTAGCGGAATGCACGGCAAAAATTCATCGGTAAAAGCATCTTCGTTTCAGTCTTTATACTTGCTCGATCTGGAACTGTATTACAAAGCAGGTCGCGACATTCAGCGGCTTAAAAATGCCCGGATCAATAATCCGTATACCTCAATACCGTTTGACATCCGTAAAAGTTCACAGGTTTTTTTTCTGGCTGAAATTCTGTATAAATGTTTACGCGAAGAGGAGCCAAATGCCGGGCTGTTCAATTTTATATACCATTCGTTAACATTTC
Source organism: Bacteroidales bacterium (assembly GCA_038329265.1). Taxonomy (GTDB): domain Bacteria; phylum Bacteroidota; class Bacteroidia; order Bacteroidales; family Prolixibacteraceae; genus Aquipluma. The sequence continues at coordinate 17,006 of JBBQMW010000019.1, read as the reverse complement.
TCGACCTGACCGATTCAGGAATAAGTAACTTTCATCTTTGGTTTTTATTCAAATTAACAAAATTTCTGGGGATCAATCCTAACGATGAAAATTCGCAGATCAGCAACTTTTTTGATTTGCAGAGTGCTATTTTTGTTAGCCACGAACCTTTGCACAATCAGTTTGCTGACAAACATTCAACGAGCTTATTATCAAGGTTGTTTGAAGTTGATTTCTCAACGCTTGAAACGCTTGAATATACGCAGAACGAACGGAGAATTGTACTCGAAAAATTACTTGAATTTTACAAAATTCACTTCGATAATCTGGGTGAGATTAAATCATTGGGCGTATTAAAGGAAGTTTTACGATGACCGGTCTAATTTATTATTCGTTAAATTTGAATTCAAACGAATTCAGATTGCAACAAAATAGCATATTTTTTTAACTTTGCTGATCAATAGTTATAACATGGCTCTTTCGAAATTACCAAGTACAAAAGGAAGCATATTTACTGCGGTGAATAAACTGGTGACAGAAACCGGTGCAATAGACCTGTCACAGGGAAACACCGATTTCGCATGTCCGGAAATGCTGGCCGACATGGCTGCTACATACATTCGATCGGGTTATAATAATTATGCTCCCCACGAAGGAATCAGCGAATTACGCGAAGTAATTTCAATGCGAGTTGCAGGGCTGTATAACCATGTTTATAATCCTGAAACAGAAATCACCATTACCGCAGGGCATGTTCAGGCTATTATGACGGCCATCAGCTCGATTGTAAAAGATGAGGATGAGGTTATTTTATTTGAACCGGCTTACGAATCGTATGCTCCGGCTATTTCGCTCAATGGCGGCCGTCCGGTTTACGTTGCGCTGAAACAACCCAATTTCCATATCGACTGGGAAGAAGTACGAAAGATGATCACCTCGAAAACCCGGATGATCATTATTAATTCGCCTCACAATCCAACCGGGTCTGTGTTGACCGATTCTGACCTGGTTCAGCTTCAGCATTTGACGAACGGAACCAATATTGTGATTCTGAGCGATGAGGTTTTTGAATCTATTGTATTCGATAACAATACACATCAAAGTGTTGCGAAATACGAAAAATTGGCCAGCCGAAGTTTTATCGTATCCTCATTTGGGCCAGTTTTCAATATCAACGGATGGGGTCTGGCATACATTCTTGCTCCTGAAAAGCTAATGAACGATTTCAGGAGAATTCAAATGTTCCAGATATACAATGTAAATACACCTTTACAATACGCTCTTTCAGAGTATCTTCAAACAGAAGATTCGAGAAAAGATATCTCCGAAATGTATCAGGGTAAGCGCAACTATTTTAACCGCTTAATGGGCGATAGTTTATTCAAGATTATTCCTTCGCAGGGTAGTTATTTCGAGATTTTGGATTATTCCAGAATTTCTGATGAAACTGATTCTGATTTTACTTTCCGTATGGCCAGTGAATTTGGGGTAGGAGTCATTCCTGTTTCAGCCTTTCTGCACGAAAAAAATAAGCTGAAAATGGTTCGGATTTGTTTTGCCAAGAACAATGAAACCCTTGAAAAAGCTGCTGAAAGACTACGTTTGGTGCCGGCGCTCAAATAGTTTCAAATTACAAATTATAAGTTCGAAGCCTTGAATCATTTTCCTTTTCCTTCTTCGAAGCGCGACTGAATAAGGATAAAGTCCCGGGGATAATTTTTCCTCTTTCCTTATTTTTATACTGACCAATGACACTTTCCTCTTTCCCCTTTTTATTTCATCATATCCAGAATAATCGGTTTCAGTCCGCTGAAAAAGAATTCGACTGCGATAACCATGACGATCAATCCCATTAAGCGCATCATCACATTGTTCCCGGTTGTGCCAATAAATTTGATGATCCGCGAGGAACTGTAAAAAACCAAATAGGTGATGAACATTACAATTGTAATGGCGCCAAATAAAATCAATTTCAAATTGATCGTGGTCGCATCCTCCATAAGAACAATCGCGTTGGTAATGGCTCCCGGACCGCAAATCATTGGAATCGCCAATGGAGTAATTGAGATATCACTCACATAACTTTTTACTTCCGAATCTTTAATCTTTACCTGTCCTAATCGGGCCTGAAGCATATCCATGCCCATGATAAAGAAAATTACTCCACCCACAATCCTTAAACTATTTACCGATATTCCGAAGAAATTAAACAACAATTGCCCCGAGATTGCAAACATGATGATCGTGACAAAACCAATGATTGATGCCTTTTTAGCGGTGGCGTTTCGATGTTTTTCATCGAGTTCCGAAGTCATGGTCATAAAAATTGGCATGGACCCCAGCGGATTAATCAGGGTGAAGAATGAAGTAAAACACAGTAACCCGAATGATATGGAATCTTGCATTTGCGGTGATAATTTGAGCGTTTAATTAGTTGTCATTTATAGTAAAACCCCGGAGCGATCATGCCACAATCAATGCCCACTTTCCTTATTTCAGGAAATTTTCAACAAACTCATTTTTAGGATTGAAAACCGTTGGATCCCAAATTTTACGTTGTTCGGCATTGGGCCAGGCATGTTCGCGGTAAGGAACCGGGTAAATTATTTTTGAGCCTTTTGCCTGATTGATTGCTGCATAAACCGAAGTGGAAGGGCAGGTATTGTCGATCAATCCAATCTCGACAACGATCATTGCTCTCGAATCTTTCAGGAGGTTTGCCGTGTCGAAATAGGGCAGAACTTGCTTCATTTTTTCCCGATCGCCCGATCGTTCAAACGGTTGTGGCCAGCCACCTTTGCGGTTAACCAAAGTTCCACCCCAATCGCACATGGCAGGGACGGTAGCCACTATTGCGGAAACTCTCTGATCAAGTCCGGCTGCTGCCAAGGCCTGTCCGCCACCCTGACTTTCGCCTATCACAATGATGCGTTTCCGATCCCATTCGGGTTGCCGGGTTAAAAATTCAATGGTTCGAAGTAGTCGTAAATACATTCCCCGGAAGTAAAAATCTTCTCTGCTTTCCAGACCGCTCACGTAATATTCTTTCAGTTCGTCGGCCTCCAGATTGGTATAGTATTCATCGGGTTGCCCGTTCAACATCCCGTGCGCATTCAGGTCGAAACAGAGTGCCCCTTTTCTGGCATAGTTAAGTGCGTTCTCAGTTTCGGAGCGACACCATGAACCTTTTACGCCGGCGGCATGAACGATTAAAACAATGGGAAGTGTCCGGACTCTTGCCTGAATTGGCTTGGCAAAATAGCCGCGGATAGGTTTCGGTCCGGTGCAATTTATCTCAGTATCGAAACAAACATATCCGCTGTCCTTAATAGTCATATTTTTTGATTTCACTTCCATCCGGAGTGCATTCAGGCTTTGTTTTTCCTGATCCCAATATGCGTTGAAGTCTTTTGGCAGAGTTGTTCCAGTCTTAATTTTGAACGGGGAAACTACAAGACCAATAGTTTGTTTTACACCTTTCATTTTAGCCTCAACAATTACCGAGCAGGGTTCTTTAAACTTGTTTTCGAAAATTACAATGGAATCGCCGGCGGGAATAAGTGCTTTTTTTTCGATGATCTGGTCGTTATTTTTCCAGACTGTTACAAAAAGTGAATCGGTAGAATCCGGAGCGAGAACAGCTGTTATCCGAATCTTCTGGCTTCTCTTATAGACGCCGGTTTCATTGGATTGTTTTAGTCGGATTACTTGTCCCTGAAGTGAAAAGACGAAACTAACGAGAAAAAGAATAAGGAATGAAGAACGAAAAATGGTTTTCATGCGAAGCTTGTTAAGGTGATCAAACGCTTGTAAAAATACAAAAGAAATCAACGACAAGCAGTTCTTTGTCCCTTACTTTATTGATTAAGGAGCCATCGATGTGAGCGTGGGGTGGAATCCTTATTTTTTTTCTTCCTCTTTCGGAAACGCTTCGTCAAAATCGGCTTCATCCGTTTCTTCTTCATCGTATATTTCGATCATAGGTTCGGTGAATGCTTTGCTTACCAGTCGTTTGTCGAGCGTAAGCAGCAGTGAAGGCAATACCATAATGTTGAAGAACATTGCGATTAAAAGTGTGGTCGAAATCAGGATACCTAAAGCCTGGGTTCCACCAAATTCAGAAACAATAAATACGCTGAATCCGAGAATCAAAACGATACTGGTATAAATCATACTAAATCCGGCCTCGTGCAGCGCGTTTAATGCCGATTGTTTGATGTCGCCATTGGTGACTTTCAGCTCGTGCCGGTACCGCGAGAGGTACTGAATCGCATTATCGACCGATATTCCGAGTGCAATACTAAATACAATGATGGTTGACGGTTTGATCGGAATGCCGGTAAAACCCATGATGGCCGCAGTAATCAGCAACGGAATAATGTTTGGACCCATCGATACCAGGATCATCCGGAACGAAGAGAACAGCAAAGCCATGAGAATCGAAATCAGAATAATTGCGATGATCACGCTTTCAAACAGATTCCGGATCAGGAAGTTGGTTCCCTTGGCGTAGAGGACACTGCTTCCGGTAACAACAACATCGAACTTGGCCGGATCAAAAATACTGTCAACCTGTGGCAAAATATCAGCCATCAGCGAATCCATATGATTTGTTCCCACGTCAGCCATTTGGAAGCTGATGCGGGTTCTTTGTTTGGTACTGTCAATGAAAGATTTTAAAAGACTGCTTCCATTCCCATTTACATCCTGAGGAATATAGCTAAAGATGAAGTTTTTTTCCATCGAACTTGGAAGCGAATATTTACTTGAGTCGCCATTGTAATACGATTGGCGGGCGAATTTAAAGACTTCGATCAGAGAAATAGGTCTTGAAAATTCGGGATGCTGGTTAATGGTGTTCTGAAGCTGGTCGATTTTCTGAATGGTCGAATAGTTTAATACACCGTTGGGTTTCTTTGTATCCACCGAGATCTCGAAAGGCATTACTCCACCAAAGTTGTCTTCGAAGAATTTAAGATCCAGGTAAGTCGGATCGTCGCTTCTGAAATCATCGACTATTTTTCCTGAGGTTTTCATCATGCTCAAGCCAATAAATCCAATAACAATCAGGCCTCCGGCGATGCTGTAAATCAGGTTTCTTCGGAAGCTGATCAGGTAAATTACTTTGTCGAGTACAGCTCCGAAAAAGTTATTGTCGAGGTGTTTAATGTGTTTGGGCGAAGGAGCATCCTGCAAACTGAGAATTATAGGCAGCAAGATGATACTTATTACGTACAGAGCCATGATGTTGATTGAAGTAACCACTCCAAACTCGCGGAGCATTTGGTTTGGAACCAGAATAAAAGCGGCAAATCCCAAGGCAGTAGCGGCATTGGTCATGAGCGAGGCAAATCCGATGCGGTGTATCACCATCATTAACGACTTCAGTTTATTGCCGTGGTTCCTGAATTCCCAATGGTATTTGTTCAGAATATAGATGCAGTTTTCAATTACGATAATCACTATAAGCGATGGAATTACTCCGGTAAGAATAGTGATTTTGTAATTAAACAGAACCAGCGTTCCGGTAACCCAAATGATACTTATCCCAACAATCAGGAGAGAACTGAATACGACTCTTAATGATCTGAAAAACAGGAACATGATGAATGCCGCAACAGCAATGCTGATTAAAACGAAAAGGAAAAGTTCGTGTTTAATTTTTTGCATGGTTACCGTACGGATGTATGGCATTCCTGAATAATGAATTTCTACATTATTTTTTACCCGGTAAGCTTCAACAGATTTTACGATTTTATCGATCAGCGCAAGTCGTCCTTTGTCATTCAGTTTCTTTTTGTCGAGCGAAATGGTCATCAGAGCAGCCTTTGTAGTGGGATTATAGAGCATTCCCTCATAAAACTTAAGGCTAAGTATCACATTTTTTAGACTGTCGACTTCGGCTTGAGTGGTCGGTTTCACACTGACGACAGGCTTGATTTTGAACTGATGTATTTCTTCATCTTTCACAAGTGTGATTGCCCTGGTAAAGTTCACTACCTCCTGAACGCCATCAACTTTCTTGATGCTGTCAGTCAGGTCAGTCCATGCATTAAATTGGTCAAGTTCAAATATTTTGGGATTTTTGGCTCCAATAACAATCACATTTCCATCTTCGCCAAAAAGCTCTTTAAACTGAAGGTACTCTATGCGAGTACTATCTTTTTCAGGTAAAAGAGAAGCATTTTCGTAAGAAAGTTGAGCATCTTTGCCTTTGTATGCCATAAAAGCAGTCAATATGGCCAGAACAAGAACTAAAAATATTTTGTGTTTGAGAATAAATCGGGATATATATGCAAACATTAGCAGAGGATAAATATCTGGTTTTAAGAACAGATGATTATTTTGATTCGGAATTGGTGCCAAAAATAGTACAATATTAATACTTTACAAAGGTGAGGCTGATTAAACGCCGATCATCATCGTGTTATTAACTCACACTTTTCAACATTATCAGAACAGAGCTTTTTCTTCGGTTCATTCTCTGTATATTTGCATTCGTTTGCACTACTCCAATAAATAAAATTGCATTCCGGAGTCGATATTCACTAAGCTGGATTAATTTTAAGTCGTTTATACGAATATGTTTCTATCTAAATTGTCTTTCCCGAAATTTGAATGGGGTGGAGATTTTCTTAACTTGAGAAGTATTATCAATTGGGTATTATTTCTTTTTACATTTGGTTTGTTTGTGCTGGCAATTCAGGATGTTGGATTTCCCAGTATGGATAAGGCTTCCAGATTTCAAATCCACAATCGTTATTTTCAGGTTTGTTACAGCATCATTGGAGCGCTGTATATCGTCCGGTCAATTTTTTTTAAAGGTAAAACCGGCGTTCGTAAGGTTTTTTTTACTCAACTAGTTATTGGGATTTTCCTGATCCTGTTCTTTTTACCAAGCTCTGTAGTTAGCTACGGTGAAACTTTTGAATATTATCTTTATCAAACCTCGGGGATTCAAATGGTTTCATTTTTTTTGTTCTTTCTCGAATTGGCGCGAATGGAGATCAATCTGCTTGTAAAGGTGCTCAACCCTGCTCAGTTGTTCATGGTTAGTTTCGCTTTTATCATTTTTGCAGGTGCCATGTTTTTGATGATGCCCATGTCAACCACTATTCCAATTAGTTTCACCAATGCTTTGTTTACCTCCACCAGTGCAGTATGTGTAACCGGGCTGACAGCAGTGGATACAGCCACCCGTTTTACCTTCCTTGGTAAGTTTATTATTTTAGCACTTATTCAAATCGGAGGAATTGGTGTAATGACGATTACCAGTTTCTTTGGAATTTTCTTTAAAGAAAAATCGACGTTACGCGAACAATCCATGCTACGCGATTACCTGAGTGAGGACAGTTACGGTAATATTCTCAAATCGCTTATTAAAGTGGTTCTCATCACGCTTTTAATCGAAGCAATCGGTGCAGCATTTATTTATTTGTCTCTCGAGGAAAACGTTCTTGGCTCAAAAAGCGATAATCTGAAATTCTCCATATTCCATTCGATTTCAGGGTTTTGCAATGCGGGCTTTTCAACACTTACTGATAACTTATATGATGTGCGGATTCGTGCCAATTATAGTGTTCAGATCTGGATTGCCAACCTTATTGTATTGGGAGGTATCGGATTTCCTGTTCTTTTGAACTTGTACCATTACTGTAAATCACAGGTCATTTGGCTGGGAGAATTTTTCAGGTTCCGCAAAGCGTATGTTCACCGGGTTAACATGATTACTTTAAACTCGAAAATTGTTATGCTGACAACTTTCATTCTTATTGCTTTCGGAAGTGTGGCATTTTTCTTTTTCGAAAGAGATGCAACTCAGCAAGGATTGGATTTGAAAGCCCGAATGGCCATGTCGTATTTTCAGAGTATTACTCCGCGAACTGCCGGTTTTAATAATTGCGCCATGTCAATTCTTTCAATGCCTTCAATACTGATTACAATTTTTTTAATGTGGGTTGGAGCTTCGCCGGTTTCAACCGGTGGAGGTATCAAAACCAGTACTTTTGCCATAGCTATCATGAATGCATTCAGGATAATGAGGGGGCATAATCACATTGAAATCAATCGCTACGAAATTCATGAATATTCAGTAAATAAAGCATTTGCAATCATTACCCTCTCCATTTTTATCATTCTCCTGGGTGCTTTTGGCGTCTTTATTTTTGATGGTGAATTAGGTATTCTAAAAATCATTTTTGAATGTTTCTCCGCTTTTGGAACGGTGGGTTTATCGCTCGACCTGACGCCAAAACTTTCTGATCCGTCCAAATATATTCTGATCATCCTCATGTACTTTGGACGAATGGGAAGTATTACCCTACTTCTTTCGTTGGTAAGGTCCTATGGAAATTCTTCATTGTATCGTTATCCTAAAGAGAATTTAATTATAACTTAGACTTTGGTTTTCAGGATCCTGACTGATCAGGTTGAGTTTCATATAACAAACAGATATTCAATTTTTAACACCATTATTTCAGATGAATATAGTAACAATCGGATTAGGCCATTTTGGTGCTTCACTGGCAAAAGTTCTTACCTCATTAGGTCACGATGTGCTTGCCGTTGATGATGATTTGAATAAAGTTGAATTTTTTAAAGACACCATCGCGAACACCATTTGTTTGGACGCGACAGATCCTCATGCTTTGAGACTTTTACCAATCAAGGAAGCGGATGTGTTTGTGATTTGCATCGGCGACGATTTTGGAATTTCGGTTAAAGTTGCTGCACTACTGCGCAAATTTGGCGTCAAGCGGGTAATCTGCCGCGAGAGTTCATCCATTCACCTGACTGTACTAAATGCAATTGGCATTCAAGAAACGATTAATCCGGAACATGAATCAGCCCGGATTCTTGCTCAGAAACTACCGTTGAAAGGAATCCAAAACCTTTTTACAATTACTGAAACCTTCAAGATCATTGATATGCTGATGCCAGTTGCACTTTTTGGTAAAAAGATTTCGCCTATTAATTTTAGACTTGAGACGCATTTGAAAATTGTGGCCGTCAAGCGAAATCTCAAGATTGTATATTCTTCTGCACAGGTTGCTGAAAATGAGGATAGAAATGAAATTGAATTCATGGAAAACGACACCTTGGTGTTAGCCGGTGAGCTGAAGGACATCAAACGATTTTTACACGAATAATTTATTTTTCTTCAACAATCATATTTTTCATTCCTTCCGAAAAGTAAACCTCATATTCGCCCTGTGGATTGCTGTATACGAAATAAACTTCGATTCCCTGAAGTTTTGCAAGGAGTTCCTTGCCTTTTTCTACGCCAAGCACCATAAAAGAAGTTGCGTAGGCATCGGCTGTCGCACAATCATCGCAAACAACTGTCGCACTTAATAACGTGTTCCGTGCAGGCAATCCGGTTTTCGGATCGATGGTATGTCCGTATTTCACACCATTCTCTACAAAAAATTTGCGATAATTTCCGGAAGTAGCCAGCGATTTGTTGTTCAGTTCAATAATAGCCTGAAGTTCACCTCCGGGAGTCATATTTCCTTCAGTCGGTTTATCGATACCAATGTGCCAAATCTTATCTTTGGCATTGGTACCTTTGCAACGGACTTCTCCGCCAATTTCAACCAGGTAATTTCGAATTCCTTTTTCTTCAAAAAAATCGCAGACCACATCAACCGAATAGCCTTGTGCAATCGCGTTTACATCGATTTTTACACCGGGATATTTTTTAATGATTTTCCTGCCTTCGATTTTTACTTTTTCCATTCCAACAAATTGCAGAAGACTATCGATATAAGATGTGTCGTGCTTAGCAATTGGAGTATCTCCAAAACCCCAGGCGTTTACAACGGGACCGACAGTAATATCAAAGGCACCGCCAGAAATTGCATTAACATCTGCCGATTTTTTAAATACTTCCAGAAACCAGTCATCGGCTTCGATGTCTGGGTCATTTATATTGATTCTTGAAATGATAGAAGTAGAATCGTAGATTGACATGGAGCGGTCGAATGCTTTCAGGATTGAATCAATAGCATTGGAATAATCTTCGCTTTCCGAGTTCTCGTAGGTGATGTTGTAGGTCGTACCCTGTGCAAATCCAGAGATTTTCACATAGTCACTTTTTTTAGTCTGACATGCCGGTAGAAAAACAAGGAGGATTAACGCTAATGCAATGAATTTCATGAATTTCAGATTCGTTGGTTGAAACAAAAGACTTCAACGCAATTTGGGTTTTATTTCTGACATTCTCAAAATGATTAACTAATTTTGAATGAAGAAACTATTTTAATTGGGTAATCAGAATATGAAAGCTCGAAGGATTGATTATAAGCGGTTGATTATGATCGTTTTTCTGATCATTGTAATGATAGTGATTACATCGCTGACCATCGGGAAAGACATCTATGAAAACAGAGAACAAAGTATATTTTCCTTTGCCATCGTGAATTTCTTTGGATACTTGTTTTTCTTCCTGCTCATGCCTATGGAGTTGGCCTTTATCTTTTATCTCCGCACAGGGTACGATCCATTGATCCTCAATTTGGTAGCCGTAGCTACTGCAATGGCTTCTCAAATAATTGACTACCTGATTGGTTATTTCTTTAGTTCCGGAATTATTGATCGACTGATTGGAAGAAAACGCTATGAAAGAGCGGAAAATGAAATCCGAAAATACGGCAATTGGGCTTTATTTCTTTCTAATCTGCTGCCACTTTCATCACCGGTAATTTCGCTTGCTGCCGGAATGTTGAAATACCGCATTAAAGAAGCTTTGTTTTTCAGTTTTGTCGGCATGGTTTGCAGGTATATGCTTTTAACGCTGATCTTCTAAGGGTTTATTCACGGGGTGACTCCGAGTCACCCTGTGAATAAACCATCTACAACAAATCTGCTTCCAGCAGCAATTCTTCCATTTCAAGCTGAACATTAATCGCTTCATTGCGGGCTTTTTCGGCAAAGTCTTCGCCATCTGATGCGTAAATAATCTGGCGCGATGAGTTGACCAGCAATCCACAACTATCGTTCATGCCGTATTTGGCAACTTCTTCGAGGCTTCCGCCTTGTGCGCCAACTCCCGGAACCAACAGAAAATGATCTGGAACCAGTTCGCGGATTTCTTCCAGTTTTTCGGCTTTGGTAGCACCAACTACATACATCATGTTGTCGGTAGTTCCCCACGTCTGCGAGGTTTTTAGGACGGTTTCAAAAAGCTGCTCGCCGGTTTCGGCATTCTTCAGGTATTGAAAATCGGCAGCTCCTTTGTTAGATGTCAAAGCCAAAACAATTACCCAACGGTCGAGGTAAGTCATGAATGGTTTGATGGAATCTTCGCCCATGTATGGAGCAACAGTCACGGCATCAAAATCCATGTGATCGAAGAATGCACGGGCATAGAGATTCGAAGTGTTTCCAATATCGCCACGTTTGGCATCGGCTATGATGAATTGTTCAGGATACTTCTCGCGAATGTAACGTACCGTTTTTTCGAGGCTGATCCATCCTGCAACACCCTGACTTTCGTAAAAGGCAAGGTTTGGCTTATAGGCCACGCACAAATCCTGTGTGGCGTCGATAATTTCTTTGTTGAAAGCAAAAATCGGATCACTCGTTTCATTCAGGAAACGGGGTATTTTCAGGATGTCGGTATCCAATCCAACGCACAGGAAACTGCGCTTCAGTTTAATCTGTTCAAAAAGTTGTTCTTTGTTCATTCCTGTTTTTTATTTCTTGTTTTTTATTCAATATTGGTTATTGGGCGTTGGTTATTGGATATTTCCTGAATTTGGGTTCAGTAAAAGTGACAGGAAAGAATCTAACGACCAATTTGTTTAGCTACCTCATTTGCCATGTCGGTTATCAAAGTGAAGATATCTATGATGTTTTCAAGTTCCTCTTGCATTATTAGGTACCTTCCTTCAACCGCATAATCATTTAATTCTATCAGTAATTCTTGTTCCGTAGTTATATCAATAGAATTTTCAGTCAGGAGGTTTAAAAGGGTTTCAAGATCATGTACTTTTGGATAGTAGATTTGTTTTTTAGACAAAACCGCTTTCATGAGTTTTTCTGCGCTTTGTTGGAGATTGGAAGCAAATTACTTCAAGATCGAGATCCGAATTACCTTCTAATAATCTAACGTACAAAACATTTGCCGCAAATAAATCTGCTTTTGCCTTGTTGTAAAGTATTTCGTATTGGTTTAAGAAACTGGCCATAAAAGTTTTCCTTTCTGTTCAATATCCATAAATACTGAACCAAATTGCGTTTTGTAGAAGTTGTATTCCTCGATGCTTGAAACCAGTATATCTTTAGCAACAACAAGTTCTTTCAGCCTTTCCCTGATTTCCTTTTTCTCCTTGGATTTTGATTTTACTTCTTTCTTAACAATGCAGATGTCTAAATCACTATTAGCATGTGGAATTCCATATACATAACTTCCAAATAGTATGATTTTGAGTGGGTTTAGTGATTTTAACTTTTCAACTATGGCAATTTCGATTGGCTGAATAGTATTTTGCATTTTTCGGGATTTAGGTGCTAACCAAAGATAAATAAAATAAAGCTATGTTGAGTTTTTTCAATCAACAGACAGCCAGGGAAGGTCGGGATGGGGCTTCTTCTAGATTTCTGCTTCTTTCAGTCGTTCTGCATTTTCTTCAACCTGTAATTTGTCGATGATTTCGTCCAGATCGCCGCCAACTACCGCCTGAAGATTGTAAATCGTAAGGTTGATACGATGGTCTGTGATACGGCCCTGTGGCCAATTGTAGGTGCGGATTTTGGCTGAACGGTCGCCAGTTGAAACCATAGTTTTACGTTTCGAAGCAATCACATCGAGGTATTTCTGGTGTTCCTGATTATAAATACGAGTCCGCAACTCGATCATTGCCTTGGCTAGGTTCTTAATCTGCGATTTCTGGTCCTGACAAGTCACCACGATTCCGGTTGGAATGTGCGTCAAGCGGATGGCCGAATAAGTTGTATTTACCGATTGTCCGCCGGGACCGGAAGAACAGTAGGTATCTTTCCGGATATCGCTGTCACGCAAATCGATGTCAAATTCTTCAGCTTCAGGCAAAACAGCAACAGTAGCAGCAGAAGTATGCACACGACCAGCTGTTTCTGTTTGTGGAACGCGCTGCACGCGGTGAACGCCCGATTCGTATTTCATGATTCCATAAACGCCTTCGCCGGTGATGGTTGCAACAATTTCTTTGAACCCGCCTGAAGTTCCTTCGCTGGTATTGGTAATTTCCAAACGCCAACCACGGCGTTCGCAGAATTTGGAGTACATGCGAAACAAATCTCCTGCAAAAATACTGGCTTCGTCGCCACCGGTACCGGCACGAATTTCGAGAATGGCATTTTTACCGTCTTCCGGATCAGCCGGAATCAAAAGCAATTTGATGTTCTGTTCCTTTTCAGGAATTAAAGCTTCAGAAGTTTCGATTTCTTCACGCGCCATTTCGCGCAATTCATCGTCGGTTTCCTCGGCAAGCATTTGTTTACCTGCCTCAATGTTGTCGACAATAGTTTTGAATTCCCTGAACGCATTGGTAAGTAATTCAAGTCTTTTGTATTCCTGATTTAATTTGATGTAGCGTTTCATGTCGCTCATCACCGACGGATCGGTAATTTGTGAGCCAACTTCTTCGAACCGATATCTGATCGATTCGTATTTTTCGAGTAATGAATAGTCTGCCATATAATAAAGATGATAGATTTTAGATAAAAGATATTAGACAAAAGCTTAGGTAATCCGCAGAGCGTAGCTAATATTCGAATTCTCCGAACTGAGATTTAATGGTAAGTTTTTTGCCTTCAGCAGCTTCAACACGCCCAACGATGCGGGCTTCGATGTTGTATTTTTCTGAAATAGCGATCACCTTTGCAGCAAATTCAGGAGCGAGATATACCTCGAAACGGTGTCCCATGTTGAAAACCTTGTACATTTCCTGCCAACTGGTTCCCGATTCTTCCTGAATCATCCGGAACAGCGGCGGAACTGGAAACATGTTGTCTTTGATCACATGCACATTATCGACAAAATGAAGCACCTTGGTTTGTGCGCCTCCCGAGCAGTGAATCATTCCATGAATGTTTTTCCGGAGTGCTTCCAGTAAATCTTTGACTACAGGTGCATAGGTGCGGGTAGGAGAAAGTACCAGTTTCCCGGCATCCAGACCAACTTCTGTAATTATTTCGGTAAGTTTTTTTGTTCCTGAATAAACCAGTTCATCCGGAACATCCGGATTAAAACTTTCAGGATATTTTTGCGCCAGATAATTGGCAAACACATCGTGACGGGCGGAAGTCAGTCCATTGCTGCCCATGCCACCGTTGTATTCTTTTTCGTAAGTAGCCTGTCCGAAAGAGGCCAGACCGACAATTACATCACCTGCCTGAATATGGTCAGCCGAAATCACGTCTTCGCGTTTCATACGACAGGTGACGGTCGAATCGACAATAATGGTGCGCACAACGTCGCCCACATCGGCAGTTTCACCACCTGTTGGGTAAATGTTGAAACCCATTTCGCGCAATTCGGCACACAGTTCTTCGGTTCCGTTAATGATGGCTGCAATGACTTCGCCCGGAATCCTGTTTTTGTTGCGGCCAATGGTCGACGATAATAAAATGTTATCAGTTGCGCCCACGCAAAGCAAATCGTCGAGATTCATGATGATGGCATCCTGAGCGATGCCTTTCCAAACCGAAATGTCACCGGTTTCTTTCCAGTAAAGGTATGCCAGCGACGATTTGGTGCCAGCGCCATCGGCGTGCATAATGTTGCACCAAGCCGGATCGCCTCCCAGAATATCGGGGATGATCTTGCAAAAAGCCTTTGGATACAAGCCTTTGTCGATGTTTTTAATGGCATTGTGTACGTCTTCTTTCGAAGCCGAAACACCACGCGCCATATATCGGTTATCTGCTGACATTACTAATGAAATTACCTGTTTGATTTCAGGTGGCAAAGGTAATATTTTTGGGGAATGAATGAATGCAGTTCAATTCCTGATTATTTTCAAATTCGTCAGTTTATCCATTTGCCTGATTTGAAGAATATAAATTCCATGATTTAAAAACTGAAGGTCTAAACTGACACTTCGTTTGTTTTCAATTTCTGTCTTGTATTCTAGATTTCCTAAAATGTTATGTAATTCAATGAATGTACGGTTTCCATTCAACCCTTGAAGCATTAATTTGTTTTGAACCGGATTTGGAAAAACACTGATCGATTCAGTTTCGATCATCGCATCCGCTGTTGTCTGATTTCTTGGAGCCTGACTGTATTGTTTAAAGCTGGTGGCAAAAGGTTCTTTATATTGGCCCCACAACCAAGCCAGCAAAGATACTTTTTCAGCCCGGCATGCATCCATAACCGGTTTCGAGACTTCATCGCCATTGTTGGCGAATTCACCGATAATAAAGGCGTTTCCTGCATTCCGGATTGCCTGAAAACGCGACCTGATTGCACTGGCAGAAATATTCCATTTTGAACTGTAGGCATGGAGGTCGAATACAATATTTTCCCTGCCTTGTCTGACATTTTTCCCTCTTTCAATAATAACGGAATGTCCCTGCCCTGTATGCGATCCTTCAATGACAACAATGTTCTTAGCCCCGGTTCCTCTGATACTATCAATCATTGCCTTGGCGTCTTTTTCCCACATGTCGTTCGTATAGCCATGCGTTCCATCCCAGTAATAGGGCTCATTCCAGGGATTTATCCATACATCTGTTTTGTTCTTGATAAATGCAAGACTGGCAATTTGTTTCCAGCGAGACATCACCGCATTCCACCTCGGATCAGCCTGTGGGTTTGCGCCAAGTAGCTGGCAGTCAGGATAAGGTGTTTTTCCTCCTGAAAAGGCATTGCTGTCATACCAAAAACCGGCAAGAATTAATACCTGCCCCTTACTTCGGGCACTGGTTACCAGGCTTTGCAATTTTGCATCCGTAGTTAATTTCATGTCGATGCATTCGCGCGTAATATCCATACCAAGACTTTGCTGAGGCGAATAATTGTATGGCAGGCTGAAAACCGCCATATTATCGGTACCTACAAACTCCCAGAGAACACTGTTCTTTAATATAAGGGAATCCTTCACAGAATAAATATCCTGGGCAATAAGTTTCCCACAAAAACCGATGATAATGATGAAACTGAGAAGTGTATTTTTCAAGGATCAGGAGTTTCGTGATAAGTTATGCCATTTCAATTGTGTCGCAGTAAAGTTAATATTTTGAGGTGAATAATTTGGAAGTTGTTTCAGTGAAGAAGACCAAAAGAAGCTCCACGAAATCCGGGT
The DNA here is from genome assembly GCA_038329265.1 of Bacteroidales bacterium. GTDB lineage: Bacteria > Bacteroidota > Bacteroidia > Bacteroidales > Prolixibacteraceae > Aquipluma. The sequence continues at coordinate 735 of JBBQMW010000019.1, read as the reverse complement.
AAATATGCGCACGATGAATGGCACAAAATTGATGCGGGAAGTTGTCTACAAATGATGAATGAATTGGACCAATAATCTACAGAAAAGCCGGGTTGCAAGTCATGCAGCCCGGCTTTTCGATTTAAGATTCTCCGAATTAATTCTTTATGACCAGTTTTTGGTAGTACGATTTTGAGTCATTCGTGAGTTTTATTATATACAACCCATTTGGAATTACAGTAATTCTCTTCAATTTCAGATTTTAATGGTTAAAATTTCACGAATTTTTGCTGTCGGTGTTTACCATTCATTACATATTCAAGAAAGTAAATACCAGATGAATAGTTAGAAATATCCAGATATTGACTCTCCTGGATGGAAAGGTGATTCATTAATCTGCCACATATATCTTTTATACTTATTTCATATCCATTGAAAGAATCAGGGATTTTAATGAAAACCAGATTTCCAGCAGGATTGGGAAATAGTTGAATAGCAGGCGTCAGGTTAAATTCTTGAGAGTTAAATCCGGTAGGACTATCTTTGGGAATTTCAAGCAATGCAATTGTCCCTACTTTGGAAATAAATCCTGAAGATGTTAGTTCACCTAAAGTAGTTGTATTTGACGATATTCCCCCGGATTTCAGATTCTCAAAATTAGTTACCCTTGTTTGGCTGGTGAAGCTTAATGGCAGACCTTTTAACACCAGATTTATATTGAGATCGACATCTGCGCGGTTAACAATGGTCACAAAG
>JBBQMW010000018.1:0-38036 GCA_038329265.1 Bacteroidales bacterium | reverse complement strand
TATTTGAAATTGCATTTGGTATAAATTCTATACACAGGTAAACTTTCCGGGTTTAACCAAAAAGGGCCATTCCAATATCCGGAACGGCCCTTTGTGTCTGTATTAATTTGATAAGCTATGCGGTTGGTGTGGCTTCCGGTTTATTATGTTTGCGGGTTTTGCGGGCACGTGCCACCGTATTTGTTTCGGAGATAAAAGTAACCACCCGATTGTACATTTCGCTATAGGTTGCCGGTTCGAGTTCGGCATATAGTTGAAGCATGGCCACCAGGCTTGTAAATGCCGGAATCATTTCGCCCATTACCAAGGTAGCTGCTTCCGAATCGTTGTCTTTCAAAGTCTGTTCTTCCGACTTTTGTGAACTAACCAATTCAAACGCCTCCTGTGAAACTTTTAACGAATTGTAATATTGAATGATTCCAAGATCGGCGAGCAATAGTTGATTCTCGGGCTTGTCGAATTCAACAAACAAAGTCAATAAACGGGCCGATTCGGCTTTATAGCCTAAGCTGTAAAGATTCTTACCCACCCTTTCAATTGTTGTATTCAACTTGCTTGCTTTTGCGGCAGGTTCTTCAAGCTGGCTCATTGATATACCGCCGATAATGTCTCTGACGGACATAAAATCCGCACCACGGTCATTATCCGCTTGTCTCAATAGTTCAGTAAATTCGCTTTTAAGCGAGCTCTTTTGGTTTTTCACCAGGCGATCAAAAATCTGTTTATTCCTTGTGTAAAGGGCAATAAATTTTGAATCGATGCCAGTATCAGGCAACGAAATTTTCAGCACTTTGTCAACAAGGCTAATGACATCCGAAACAGTTAAAAGTGATGGAATAATAAGTTTCTCCATGATTTGTTTTTTAAAGGTTTATATGCTAATTATTTGATAGTAAAAATTACAACAATATTTTGAACAAACCAAATATGTTGTGTATTTTTTTTTAAGAACAGACTCAATAATATGAATTTATAAGATTTTATAGCAGAATGTATTTTCTTTTGCAGTTTTATTTGACCGATTTTCAGAAGCAAATGATGTCTGAAAATTTTCAGGAGATGTTTTTATTTCGCTTTTGGTTCATAAAAATTTTCAGAGGGTTTTGTGAATCAGTTTAGGCTCATAAAAATTTTTGGGATTGGGTTACAAATCACTTTTAGCTCCTAAAAATTTTTGGGAAGGTCATACGAATCGGTTTAGCCTCCTGAAAAATTTCAGGAAGGTTTTACGAATTGGTTTATTCGCGTAAAAATTTTGGGAGAGTTCTAGTAATTCAGGAAAGGCTTCTGAAAGTTAGGGAAAAGGTTCTACGAATTTTCTTTTGATTATAACAACACCCCTACTCTTTGGATATGACTTAATTAATCCCTTTTATGGTGTGGCATTTCCATCGGTATTTCGAAAGATAGCTCAACAACACCTTTAAATTCTCCGTCTTCCATCCATGGAGTCTGATGAATCATTTTTCGGATTCCTCGTTTTTCGATGGTATATGAATTCGGATTGGGTTCGGCCAGCATTTTCAGAAGAAAAGTTCTGGCAGGCTCCGGATGGCACTCAATCAGGCTTTTACCTACAAGGCTTTCCCCACCATCTTTATCAAATTGTTTGATCGACCGTTCATTCATATATACCACAATTCCTTCCCTGTCGCAAACCGTTATTGCCCCTAAAAATCCATCCGTCCAATTCATTTTTGTTTTCTTTTTTCTTTTTCCTATTGTCTAACTACTTTTCCCTATACCTTTTTTTGGTTTTGATAAAACCGAACCCACCCAATTTCAAACTGATGCGGCAAACTTCCATTTGGTTCAGCAATTGCAATAGAAGCTGCGTTCAGGTGCATTTTAAAAGCAGGAATGTTATGTGTGAGGTTCAAAATTTCCCTTTCATTGATTGTCCAAACCAGCGAATTAGCCGTCCACTCAAGTCTGAAAATGTAGAATTCGTCCTTTTTTAAACCCGAAATACTTTCACATTCGGCATTGATGCCATCGCTTGATTTGGTTAGCAATCCCAGCCTGTTTTTCGCTCCCATTTCTACCAGATTGATTTGCGGCGAAGCCTCTTCACCCAATAAATAAAGCACATCGACCAGATTGTGCTCTGGCGAATATTTAACCTTGGCCTCCAATATTCCGTGTTTCCACCATTCAATGGCTGCAGTTGACACAACGCCTGAAGTATAATCGAAATCCCTTTCAACAAAACCAAATGGAATTTGCCATTGCATACCTTTGGCTTTTTCGCGTCGAACTTCAATCTTCAGCGAGTTACCACTAACCGATACATTCTTTTCATCAGTAAAAGCCTGCAAATCTCCGGGTTGCGAAAAATTATGTCCCAGCGACTTATTGGCTCCATAAGTTAGTGACATCCATTTTTCAGCATCTAATTTACCCGAGTCAAAACGATCTTCAAAAACCAATTGCCATTTTCGAAAAAAATCAAACGCATTCGAATTTTTATATTTCTGAAAATTAATGAGTTTAGGACTTTTCAGTAATTCTGCATATTGTTTTTCTTTTGCTGCATCTTCAGTTTTCTCCCACTTTTGCTTGTCTTCAAGATAAGCTACCCGTGCCTTAAATTCATCAGAATCAGTTATTTTCTGAAGTTCTTCGAATCGTTTCCGTTCCGCTGATTCCAGCATCAGTTCGTAATTTCTATAGCGTGAAGATTTTCTGAAATCCCGAAAGAAGGTCAAATCGGTGGAGTCGTGTAATTGAACGAATTCGGTATATAAGGTATATTCTTTCGATTGCTTATCCATTTTCTTTAGTGCGGCAAGCGAATGTTTTTCAACCGCCACTTTAAGTACTTTGTATTTTCCCATTATTTCCGAATCGGAAACTTTCTCAAAGCGCTTCAATTCATCCGATTTCAGGACCGAATAAAATTTATGTAACCGGCTGTTTTTACTGAGTTTACGAAGTTCAGCCAATTGTGCCTCTTCCTTGCTGCCCTTCATCGTCAGATGCTGGAACTCTTTCTTTTTTTGCCTGAAAGTTGGAGAATTTACAATAAGTTCGAGCTCATGGAATTCCTTATGCTCGTTAGATTGTTCAAATTCACAGAACATATTGTAATCGTTCAGCAAATTTTGATGAGATGTTTCAATCTTTCTAGTGGACTTAATCAATCCGAAAGTGCTGGCAAATAAGATTTTAAAAGACATAATGGATTTTTTTTGGTCTTTGTTTCGAAGTTTTAAAAATAGTAAATAAAACAAACTTCACCACTTTTTTCGTTCTTCACATAAAAACGTTAATTTCATCCAATTATTTCACCGAATCGAAAATACGGCATCCATGAAAAACTTCGGAAAGCTCTTTTTATCGCTTGTTTTGGTTGTTTTAATCCATACAGGTTTTGCCCAGAATTTTTTGGACACTGAATATAGCTCCGAAAAGACATATCTGTTGCTTGCCCACCCAACGGTTGAAAATATCCAGACCATCCAATTCCTTCTTGATCAAAACATCCTTCAGCTTACCGGAATTGAATTTATAGGCGTTTATTCAGAGGCAGAGAATTACGATTACAGCCAATCGGTTGCCCTGATCGGTGAGCCGAAAATGAGCAGATTTCACCTTCAGAAAGTTTCAGGAGAGGAAAATACAGCCCAAATCTATCTGCAAAATGGATGGACCGAAACATTCAAAAAGCTGTTCGATCATTCAGCCGGAATTTTCTTTTTTGGCGGTCCCGACATCCAGCCCGAAGCCTACGGACAAAAAAATCTGTATTCGGAAGTGACCGATCCAAATCGGCATTTGTTTGAATTGAGTTTTCTTTTTCACCTTTTGGGAGGCAAACAAAACGGACAATTTGTCCCTTTCCTGAACGAAAAACCCAACTATTTTGTAACCGGTTTTTGTCTTGGTCTGCAAAGCATGAATGTGGCAACCGGCGGTTCGCTCACTCAGGATATTCCGGCGCAAACCTATCAAAAGATGAGTCCCGAAGAAACTTTGAAACTGAAGAAGAACCAAATCCATCGCAATTACTGGCAGGAAGTAAGTACCGACACCTCACTCATGGGCATTAACTTTCACCCGATTCAATATACCGCCCACCCGTTTTTTCCGGAGAAGGTAAATGTTGATAAAATAATGAATCCACTGGTTTTAAGTAGTCACCACCAGTCGATTTACGAACTGGGCAAAAACATCATTGTAACCGCAACTTCTATGGATGACGAGGTTATTGAGGCAATCCAGCATCGCATTTACCCCAATGTATTTGCGGTACAGTTTCATCCTGAAGTTCCTGATCTTTACAGGGAAGGCGAAAAACTAAAATTTTCACCGGATGATACTCCAAAATCTTACTACGAAATAATTGGTGAACAGGGTCGCGCATTTCATCTGAAATATTGGCTTACGATCTCAAAAGCGATTAAAACCTCCATCAAAGAACTGCAATAATATTCATCAGGAATCATGTTTCTTATCAAAATCACATCCTACATTTAGTGCATTATTTCCCATTAATTTTTCTCAAACATTTCCTTTTTTTTAAGATTGAAGTCTTCAATTCTGAAATAAAATTGTGATCTTTGTCATACTTTATAACATTATAAAGTGACAAAAAAATTATCCCCTAAAAACCATACGCCATGTTTAAAATCCAGACCTTAAACAAAATTGATCCGGAAGGATTGAAACTTTTCCCGCTCGACCAGTACGAAATTGCCAGTGAATTTGCCAGTCCCGCTGCCATCATTGTTCGCAGTCAGGCCATGCACGACATGGAGTTACCAGCGAGTTTGTTATCAATTGCCCGTGCAGGTGCAGGAGTGAACAATATTCCAATCGAAAAATGTACCGAGAAAGGAATCGTTGTTTACAATACTCCCGGAGCCAACGCCCACGGGGTAAAAGAAATTGTAATTGCCGGTATGCTATTGGCCTCGCGCGAAATTGCCGGCTCAATCGAATGGGCTAAAACTTTAAAAGGCAAAGGCGCTGAAGTCCCTGCTTTGGTAGAAAAAGGAAAAACCAATTTCGGGGGAACCGAAATCCGTGGAAAGACTTTGGCCGTAATCGGATTGGGCGCGATTGGTGTAATTGTTGCCAATGCTGCACAGGCTTTGGGAATGAATGTACTTGGCTATGATCCGTATATTTCGGTTTCTCATGCCTGGAAATTAAGCCGCAATGTAAAAAAAGCTGAAGGTTTGGAATCGTTGCTTGCCAATGCCGATTTTGTGACCCTTCAAATTCCGCAAATGCCCGAGACCAAAGGCTTCCTAAACAAAGACAAGCTTAAGATGATGAAGAACGGCGTGAAAATCATGAATTTTGCTCGCGGCGGACTCGTCAATAATCAGGATATGCTTGAAGCACTCGAATCAGGAAAAGTTGGAAAGTATGTCACTGATTTTCCTGAAGATGAATTGATTGGTGTAAAAAATATCATTGCAATTCCACACCTTGGAGCTTCCACCGAAGAATCGGAAACCAACTGTGCAATTATGGCAGTGAATCAGACCATTGAATACCTTGAAAATGGAAATATCATCAATTCAGTTAATTTTCCGGATACCGAAATGGAACGAAACGGAGGAACACGTATCGTGGTTGCCAATAAAAACGTTCCTAAAATGGTCAGTCAGATTTCGGCACTTTTAGCACACGAAGGTCTGAACATTTCGAACATGCTGAATAAAAACAAAGCTGAGATAGCTTATAACATTATAGATATTGATGGTTCAGTACCAGAAGGGATCAAGGATATGATTTCGGCCATTGAAGGAGTTGTCATGGTGCGGATTCTTCCTCCTAAATAATATTAAATTTTCGACCATTAACAACCAAAATCCCCGGTAAATAAAAGCGTAAATGCTATATTTGCCGGGTATTTTTCTTATTTGTAGAGACGTAGCATATGCAACGTCTCTACGTTCATATTGAAATTTAATTTCTATCAAAATCCATAAAATGCAAAAAGATCTAATTACTAAAGCAGCTGATAATGTTCGGATATTGTCGGCATCAATGGTCGAAAAAGCCAAATCAGGTCACCCGGGTGGTGCAATGGGTGGTGCCGATTTTATCACTGTACTTTATTCTGAATTTCTGAACTACGATCCAAGCGATATGACCTGGATCAACCGCGACCGTTTCTTTCTCGATCCGGGACACATGTCACCCATGCTATATTCTATCCTGTCGATGGCCGGAACATATACCATGGAAGAATTAGCAAACTTCCGCCAATGGGGCAGTCCAACACCGGGGCATCCTGAAGTTGAACCTGCACGTGGAGTTGAAAACACTTCAGGACCGCTTGGACAAGGTCATGTTATGGCCATTGGTGCAGCTATTGCTGAACGTTTTATGGTTGACCGATTTGGCGAATGGATGGCACACAAAACGTACACATTTATTTCCGACGGTGGTGTTCAGGAAGAGATTTCTCAGGGTGGCGGGCGCATTGCCGGTTTCCTTGGGCTGAACAACCTGATCATGTTCTATGACTCAAACGACATCCAACTTTCGACGGAAACAAAAGATGTGACCAATGAAGATACCGCAAAAAAATACGAAGCCTGGGGATGGAAAGTTGTAACCATTGATGGAAATAACGCTGATGCGATTCGTGCTGCGTTGAAAGATGCACAATCAGAAAAAGAAAAACCAAGCCTGATTATTGGTAAAACCATCATGGGTAAAGGTGCTCTGAAAGAAGATGGAAGCAGCTACGAACGTCGCTGTGAAACACACGGAATGCCATTGGGCGAAGCCGGTGCTTCATTCGAAAAATCAATTCTGAACCTGAATGGCGATCCCAAAAATCCATTCGTCATTTTTAATGATGTTCAGGATTTATTTGATGCCCGCAAAGCTGAATTGATTGCAACTTCAGCTCAGAAAAAGGCCGCTCAGCAAGTCTGGGAAAAAGCGAACCCCGCATTGGCTGCAAAACTTGCTAAATTCTTCAGCAAAGATGCTCCGGCATTCGATTACAGCAAAATTGTACAAAAAGCAGGTTCAGCTACACGCGCTGCATCGAGTACTGTTTTAGCTGCTTTCGCAAGCGAGGTTGAAAACATGGTGGTTTCTTCTGCCGACCTTTCAAACTCTGATAAAACTGATGGATTCCTGAAGAAAACTACAGCGTTCAAAAAAGGCGATTTCTCCGGATCATTCTTTCAGGCAGGCGTTTGCGAATTGACAATGGCTTGTATCATGAACGGAATGGCATTGCATGGCGGTATTATTCCGGTTTGCGGAACATTCTTCGTTTTCTCCGATTACATGAAACCAGCAGTGCGTATGGCTGCACTGATGCAATTGCCTGTGAAATATGTCTGGACTCACGATGCTTTCCGCGTTGGTGAAGACGGACCAACTCACCAGCCAGTTGAACAGGAAGCTCAAATCCGTTTGATGGAGAAATTAAAAAATCATCACGGCAAAAATTCAACACTGGTTCTTCGTCCGGCTGATGCCGAAGAAGCAACTGTGGCTTGGAAACTTGCACTGGAAAATACCGATACGCCAACGGCACTGATTTTATCGCGACAGAACATCAAGAATCTTCCATCAAAAGGCGATCGTTATGCTGAAGCTCAGCAGGCCGCTAAAGGCGCTTACATTGTTACTGATTCTGATGGTGCACCGGATGTAATTCTTCTGGCCAGCGGTTCTGAAGTGGCTACTTTGGTTGAGGGACAGGTATTGCTTGAAAAAGAAGGAATCAAATGCCGCATTGTTTCAGTTCCTTCCGAAGGTTTATTCCGCAGCCAAAGCAAGGAATATCAGCAAAGTGTGCTGCCTTCTGGAGTGAAGAAATTTGGTATGACAGCCGGATTACCGGTGAATCTGGAAGGTTTGGTTGGTGCCGACGGAAAAGTATTCGGGTTGGAATCGTTTGGATTCTCGGCTCCTTACACCATTCTGGACGAAAAATTGGGATTTACAGCCGTGAATGTTTACAATCAGGTGAAGGAAATCCTTGGATAAATTAATTGTGTAACTTTTCCAAAGCTCTAAAAATTATAATAAAGCTTTGGAAAAGTTTTATAAACAAAAAAGCAAGGCTTACGACCTTGCTTTTTTGCTTTCTATAAGTGAAAACTAGTATTCGTCTTCGTTAAAAAAGAAATCATCTTTACTCGGATAATCCGGCCAGATATCTTCAATGCTCTCGTAAATCTCTCCCTCGTCTTCTATCTCCTGCAAATTTTCAATCACTTCGAGCGGAGCGCCACTGCGGATAGCAAAATCGATTAATTCGTCTTTACTTGCTGGCCAAGGGGCATCCTCTAATTTAGAGGCTAATTCAAGTGTCCAGTACATATTCTAAAATATTAGGAGGTTATTAACTTGGTTTTTTAAACTTCTGCGAATATAACAAAAAAACATTATCAGCAAACATTAAAAAAATTTATTCGTTAATCTCCGGAGACCACAGTATTTCCGCTGCTTTCTGGTCAATCGACACCTTTCGTGAAAGCACAAACAGATAGTCTGACAGGCGGTTAATGAAAATTATGAGTTCAGTTTCAACCTCCGCCCTATCCGATAATTCGACGATCAGTCGTTCGGCTCTCCGGCAAACGGTACGAGCAACATGGCAAAACGAAGTAGCCTGACAACCACCGGGCAAAATAAAGTTTCGGAGTTCGGGTAACTGCTCATTCATAGCATCCATTTCCCGCTCCAACATCAGTATATTATTTTCGCCAACAGGCATTTGTTTTTCGATTAAAGTGATGGAAGTATCGGTAGCCAAATGAGCGCCAATAACAAACAGTTTATTTTGAATTTTTTCGAGCACCTCATCGGCATGCTGATCGGTTTGCAGCGAGCGAACCACCCCCAGATAGGAATTCAATTCATCCACCGTTCCATAAGCCTCGAGCCTGATGTCATATTTTTTTACACGTGAACCACCAATTAATCCGGTCGTTCCATCGTCGCCAGTGCGCGTATATATTTTCATTGCTTAAAATTAAAAGCCCCTCCCCAACCCTCCCCGAAAGGGAGGGAGCAAGAACGGCTGCTGTTGTTTGAATTTCAAATAGTTTTAATATTCTGAATTCTCAATATATGAGACATAAATTGAGCAAATTTTCAATGAAGTGACTATTTTCAGAACTTTCACTTTCCAAACTCCCTTCCCAATTTGGGGAAGGGTTGGGGATAGGGCTGCTAATAAACCGGATTCTCATTAACATGATCCGATTCGATTTCACCATCTTTTAGTCGAATAATGCGGTGAGCATGCATGGCGATACTTTCCTCATGGGTAACCACAATCAAAGTATTTCCCTTTCGGTGAATTTCAGCAAATAATTGCATAATTTCTTCTGAAATTTTTGAATCGAGGTTTCCGGTTGGCTCATCGGCAAGCAGAATACTGGGATTATTAACCAAAGCACGGGCTACGGCAACGCGTTGGCGCTGTCCGCCCGACAATTCATTTGGCTTGTGTTCAATACGATCGGCCAGTCCAACTTCAGTCAATATTTTTTCGGCCTGAACAATGCGCTGCTGTTTTTTTATTCCGGCATAAACCAATGGCAACATGACGTTTTCAAGCGCTGTATTGCGTGGCAATAAATTAAACGTTTGAAACACAAAACCAATTTCCTTATTTCGGATTTCAGCAAGTTCATCATCAGTTAAATGACTCACATCCTGTTTATTTAGTTCGTAAAACCCGCTTGTGGGCGTATCAAGGCAACCAATTACATTCATCAGTGTCGATTTTCCGGAGCCGGAAGCACCCATAATGGCAACATATTCGCCTTTGTTTATAGTAAGTGAAACGGAGCGCAATGCCCTGACAATCTGTGTTCCTACTTTATAATTCTTGACAATTTTTTCGAGTTTGATAACTGCTTCCGTCATATTTCGTTTGTTTGTTTGAACTGATTAGTTCTGATTTGTATGGTGTCATTACAAATTTGGTGCGACTAATTTATGAATTAATAATAATTCTTTCGGATGCCTTGGTGAAATTGTAGTAAAATTTAGTTGACCATTTTTTTATCTTTGCTCCATGTCAGAGTTTCTGGAACAAGATATAAAATTTTTGCCCGGTGTCGGACCTCAACGCGCCGAACTGCTTAAAAAGGAATTGAAGATTTTCACTTTCGATGATCTCCTGTACTACTTTCCCTACAAATACATCGACCGGACAAAATTCTACAAGGTATCGGAAGTCACTAGCGACATGTCGTACATTCAATTGAAAGGCAGCATTATACGATTCGAAACTTCCGGAGAAGGTATTAAACAGCGTTTAATTGCCCATTTCCGCGACGAATCGGGAGTGATGGAATTGCTGTGGTTTCAGGGAATCAAATGGGTAAGAGAAAATATTAAGACAAATATTGAATATGTGGTATTCGGGAAACCATCCGTTTTTAGTGGAAAATTGAACATTGTTCATCCGGAATTAGAACCGCTGGAAAATAAGCCCATTACCAGCGGGGTGTTTCAGGCTTTCTACAATACGAGCGAGTCCATGAAAAAGAAGTTTATGACCAGCAAAGCGCTGAATAAATTTCAAGCCAACCTGTCGGCTGTCATCGAAGGTAAAATCTACGAGACTCTTCCATCCACATTAATTTCGAGACTAAAACTTATGCCACTTCCGGCAGCGCTCCGGCAGGTTCATTTTCCTGAAAACCCAAATCTTCTAAAAACAGCCACTTTCAGGCTGAAATTTGAAGAACTGTTTTTTATCCAATTAAAAATTTTAAGCCTGAAGCACAAGCGGGAAGGCTCGTTCAAAGGTTTCATCTTTTCCCAGATTGGGTATAATCTGAACACTTTTTTCAACAATCACCTGCCGTTCGAGCTGACGAATGCGCAAAAAAAAGTGATCAAAGAGATCCGAAAAGATATGGGTTCGGGCAAACAAATGAACCGCCTGCTTCAGGGCGATGTTGGAAGTGGGAAAACTCTGGTGGCACTTATGACTGCCTTGATTGCATTCGACAATGGATTTCAGGTAAGCTTGATGGCTCCGACAGAGATTTTGGCCATCCAGCATTATAACTCCATCAAAAAGATGACCGATGGATTGGGAATCAAAATTGCCCTGCTTACCGGATCAACCAAAAAATCCAGGCGTACCGAGATTCATCAGCATCTGGAAGACGGCAGCCTCCAATTGCTCATCGGAACGCACGCCCTGATTGAAGATAAAGTGAATTTCCTGAAGCTCGGCTTGGTGATTGTTGACGAACAGCACCGTTTTGGCGTCGCTCAACGCGCTAAGCTCTGGAAAAAGAATGAATTTACACCGCCACATGTGCTCGTGATGACAGCTACTCCCATTCCGCGAACCCTGGCCATGACTGTTTACGGTGATTTGGATGTTTCGGTGATTGATGAATTGCCACCCGGACGCAAACCGATACAAACGATGCATTATCATGAAAACCGGCGCAAACAGGTCTATGATTTTATGCGTGAACAGGTGGAATCCGGACGGCAAATCTATGTGGTTTACCCGCTGATTAAGGAATCGGAAAAGCTTGATCTGAAGAATGTGGAGAATGGGTATGATTTGTTGAAACAGGTATTTTCAAGGTATTCAATCAGTATGGTGCACGGCAAACTGAAACCTGCTGAAAAAGAAGCAGAAATGAACCTTTTCAAAGAAGGCAAAACCCAGATTATGGTGGCGACAACGGTCATTGAAGTTGGGGTTGATGTGCCGAATGCTTCGGTGATGATCATCGAAAGTGCCGAACGGTTTGGACTCTCGCAATTGCACCAGCTTCGCGGCCGTGTTGGTCGTGGCGCCGAACAATCCTACTGTTTGCTGATGTCTTCGTACAAAATCAGCAACGAAAGCCGCAAACGAATCGAAACCATGGTGCGGACTAATGATGGCTTCGAAATTGCCGAAGTGGATATGCAGTTGCGCGGACCCGGTGACCTGGAAGGAACTCAGCAAAGCGGCATCGGTTTTACCCTGAAAATAGCTAACCTTGGCCGTGACGGTGAAATTCTGCAACATGCACGCAACCAGGCTGCAGATATACTTGATGACGATCCGAAACTCGAGAATCAGGAAAACCAGATTCTGGTTTACAATCTTCTTAAAATGAAAAATACCGAGTTTAACTGGAGTTCGATTAGCTGAGAGTTTGAAGCCAGAGATTTCACATGTTTATAGAAATAATTGAATTACCCGACTATTCGACCCCGGGGTCGCCTTCATCATCACAATCCATATCTATAAACATTTGACCTATCTGAGGTCGAAAAAACCACAATTTAGAGTAAGGCCATGTCGCTTATACAGCAATTTGTATTTTGTTATCCTGAAGTTCAACATTAAAAATAACTTTCGCTTTTAATGCAGTAAAAACCCTTAAAATTGTTTCCATTGTCACATTTGTTGTATTGTTCTCAAGTTTTGAAATTTGTGCCCTTTGAACTCCAATTAATTTACCTAATTCTTCTTGGGTAAGATTTCTCTTTAAACGCACTTTTTTGATTAAGTCGCCCAATAATTCAAGTTGAAGTTCTTGTTCGTATAAATTTCTTTTTTCACTTCCAATTTCTCCAATAAATTCATCTTTAATTTGGTCTAAAGTGAACAATTTTAATTCTTCATTTTCCATAACCTTTATTTTTTAGTTCAAAATAGATTGTTCTTATGTTTTCTGCTTTTTCAATTTCTTTATTTGGTATTTTTCCTGTCATCTTTATTATCCCGTGAGTTGCCAAAACAAGAGTTTCAACTTTTGGTCGTTTTGTCCCAAAAAGCAAAAATCCGTAACTGCTCTTTATTGAATAATGTTCTAAATTCCCAAATTTCACCATTTAATTTCTTGAAAAGTTCGTTGTCATTTTTAACTTTAGCTTTGTCTATGTTGAAAATTATCTTATTTCGGGTTTTTTCATCCAATCCGAATAAAAATTCTCTTGCTTCAATTAAAAAAATCACGTCAAATTTAGCCATTGATTTTCATTTTGTTTCCTTACAAAGATACAAAATTAATTTTAATAGATAATTCTATTTTTTATGAATTGCAAATGACCTCTATTAGTTGCTATTGAGCGGGTGACTTGGAGTCACCCGCTCAATCTGAGTCAGTTGAACTCAATAGGAGGTGCTGATGGCCATTGTTTTTTCAATTGGCCTCAATCGGAGGTGCGGACGAGTCCAATTGAGTTCGGTTCAGAATCTTCTGAATATCCGTGCGGCACGAATCGGCCAAAAATGGCTCATCAATCGCTTTTTGTATCAAATCCTTATTTGTCCGGTTACTGCGGAAGATCGAAAAAACCTGACTAATAGTTAAACTTTCTGAATTCGGTTTGATCAAAATTAACTGGTCACCAGTCTTTACATTGCCTTTTTGTAAAACCCTGACATAAACTCCGGGGAAAGCTGACTCCCAGAATGCATCAACAATCGATTGGTCTCCAAAACGAACTCCCAATTTAAAACAGGGTTGCCGGGGTTGAGAAACCTGAACAACGGCTTTACCAATTTGGTAAATATCCCCAATGTAGATTTCAGATTCGTTTAATCCACGAACAGTCAGATTTTCGCCGAACATTCCCCATTTCCAATCCAGATCAGGAAATTTTTGTTGCCAGAACTGATAATGATCTGCCGAATAAAGATAGCAGGCTTTGTCAATTCCTCCATGATACCTGCGATCCAAAACATGATCATTTACTACGTCTTCATCACCTAAACAAATTGCTGAATCTACGCTGAATTTATAAATTCCGGTTTGAACCTTTTGCCCGCGCCATTCAATAGTCATGGGCTGACCGATATTGGTTGAAATGATTTGCATAAATCAATATTTTATTTGTTTAGCAATCTTCAAGAATTTCCTGAACGCGCCCGACTTCGCCAGTTTCGAGCCTAACTTTTATTCCATGAGGATGATTTGGCGAATTCGTCAAGAGATTTTTAACAATACCTTCTGTTAATTTAACCGACTGTTGATGATGTTTCTGAACAATATTTACCAACATTCCAATTTTTACGTCTGATCGTTTTCTTCCGTCCATGTCCCGTTTTTATGTTGGCAAATGAACGAAATAATTTCATTCGATTCCATAGAATCAAAAAGAAGTAACACTTAAAAACGAAAAAAGCCTTTCAAATGAAAAGCTTTAATATCCTGAGTATCGTAAAAATATTCTATCCAACATTTAGCGACAAATACTTTAGGAACTCTTCTTTCCGTCGCTGATCTTTAAAAACACCACCATATTCCGCAGTAATTGTCGAGCTACCTTCGTCCTGTATGCCTCGGGATGAAACACATAAGTGCTTAGCATCAATAATCACGGCAACATCTTCAGTTTTTAATATCCGTTTTAGCTCATTGGCAATCTGTACCGTTAATCGTTCCTGAACTTGTGGACGACGTGCAAAATAATCAACCACTCTGTTTATTTTTGACAGTCCTACAACTTGTCCACTGGAAACATAAGCAACATGAGCCTTGCCGACTATAGGCAAAAAATGATGCTCACAGGTAGAATTTAGGTTGATATTTTTCTCAACCAACATTTCGCCATACTTAAATTTATTATCGAACACCGATATTTTGGGTTTGTTTTCAGGATTTAGTCCAGAAAAAATCTCCTTAACGAACATTTTGGCTACCCGATGCGGAGTGCCATTCAGGCTGTCGTCATTTAAATCAAGTCCTAAAATATTCATTATATCCCGGAATTTATCTTCAATCAAAAGCATTTTCTGCTCATCGCTAAGTAAAAATGCATCCTCCCTCATCGGTGTTTCGAGCGATGTTGCAACATGATTATCTCCAATCAAATCGTGACCTATACGATTGCTATTTAATGATAAATGTGCTCCATTTGATCTGGACTTCGCCTTTTCTGTATTTAAAAATCCATTTACCTTCATTTGATACCCTCCTATTAATTTTTTATTTTGCTCTTAGAACACCAAGTATTTATTTTTGTTTAATTTATTTCATCTATTTTTAAACAAACAACAAATAAAATACCATATAATCCTAATATACTGATATTTAAGTAAATTAAAACAATTTTATTTTTGCTTTATTTAATCAGTACACCTAATTGTAGTGAAACATTATTAAAACGGATAAGTTCAAACTCGAGGTCAATCGTAAATTATTCGAAATTAAAATATTGGAATCTGCCTCCTGTGAAAAATCAAAAAATAAAAAGGGTTACCCAAAATAGATAACCCTTTAAATATCAGCCTAAATATTTGTTAATCATTGGTTATTATTCCAATTCCATCGATCTTTTTAAAAACCAGGGGCTCACCTTTATATCGAATTTTACCTACTCCACTGATAGTTCCATTCAGCGTTTCAGTTGCATAAACACTTCCGGCACCAATACCTTCGATTTTGAAATCCACTTTTTTTGTTTTCAAATCAATCGCGTCAAGATATCCTGCTCCTGACATTGAGGCATCCAATTCATCCGCAACACCATCAAATTCAAACTTTACGCCTCCCTGCCCTATCACCTTAACTTTATTGGCCTTCATATTCATTTCGATACAGGCGCCTCCCTCCACATGAAGATAAAAATCCTTTAAACCGACATAACCTTTGGTCTCCAGATTTATACCACCTTCGATAAATAGTTCATCAAGATCTTTAAAAGATATGAAAAGAATCAGTTCGTCAAAATCAAAATGCTTTTTCGTAATCTTAAGGTTAAGCGATTGTGAATCAGAAGTTACATCAATGTATTTAAAATTATCTTCATCGGTTTTAATTCTCAGGCCCGATTGCGCTCCCTGCTCCAGTATAACCTTAAATGTTCCTTCCAAATGAATTTTAGTAAATGGCTGTATATTGAAGGTTCGAGTGTCGGAATCATCCCAGGACTGTTGAACAGGTGTGACAGGAGTCGCAAAAAGTTTGGCCACCATCAGGCCCAAAGCAAATATTAAACTGCTAATTCGAAGTAGGTACATGGATTCAGTTTTTATGGAGTTTAAATTCTGTTTCAAAACTATCAAAACTGACTGTCCAAACGATTTTCTTATCGATGAATAACCGAATTAATTAGGTGAAACTGGAAATTGGAAGGTTAATCTAATTTCTGAAGGGAAAGAAAAACGGTCAATTTCTCATTTGGATTCATGTTTTGTCAGAATAAGCTTCCTTAAAAGCATGAGAAGATAGGTCGACAATAGCAGACCAACAGTAAGCATTACAATATCCATAATTTGAATGAAAGCACTGCTAAATATATTTGCAACAATGAATATTGAAATAGAAAATAGCAGCATAAACAATGGTATAAATACAATAATTTTTCTGGTTTTAGACAAAAGAAAACTCAATAAAAACCAAATCAATCCTATACTAACACTAATGGCTGTCAGAGAATACTGACCTTCGGCATATTTCAGGAATCCGAAAACCAAAGGCAAAAACGACATGACATATAAAAAACGAAAAATACTACCTTCCAATTTATGCCGCTGGAAATCATTCGAAATTTCAGGAAAAAGCTTACTACGCTTTGTTTTGACATTCTGAAATTCAGAAGAAAACAGATCTTGCTCTGAATGAATCAGTTGGCGTTCAATAGCAATTTTTAAAGCGGTGTCAGCGGCAGAATCCTGATAATCTTTACGCTTCTTCAAAACTTCAAGAAGCTGTTCATCAGTATAATTGATATATTTTTCGTAAAAGTCCATATTCATTGATTTAATGATCCGATGTGATTCTGCAAAAATAGGTCTTTGAATTTATTAACAGCTAACAAAACGCAGATTTGAGAAAATGATGTATTTTCGTTCTGTCAGAAATAGAATTTCT
The DNA here is from genome assembly GCA_038329265.1 of Bacteroidales bacterium. Taxonomy (GTDB): domain Bacteria; phylum Bacteroidota; class Bacteroidia; order Bacteroidales; family Prolixibacteraceae; genus Aquipluma. Next base: position 21,246 of record JBBQMW010000018.1, on the reverse strand, counting down.
AATCTAAATCAAGTGAATCATGTATAATTTCGAATATCAAAATCCGGTAAAAATTATTTTCGGAAAGGGTGAAATCATTAAAACAGGAAAAAACATTCCGGAGGGAGCAAAAATATTACTCACTTATGGCGGGGGAAGTATATTCAACAATGGTGTTTACAATCAGGTGAAAGCATCCATTAAAGACTTTGAGGTAATTGAATTTGGAGGAATTGAGCCAAATCCACATTACGAAACGTTGATGAAAGCGGTGGAAATTGTTAAAAATGAAAATATTACCTTTTTATTGTCTGTTGGTGGTGGTTCAGTTCTGGATGGCACCAAATTTATTGCAGCAGCATCTCGCTTCACAAAAGGTGATCCATGGAAAATTCTTTCCCGAAGATCACCGGTTTTAGATGCAATTCCAATCGGGGCAGTCTTAACCTTACCGGCTACCGGTTCTGAAATGAACGGAAATTCGGTAGTAACCCGAATAGAAACCACTGAAAAACTCGCATTTGCTTCACCCCTGGTTTTGCCGGTTTTCTCCATTCTCGATCCTGAAGTTATTTTCTCTCTTCCTGAAAAACAAGTGGCCAATGGAATAGCTGATGCATTTGTACATGTGATTGAGCAATACCTGACCTTTCCGGTAAACTCTCCTATTCAGGATCGTTTTTCAGAAAGTATTTTAAAAACTCTGGTAGAGGAAGGTCCAAAAGTTCTGGCAAACCGCGCTGATTATGATGCTGCGGCCAATCTGATGTGGAGTGCAACCATGGCTTTAAACGGGCTGATCGGAGTCGGCGTTCCTCAAGATTGGGCAACACACATGATTGGTCATGAATTGACAGCATTTCACGGAATTGATCATGCCCGAACTCTGGCGATTGTACTTCCGGGAATTATGCACATAAAACGTGATCAGAAAAAAGATAAAATACTTCAATTGGGTGAACGTGTTTGGGGTATCAAGGAAGGAAATGCTGAAGCACGAATTAACCAGACGATTCAGCATACTATTGATTTTTTTGAATCAATTGGCATTCCTACAAAATTATCAGCCTATAATTTAGCAACTGAAACCATTGATAAAATTTGCACCCGATTCGAAAACAAAGGGTTTAAAATTGGAGAAAAAGCGGATATTGGACCGGCTGAAATTAGGTTGATTTTGGAGCGCCGGCTGTAAAACGAATCAAACATTGGAAATTGAAAAGGAAGGATTCCGTCACTCTAAAAAGTGATGAGGTCCTTTTCTTTACTGCAACAATTCTTTGGCTGTTTCCATCGCCGTAGCCGAAAAGTTTTCACCACTCAGCATTTGTGCGATTTCTTCCACCCGTTCAGCCTCAGTAAGTTTTCGGATGGAGGTAAATGTCTGCTCATCTTCATCGAATTTGAATACTTTATAGTGATGTTTTCCTCGTGCGGCGATCTGGGGTAAATGAGTAATATTTAGTACCTGAATAGTTTTTGACATTTGTTCGAGAATCTGACCCATTTTCAGTGCGATTTCCCCGGAAATGCCCGAATCAATTTCATCAAAAATAATGGTAGGTAATGAACGGGCATCGGTTATTAAGGTTTTAATCGCTAACATCAAACGCGACATTTCACCACCAGAGGCAATTTTCCCAATTTCCTGCAATTCCTGATTTTTGTTGGCCGAAAACATGAAACTTACTTCATCAATTCCTGATGATGAAAAGACGGATAATTGACCAAACTTCAGTTTAAGTTCTGCATTGGGAATTCCAACATTCCGTAATACCTCAATGACTTTTGTTTCAATGAAAGGTGCAACCGATTTTCGATGTTCTCGAATCTGCGAAGCAATATCGTCCAATATAATTTTTTGAGCTTGTATAGCATTTCGAAGCTGTTCAGTTTCCAGATCGTACGAACTGACCAACTGTATCTTAGCTTCAAGATCGGATTGAATGGCTAAAAGTTCGGCAATGCTTGAGACCCGATGTTTCTGTTGCAATGAATAAACCAGATCGAGACGCTGATTGACCTGTTCAATCCGCTCCGGATCATTTTCAGCCCGATCTTCAATCGCTGACGATTCTGCTGCGATATCCTTTAATTCAATGTAAACCGATTCCAATCGGGTAAAAATCTGATCAGCTTCAGGAAGAACAACTCTTAATTTGCCAATGGTGTTCAGGTTTTCTTTCAGAATGGATAAAACCGATCGTTCATCGCCGCTAAACGATTGAAAAGCAGTGCCGAATACCGATTTTATTTCTTCTGCATGAGTTAATTTTTCGAGCAATGCTTCAAGGATATCCTGTTCATTTTCAACCAGTTTTGCTTCGGAAAGCTGGTTAAATTGAAATTCATAATAGTCCAGATCTTTTTTCGACTGATCAACCAGCTCAAGCATTTTATTCAGTTTCTCCTGAATTGCAAGGTATTCCCGATAAGCTGAAACGTACGTCTTAAGTAAGCCAGAATTCCCGGCAACCAAATCGACCAATTGAAGCTGATAGTTTTTCTCATTCAATTCAAGGCTTTGATGCTGCGAATGAATATCGATCAATTTCAAACCCAGATCATGCAAAACTTTCACATTAACCGGGGTATCGTTAATAAAGGCTCTTGATTTTCCCTGAGGGGTTATTTCGCGTCGTAGTATGGATACCTCTTCATAATCCAGATCATTTTCGTCGAAAAAATTCTTCAGTCCATAATTTTTAATCTCAAAAATTCCCTCGGCGGTACATTTCTCTGTTTTATCTCTTAACACCGAAGAATCGGCACGTTGACCAATTATCAGTCCGATTGCGCCGAGTAAAATCGATTTTCCTGCACCAGTTTCGCCAGTAAGTATATTCAGGTCACCGCTAAAATCAATATTCAGCGAGTCGATTAATGCGTAATTCTTTATAGAAAGTGATTTTAGCACAGGGATAAAATAATTTACTGAACGACCGAATCCCGATCAATCAATGTGAAATTAAGCCCTAAAGATAATTGATTATTCAAACATCAGAGCCCCTCGGCTTTTAGAATTTTTTCGTATTTAGTTCCGTTCGAAGGATCGCATTCATTCAGAATAACTGAAACACGGTTGCGTTCATCGGGGAAAGAATTCGAGAAAATATTCACCAATTCGTCGGATTTCGCATCAAAAAAGATCTGAAGGATATATAAAGATGGCCGTGAACGAAAAACTTTCTGAACAGATTTTAATGACTCAGCAATAGCTGCTCTACCTTCAGGTGCTTTTTCCGACATTAGGTCAAGTCCCTGACGATGATATTGGTATATACAACTTCTAAAACCGGAATACGATTTGTTTAAAATATTCTCAACCAACCAATGGCGATTACGTTCACTTTCAAATGCCTTCCATCCTTTTTCGCGTGCATTCTGCGAGGTATTCACGATGGCCATGGCTTTCTGAAAGAATTCAGTTCCTCCTTCAGGCGAAAAAGAATCATAATCCATGCCCAAAATGACATAAGCATAAAAAGCCAAAATATTTGTCAGATTGTCCTTATTCGAAGTTTCGTTGAACTCCAATGTCTGATATTCAACATACTTTGCCTGAAAATCATTATCCTTAATATTCAGCAAGATAGTTTCGTAGGATGTATTAAGCACAGGGCGACGCAGCTGAACTTGAATGTATCCTTTAAACTCGTCTGAAGAAATCTGCTCTTCTATATTAATGAAGATATTACATTCGATTCGTTCGTCCATTGCAAACTTCTGATCGGTCCATTTGCGATTATTCATAAACTCATACAAATCCGATTGCATGGTTTCGAATACCTGCTTGTTCGCACCTTGTATCTTTTGTGCTGAGATACTGATATTGCAGCGCAATTCCTGAGCAAATGCCGCATTAAGGCTTGTCATGAAAACCACAAAAAACATCAAATATATTTTCATTGAAATCTATTTTTCTATTTATCAGTTTCAGAAATTGGTTTATTGCGACTGTCTTCATCGACAGATTTTTTCTTTTTCCTATTAACAATTCCTTTATTTGCTCTCCAACTCCAAAATAATACGGTTCACAATATCAACAGCAACTTCATTCTTGGATTTTAACTCAAAATTCGTTTGATTATTGTCTTTGTCGATCATTGTTATTTTGTTGGTATCCACTCCAAATCCGGCACCTTGATCGTTTAATGAGTTTAAAACGATCAGATCAAGATTTTTTCGCTTCAGTTTTGAATATGCATTCTTTAGTTCGTCATTGGTCTCTAATGCAAATCCCACCAAAATTTGCCTCTCTGATTTCATTTGACCCAATTGAGCAGCAATATCACGAGTTGGCTTCAGTTGAATTGAAAGATCATCCTTTTCGCGCTTAATCTTATATTCCGAATAGTTTTCAGGAGTAAAATCGGCGACAGCAGCACACATAACAGCACCATCAACTTCAGGAAAAATATGAAGACACTCTTCGTACATTTCACTGGCCGATTCAATTGAAATGACTGTGATTTCAGGATTTGGATTTTTGATTTGAACCGGACCGGAAACCACGGTGACCTTTGCACCGCGGCAGGCAAGTTCGTTGGCAATGGCGTAGCCCATTTTTCCTGATGAGTAATTTCCAATAAACCGAACCGGATCTATTTTTTCGTAAGTAGGGCCGGAAGTAATCAGGAAATGTTTATTCAGCAGTTTTTTTTTTTGATCGAAGAATTTAACCACTTCTTCCACAATTGCTTCTGGCTCCTCCATTCGTCCTTTGCCGATCAGTCCACTAGCCAACTCACCTTCGCCCGGCTCAATAATCAGATTACCCAGTGAACGCAAAATTTCGAGGTTGGCTAAATTTACCGGATGCCTGAACATATCCAAATCCATAGCAGGAGCAATCATTACCTTGCATTTGGCCGACAAATAGGTGGTAATGAGAAGATTATCGCAAATTCCGTGAGCCATTTTTCCAATCGTGGCGGCAGTTGCAGGCGCAATTAACATCAAGTCGGCCCACTGACCCATATCCACATGTGAATACCAGGTTCCATCGTTTGCCGAAAAGAATTCAGAAGCTACCGGTTTTCCAGAAAGTGCTGACATAGTGAGCGGAGTTATAAACTCTTTGGCGGCAGGGGTCATCACAACCTGCACTTCAGCACCTTCTTTGATTAGGCCCCTTAAAAGATAAGCTGCCTTATAGGCAGCTATACTTCCGGTTAGTCCGAGGACAATATGTTTTCCTGTTAGCCTCATAAAGGCTTGTATTACAATTCTTTGTTACGGTTTTCCTTTGCAGGATTACGATGATAAATCTGATCGTTTACAAATTCTTCGTAAGCAATCAAAGTAGGTTTTGGAAGACGTTCGTAATACTTTGAAATCTCGATTTGTTCGCGATTTTCAAATACTTCCTCCAGATTATCGGTATAGGAAGCAAATTCCTGTAATTTCTGACTAAGTTCTTCTTTCATTTCTGAGGCGATCTGATTCGATCGCTTGGCCAGTATCATTACCGTTTCATAAACGTTTCCTGTACGGCTTTCCAATTCTCTTAAATCCCTCGAAATTGTGGTTGTTTCTGCTTTTGTTTTCTTGAAATCCATATGTACTATAAATTAGAATCTGGTTTATAATTTAACAACTTTGCAGTTGTTTCGTGAAACTTTTCGACTTCATTCCGGTGTTTGCTCTCCGGATATTCGTCGACAAAGGTAAAATATTCATCCAATGCTGAACTCAATCGCTCTTTCTTTTTTTCTTCAACACTTTTAACAGCAAGTAAATACTTTGCTTTTAGCAGCATATACATCAATTCTTCGCGGTATTTTGTATCCGGAAAATCCTTTAACGATGAACTTAAAGCAACCACTGCCGCTTTGTAATTGTTCATATCGAAATAAAGTTTTCCGCTCAAATACGACTTGTACACCAATTTGTCTCGTAACTCAATAATCAGGCGATTCGCTTCTTCAACCCTCGTTGATTTTGGATATAAATTAATAAATAATTGTAACGCATCAATGGAATTCTGGGTTACCTCCTGATCGAGACGTGGATTTGGAGAGTCGAGATAAAAACAATACCCAACCATAAACTGTGATTCCTCAGCAAATTCACTTCTTGGAAACTCTTTAATCAGCGACTTGAAATAGTGCCCGGCCATCAGGTAATCTTTTATCCCGAACTGACTCTTGGCATAATAAAAATAGACCTTATCTGCCCGGCTGGTGCCGCGAACAATATTTATAAGTTCCTTAAAAAGAGTCGACGATCGAACGAACTCTCCCTCCTCGTAATATTCGACTGCTTTTTTGTATTTGAATTCGTAATCAGTGCTCTTTACAATCTTATTATAATCACTGCACGAACTAAATATCAGAATAAAACTAACGGCTAGAATTGTGAAATTTCTCATTTTCATTAACATGGCGCAAATATACATTTTTATCCAATTTTGAGGAGCGAAAAATAGAATGTTTTATTCAGAAAACAATTCCGTTTAGGTTTAATTAACAAATTTGCAGACTTATTAAAATAAATTACTTTTGCGCATGTTAATTTAAAACCAGATCAAAGTGGATATTTTTGAAAAACTGAGGACAAACATGGGTAGCCTGGGAAAATACATGAAACAGGCTCATGGATACTTTGCTTTCCCAAAGTTGGAAGGTGAAATTGGTACCAGAATGAAATTCAGAGGGAAAGAGGTTTTAGTGTGGAGTCTGAACAATTACATTGGGCTTGCCAATCATCCTGAAGTGAGGCAAGCTGATGCGCAGGGAGCTGCCGACTATGGCATGGCCTATCCTATGGGAGCCCGAATGATGTCGGGACAAACCAGTAAACACGAAGAACTTGAACAAAATCTGGCCGAATTTGTCGGAAAACAAGATGCATTTTTATTGAATTTCGGTTATCAGGGAATGGTTTCGATCATTGACGCTGTTTGTGGCAGAAACGATGTTATCGTTTATGATTCGGAGGCTCACGCCTGCATCCTGGATGGAGTACGATTACACATGGGCAAACGCTTTGTATATGCCCATAACAATATGGATAGTCTCCGCAATATGCTGCAAAAAGCAACTCGTCTGGCTGAAAAACAAGGCGGTGGTATTATCGTTATTACTGAAGGTGTATTTGGAATGTCGGGTGACTTAGGTAAACTGGACGAAGTGGCCAAGTTTAAAGATGAATTCAATTTCCGCCTTTTGATTGATGATGCTCATGGTTTTGGAACAATGGGTGCTACCGGTGCCGGGACTGCTGAACATTTTGGCGTTTCTGACAAGGTTGACCTTCTGTTCGGAACATTTGCCAAATCAATGGCTGGTATCGGTGCATTTGTCGCCTGCGATGAAGACATTTGTAATTATTTACGCTACAACATGCGTTCACAAACCTTTGCCAAGTCGTTGCCAATGCCAATGGTAATCGGAGCTTTAAAACGTTTGGAATTATTGCGGACTAAACCCGAGCTTCGCGAAAAACTATGGTTTATTGTTGATGCACTTCAAGGTGGATTAAAGGCCGAAGGTTTTGATCTTGGTGCAACCAATTCGTGCGTTACCCCGGTTTATTTTAATGGCGGAGTGGGCGAAGCAACCAGCGTGGTTATGGACTTACGCGAAAACTTCAACGTATTTTGCTCGGTGGTAGCTTATCCGGTTATTCCTAAAGGATTAATAATGCTTCGACTGATTCCAACAGCCATGCATACATTGGAAGATGTTGAATATACGATCAAAGCATTCTCTGAGGTCAGAAAAAAACTTGAGGAAGGGAAATACAATCTCAATCAGATTCCGACGATAAACGAATAATAAAATTCATATTTACAAAACCATCTCTGCGGAGATGGTTTTTCTTTTTATATTTAGACTCTAATTTTGCCTCTTTAGCTCAGTTGGTAGAGCAGCTCATTCGTAATGAGCAGGTCGGCGGTTCGAGTCCGCCAAAAGGCTCTATATTACTTTTTGCAATTCTCTATTCCTCACTGGTATTAACCATCCACATTGAAAAAACATTCAGGTAATCCCAGAAAGCCTGAATTACATCTTCCGGAACATCAAGTTTCAAGAGTACCTGCTGATAGCATTGCAGCCAAATAACCCGTGCCTGCTGATTTATGGCGAACGGTGCATGACGTCTTGCCAAAAGGGGTTTTCCCCTATTCTCGTTAAAATAAGGATGTCCGCCACAAATTTGTATAAAAAAATCTGATGATCGCTGCTTAGCTTTATCCAATGCTTCCTCAATAAGCGGAAACAGGTGCTTGATTTCACTTTGGCTCAAAAGGTCATAATGGTCACTCACCATTTTTCTAATTCCGGTTTCGCTAAGCAGTTCTAGAAATTGAGGAGATGGCAGAGTTACGGGAGGTCGTTGACCAAATTCATATTGATTAATCGTGAAATTCATTTCGTTTTTCTTTAATTGAATACAATTACAAACTGGTGAATTAACAAAACTGATGGGCAGAAGTTGATTGTCGGGAGAGATATTATCTAAATGAATATTTCAACCAATTAAAAATCACATTCGGTCAGATGAAAAAATACAGCGACAAGGCCGCCATTTTTTTTAGTGAATTAATCCCATTTGCCTATCCGCATTGAAATAGGATATTATTTGTATTTTTCTTCGCGTAAAGCTTTGATCTTTTCGTCAGTGAGGTAATCTTCAAAGTCCATGTATTTGTCGATTGGGCCGCGTGGAGTCAGGTCAATTACCCGCGAACAAACTGATTCAATAAACTCATGGTCATGTCCGGTCATCAAAACTTGTCCCGGGTAGATTTTCATGTTGTTATTGAATGCCTGAATCGATTCCATGTCCAAATGGTTGGTTGGATGATCCATGATCACCGTGTTTGGGTGAGCCAACATCATTCGTGCAATCATACAACGCATTTTTTCGCCTCCTGAAAGTACCTTGGAACTTTTAGTCAGGTCGTCGCCTGTAAACAACATTTTTCCGAGATATTGCCGCAAAAAGTTTTCACTGGTGTCGGTTGAATATTTTCCGAGCCATTCGTAAAGCGTTTCGGTCTTGGTAAAAAAACTGGTCACATCGTTTGGTAAATAAGCAGTTGTGATGGTTACACCCCATTCAAAAGTCCCGGAAGTAGGTTCAAGTTCACGGTTTATAATGTTGAAAAAGGCTGAAATGGCCCGGTTTTCCTTGGCCAGAAATACCACTTTGTCGCCGCGCTCAATGGTAAACGAAATATCTTTAAAAAGCACTTCTCCATCCAAAACATACGAAAGGTTTTCGACAGATAGCACGCGGTCGCCTGTTGCACGTTCCTGCTGAAAAATGATTCCGGGATAACGGCGGGTAGAAGGCTCAATTTCTTCAATCTTAAGCTTTTCGATCATCTTTTTACGGCTGGTCGTTTGTTTCGACTTGGCTACGTTGGCGCTGAATCGCTGAATAAATTCGAGTAATTCCTTCTTCTTTTCTTCGGCTTTTTTATTCTGATTCTGTTGTTGTCTCAATGCAAGCTGACTCGATTCGTACCAGAACGAATAGTTTCCGGAGAATGCGCGTATTTTTCCAAAATCTATGTCAACCACATCGGTACACACATTATCCAAAAAGTGACGGTCATGCGAAACGACAATCACTGTATTCTGACAATTGGATAGATAATTTTCGAGCCAGAGAACAGTTTCAAGGTCAAGGTCGTTGGTAGGCTCATCGAGCAGCAGGTTGTCCGGATTACCAAACAAGGCCTGAGCAAGCAGTACGCGCACTTTTTCTTTACCGTTCAGGTCTTTCATCTGCGTGGCGTGCATACTTTCCTTGATACCCAATCCACTCAACAAACTTGCGGCATCGCTTTCGGCATTCCAACCGTTCATGTTGGCAAAATCGTCTTCGAGTTTGGCGGCTAAATGTCCGTCTTCTTCGCTGAAATCGGGTTTGGCATAAAGTGCATCCTTTTCCCTGAGTACACGGAGCAGTTCAGTGTGTCCCATCAGAACGGTGTCGAGTACCGAATGTTCGTCGAAGGCGTTGTGATTCTGGTTCAGCACAGAAAGACGTTCTCCGGCACCCATCAAAACTGATCCGCGGGTAGCATCCAAATCTCCGGAAATAAGCCGCAGAAAAGTAGATTTTCCGGCACCGTTAGCGCCAATCACACCGTAACAGTTTCCCGGGGTGAACTTTAAATTTACGTCCGAAAATAAAGCCTTTTTCCCGAACTGAATTGACAAATTTGAAACCGTAATCATGTGCTAAGTATTTTTTTCTATTCTTGATTTTACAGGGGCGCAAAGTTAGTATTATCTGCACACCAATAGAATATTCTGGGTTAATAAATCTTTAAAGATCAGGCAGCTGCCAGCCAAAAAATGAAAATCAGTTAGGCTTCAGCACTCAAACCTCTTTGCCTTATCACTTCATAAATCAGCAAACCTGAAGCTACTGATACATTGAGGGATTCAATTTTTCCCAGGATCGGTATTTTGACCTGTACATCGGCCAGAGCAAGCAAGCGCTGATCAATTCCGGTGTCCTCAGAACCCATGATAAATGCAATGGGGCCGGTCAGGTTAACAGTGGTATAAACTTCTGTAGCTTTTTCGGTTGCAGCAACCAGTTTTAATCCCGATTCTTTCAGGAACGAAACTGTCTCTTTCAGACTGCGGGTACGGCAAACCGGAACTAAATGCAATGCACCGGCCGAGGTTTTCACAGCATCGGCATTGATTCGGGCTGAGCCTTTATCCGGAATAACTATGGCATTCACTCCGGCACATTCGGCTGATCGCACAATTGCTCCGAAGTTGCGCACATCGGTTACCTGATCGAGTACCAGTACAAATGGTGTTTTCCCCTCTTCGTAGATGGTGGGAATAATATCTTCGATTCGTTGCAAAGCTACCGGCGACACAAAAGCCAGCACGCCCTGATGATTTTTACGCGAAATGCGGTTGATCTTTTCAATAGGAACATACTGAAAGGCAATCTGACGAATGCGGATCAGATCAAAGAGTTCTTTGAATAAATCGCCGACCAACCCTTTTTTGATCAGTACTTTGTCGATTTCTTTTCCGGCCTGAATAGCCTCAATGACTGCGCGGATACCAAACACCAGATCGTCGGCGGGTTTATCTTCTCGTTTAAACATAAAATTGAATTATTATGAAGACCCCACCAACCTCCCCATAATAAGGGTGAGGCTTAAAGCCCCCTCTTGTGGAGGGGGTTGGGGGAGGCTGTCTATTTTACCAAGTCTTTTTTGAGGTCAATTCTCCAAGTTGTTCTTGTAAAACTTCCCATTCGTACATTTTGTGTTCCAGATCTTTTTTCATCCGGTCGTATTTTCTGAAGATTTCAGGATCTGAACCATCGGTATTTTCGAGCGTTTTATCCATCATTTCAATTCGCTTTTCCAGATCAGAAATTTCCACTTCGGTTTTTTCTATGCTTTTTTCCAGACGGCTGATATTTTTATTGATCTCTTTCCGGTCTTCAAAGCTGACTTTATCTGCTTCTTCTATTTTTTGAGCTTTAACTTCCTGATTCAAAGGTAGGTTCTTTTTCTCCAATTCCTTCATCGATTCAATTTTCTTCCGGCGAAGAAATTCGTAAATGCCGCCCAAATGCTGTTTTACCTTTTTATCCCTGAATTCATAAACGCAATTGACCAATCCATCCAGAAACTCACGGTCGTGCGAAACCACGATCATTGTTCCGTCATAGTCGATTAAAGCCTGTTTCAGGATTTCTTTTGAGCGCATGTCGAGGTGATTGGTAGGCTCATCAAGAACCAGCAGATTCACAGGTTCGAGCATCAGTTTCACCATGGCTAGTCGCGAGCGTTCTCCTCCGGAAAGTACTTTCACTTTTTTGTCCACATCATCGCCCGAAAACATGAATCCGCCCAGAATATTACGAATTTTAGTTCGTATTTCACCAACAGCTATCCGGTCGATGGTGTTGAAAACCGTTAATTCTTCGTCGAGCAAATTCGCCTGATTCTGTGCGTAGTAACCTATTTTTACATTGTGACCCAGTTTCAATTCGCCCTGATGGTCGATTTCGCTCATGATGACCCGGGCCAGTGTAGTTTTTCCTTCACCGTTTTTTCCGACAAAGGCAACCTTGTCGCCACGTTCAATAATGATATCAATTTTGTGAAGTACGTTTAATTTCCCGTAGCTCTTCGAGAGTTCTTTGGCCTCGGCAACTATCGTTCCGGAGCGAAGTGCAGCCGGAAATTTGATGCGAAGTGCCGAGTTATCTTCATCGTCAACTTCCAAACGTTCAAGCCGGTCGAGCGCTTTCACTCGCGATTGAACCTGAACCGCTTTCGTGGCCTGATAACGGAATCGGGCAATGAAATTTTCGGTGTCTTCAATCATTTTTTGCTGATTGACATAGGCAGCCATCTGCATTTCCTTCAACTCCTTGCGTAAAATCAGGTATCTGGAATAATTCGATTTGAAATCATAAATGCGTCCGAGCGTGATTTCAACGGTTCGGTTGGTTACCGCGTCCAAAAAAGCCCGGTCGTGCGAAACCAGAACCACTGCTCCGTTGTAGGTTCTCAGGAAGTCTTCGAGCCACTGAATCGATTCAATATCAAGGTGGTTGGTAGGCTCATCGAGCAGGAAAACATCAGGACGTTTCAGCAGGATTTTGGCCAGCTCAACACGCATTCGCCATCCGCCGCTGAATTGCGAAGTCTGGCGTGTAAAATCTGATCGCATGAACCCAAGTCCAAGCAGAGTGCGCTCCACTTCGGCCTCAAAATTATTGCCGCCAAGCATGTGGAAACGTTCATTGAATTCGGTAACATGATCGAGTAAACGATGATATTCTTCTGATTCGTAGTCGGTTCGGGTTGCAATTTCATGGTTAATTTCTTCGATCCGTTTTTCCAATGCCAGAATTTCCTCGAACGAAGTTACAGCTTCTTCAAAAACTGTCCGTCCGTCGAAAATTTCCATGTGCTGGGGCAAATAACCCAGACGAACATCCGATGGAACAGAAACCTGTCCTCCGCTCGGAAGTTGATGTCCTGCCAGAATTTTCAGCAAAGTGGATTTTCCCGCACCGTTTTTACCAACCAGGCCAATCCGGTCTTTAGGGCTCACCAATAATGAAATCCCTTTAAAAAGCTCGAATCCGCCGAAGCTGACAACCAATTGATCAACCGAAATCATAGTATATAAAATTGAGGGTGCAAAGATAGCAGAAACATCTGGAAAAATAACCCGTCTAAGGTTGCCAAATCTTTACAAAATAATGGTTAGAAAGTTTCATTTCCATAAACGGATAATGGCCATTTCGCAAAATAGAAAAAAGATAGCCAGCATGATGAAGTGTTTCCAAAGCTGTTTCCCGTTATTCAAATCCTGAAGTGTTTCGCTGAAATTCAGATCAGTCGACTGAATAACCTGAAATTGTTCAAACCCTTTTCTGGCAATCAGTTTTTTCAGGTCATCTTCGTTATAGAATTCCGGAACAGATTCTTTTCTTGAAAAGTTATAGGAAATGGACTGGATGGACTGATCACCATCCTGTACCAGATAATATCCAGCTTCTTTGGGCATTTCATCCAGGATCAATTGTTTTTTGCCTGGGCCAATGGTTCTGGTTTCAGTCAGGAATTCTTCTTTCGTCCTGAAATTCACAATTTTCAATTTGTTCTGACTTGTATGCTGATTGAGTAGAATCGGATCATTATTTTCAATCGACCAGGCATATGTTTGAGGCTCTCCGCTATTCAACACCATATTATAAACGGTTGGTACAAAAAGTACATGTCTGACAAAATTGAAATTCATTTGATCGAGAGGAAATGCAAAAGCGTAGACTTTCCCTGTACCAAAAGGGTGAACACTTAATGCAGGTTTCCCGTTCCTGAATTTTAGCAAGGCTGTTTCAGTCCGCTGATTTTGATCTGAAAAATTCAAAAAGCCCTTAATGACAGGTAGATCAGCTTCATTTTCCTGCTTTTTAAATACTTCACGGTAGATTTCGTGGTCATAATTGATCTCAGAAATGCCCATCGATGCGGTGTCGGCAGAGATGATCGCTTTTCCATTCAACGAGCTTAATAAATCATTATATTCTTCAAAGTTTACCTTTCGGTTCGGAAAAATCACCAACGAGCCGCCTTCTTTCACAAACGAAACCAGTTCGTTTCGAAATCCTGAGCTGATTTTTTGATTGTTAATCAGGAATATACATTGATAGTTTTTGAGTTTCGAAATCTGAACGTTATTTTCAGGAAATTCGTCATAAGCAATCAGTTCATCATTGGTAAACAGCGTCTTTAGAAAATCAGAACTGTTTTCCAGATCGTTCGTTATTCCGAGTGCCTGTAACTTTCCGCGAACCGAATAACTCAAGAAATAGGAGTTGTCGTAGATAATCGGATAATCATCGAGTTCGGCTTTGCAAAGTTGAAGGCCTTCCGAATTATTGGTGTAATTGAGTTCAAGAATAGATTGTTCCTGACCGGCAATATTCATATTCGAAACTGCCTTTAACGAATCGTTGATGGTTAAACGTACCGGAATATTCTGATAGGCCTGATCAGATAAGTTTTTGATGCGGACAAAGAGTTTTTCCTGTTGTCCGATTTTTCTGCCGGGGACTTCAAACCAGCAGGAATCAATGAGTAGATTGTTCGTTTTCTCTGACTTGAATGGCAACAGGTAAGTGAAAATCGATGAATCAGGTTGAATCGCATCGAAATCTACACCGCTTTTCTGAAAATCGGACAATACATACATGGTCTTCTCAGCCTTTTTTACTGACAATGAAATATTCCGGATTGCTTCGTTGTACATCGCTTGAAGCATTGGAGAACGGGGGCTTTCTTTGATTTCAGTAACCTGCTTTATGAATTGTTCCTTATTCAGCAGAAACTGGTGTTGGGGTAAAAAATCACCTGTTAAAAGAAGAAATTGTGTACCGACACGATACGAATTGGCAATTTCGATGGCTTTTTGTCGGACTTGTTCAAGGAGCTGGCCTTTTTCGCCCTCAGCTTTCATGCTGAAGGTATTGTCGATGTAGATGGCAACGATTTGCGTGGCAGTATTTGAGTTACGATTCGACATCGGAATAAAAGGACGGCTGAATGCTAAAACCAATGATGCAATGGCGAGTATCCGGGCCAATAAAATGAGCAGCTGTTTGAGTTGCGATTTTTTTCGTGATTCTTTCCTGATAAGTTTTAAAAGTTGCACATTGCTGAAATATACCGTTTTATATCTTTTGAAATTAAACAAATGGATAATAACCGGAATAGCAATAGCCAGCAATGCAAAAAGAAAAAACGGATATAAAAAACTCATTTTCTAATTCAGTATTTTAAATCCTGTTATGCTTTTGGAAGTATTTTTAAAACCTGTCCAACTTTTAAACTGTTGGCAGCCTTAATTTTATTGAGTTTCATGATATCGTCGTTCGAAACGCCCGGAAACTTCTTGGCAATTGTCCAGAAATTATCGCCTTTTCGAACAGTATACATCACATATTCATTATTTGCCGTTTGTCCGGAGCTTTTTACTAGGCTGGAATCTTTCTTAACTGAATCAGTGGTGGAAGTTTTCTCTGTTGTTTCAGTTCCACTTTCTTTCTTTTGGACCACTAAATCAGTTGTTTTTGGTTTTGACGCACTAGCTAGATATTGATTCGAACTGTAAGTTGGAGTCCTTTGTATCGATTTTTGCTTTTCTGTAAAGCTCATTTTACCTATTTTGGTATAATATTCGCCTTGTCCTTCAGGAACATAAACAGTTAGCTTCTGACCAATCTTTAGATAATTTTTGTGAATCTTATTCCAATATTTCAGGTCAGAAAGGCGCACTTTGTGCCAAGCAGCAATCATTCCCATGTTATCGCCTTTCCTCACTGCGTAATAGACTTTATCCCGACCTTTGATGTCGCTCGGCGTTTGACTTGCGTAATTGTTTTGTGGATTTACAATTTCATTGTTCGGAAAAAATTCAGCACGACGATGATCGTGAATGATTGTTTCATTTTCGATATACGCCGAAATCTGATCTTGTGGTAAAACCAAACTATACCGTCGATCTTTACTGGCAGGAATAATATCTCTTCGATATTGCGGATTTAAACTGCGGATTTGTTCTACCGGAATTCCAACTACTTCTGAAATCTGATTGAAATGTAAATAATCATTAATCATCAGGGTGTCAGTAATAATCGGAAAATCAGGTGATTTAGGGAAAATATTATGGCATTGATAAAAATTCATCACATAATTTGCAGCAATATAGGCCGGAACATATCCACGGGTTTCTTTTGGTAATTTGTAGTAAATTTTCCAGTAGTCTTTTGCATTTCCGCTACGTTTGATGGCCTTGTTGACATTTCCGGGTCCACAATTATAGGCAGCTATAACCAGGTGCCAGTCCTGATAAATATTGTATAAATCGCGCAGATATCGCACTGCGGCATCGGTAGCTTTCATTGGGTCGCGTCGTTCATCAACAAAGGTGCTGATTTCGAGTTTGTACATTTTCCCGGTTGAATACATAAATTGCCAAAGTCCAACAGCGCTGGCTGATGAATTAGCTCCCGGATTTAATGCAGATTCGATAATTGGAAGGTATTTGAGCTCCATGGGTAAATCATATTTAGCCAAAGCTTCTTCGAACATCGGGAAATAATAATTGGCAAGACCAAGCATAACGGCAACCTGTTTTGGTTTGCGCACGGTATACATGGTAATGAAATTTTTTACGGTAGTGTTATAGGAAAGGCTTACTGCCGACTGCATCGACTGCAAGCGCTGAATATAAACCGAATCAGGAAGTGTTTGTTTGAGGGTATCAGCAATTGCCAGTTCTGTACTATCGAGGAGGAATGCATTTTGCACGTACCAGCTGTTTACCATACTGTCGAGCTTGTCCGAAAAATATTTATTCAGGTTTTCATCCGGAATGTAATAAGATTTTTCGTAACCGTCTAAAGTATCAAGTGACACCACACTGATTGTACATGCTTTGCGAAGGTTGTCCTTCTTTAAACCATAGCCAAAACTGTTTAGCCCGGTTATTGTTAGTATGATTACTGTCAGTTTTAATATCCTCATAAGCTTCTTTTAAAAAGTAAATTTACATTGCACCCCAATTGCTTTTTTATCCATACACATCACTGGTCCTGGTGTCCAGTTGATTGTTAAATCATCGCCGATGTCGAAATTAAAAAAATGAGCATCAACACTCGCATCAATGATTGTAAATGCATAAAAAACAACAGTTCCAATGATTACCAAATCTCTGTTTCTTCTCCAGGTATCTTTTGCCCTACTCAAGTTTTCAGTCAGTTGTGAAATATTACCAGGTTCAAAAAAACTTGGGGGAATATCCATTTCAAGATACGAATTTGTAAATGGATTCGTATCAATAAGGTCGGAATATGCAAGTTTATAGGTCTGGTAAACTTCGTTGTTAAAGTTAATAAAGTATCCTAAAGTTGCAAAACCGCCGTAAATAAGTGGAACTTTCCAGTATTTACGGTTATAAATCTGGCCAAGGCCGGGCATTACAGCTGAATAAATTGTCGCCTTATGTGGCGAATGAACTGGCTTTGTTTCAGTAATCCGGGTCGAATCTACAACTGTTTTCTGGCTAAAGGCAGAAAATCCTGTTGTTAGGAACAGGATGATCAAAAAGCAGGTGCCACAAATTTTTATTCGGAATATATTTCTTTTTTTATACATCTAATTTGTCAAGGATTCCCAAAATTCGTTCCAGATCTTTGGTCGAACTAAACGGTATTACAATCTTCCCTTTGCCACTCTGATCCATTTTGAAATCAACTTTTGATTGAAAATGTTTGGTCAAATGACTATATAAATCCTGATATTCAGTTGGATATTTAGGTAGTTTTACTTTTTCTTCAGGTTGAAAGCTTGAGTTATCTTCTGCATAGTTCCTCACAATTTCTTCAACGCGCCGAACTGAATATTCATTTCGGATAATCTCATCATAAATCATCAGTTGTATTTCCGAATCTTTGATATTTACCAAAGCTCTTGCATGGCCCATGGAAATTGTTTTTTCAACAATTCCTTTCTGAATTTTCGCAGGTAGTTTCAGCAATCGTAAATAATTCGTCACCGTCGAGCGTTTTTTTCCAACGCGGTCGCTTAGGGTTTCCTGAGTCAATTTACATTCATCGATCAATCGTTGATAGCTGAGCGCAATTTCTATGGCATCCAGATCTTCACGCTGAATATTTTCAACCAGCGCCATTTCAAGCATTCCTTCATCATCGGCTGTACGAACGTAGGCTGGAATACTTGTCAGTCCTGCGATTTTAGATGCTCTGAATCTACGCTCGCCGGCAATAATCTGGTACTGGCCGTTCTCAATTTTGCGAAGTGTAATTGGCTGAATAATACCTATTTCCTTAATGGAGGCAGCCAATTCATTTAAAGCTTCTTCGTCAAATTTAGTCCGGGGCTGAAAGGGGTTTGCTACAATCTTTGAAATTTCAATTTCATTGATCGATGAACCAACTTCTTTATTCGAATAAGTGTCGGCACCATCAATTAAAGCACTCAAACCTCTTCCCAATGCGTTCTTTTTTGCCATAATCAAAAGGTCTTATTCAATAATTTTTTCTGCGTTTTTTAGTTTGGTCATGCCATTGTTTTGAAGCAACTCGCGGGCAAGGTTCATATAACTGGCCGATCCTTTCGACGAAGCATCATATAGAATGGCAGGTTGTCCGTAACTTGGAGCCTCACTTAATTTAATATTTCGCTGAATGACCGATTCGAAAACCATTTCCTGAAAATGCTTTTTGACTTCTTCCATCACCTGATTCGATAAATTTAATCTCGAATCAAACATGGTGAGCAGAAATCCTTCAATTTCAAGTTCAGGATGCAATTTGGTCTGGATAATCTTAATTGTATTTAAAAGCTTACCCAATCCTTCCAACGCGAAATACTCGCACTGAACCGGAATAATTACCGAATCAGCTGCAGTAAGCGAATTTACAGTGATCAAACCGAGGGAAGGAGAACAGTCGATAAAAATGAAATCGTAATCATTCCTGATTTTTTCGATCACATGTCGCAAAACCTTTTCCCTGTTTGGAAGATTGAGCATTTCAATTTCAGCACCAACCAGATCAATGTGCGACGGAATAAGATCTAAACCGGGGATTTCAGTATTTAAAATGATTTTACGCGGATCAAGTTCATCAACAATACACTCGTAAATGCTGGTTTTTACATTTTTGACATCAAATCCAACTCCCGAAGTAGCATTTGCCTGTGGATCAGCATCAATAATCAATACCTTATATTCTAAAACAGCCAAACTTGCTGCCAGATTTATAGCAGTGGTGGTTTTTCCAACTCCTCCTTTTTGGTTCGCAAGCGCAATTACTTTTCCCATACAAAAACTACTTATTTGATAAGTTCCAAAGTTAATATTTTAAACAGATACAGGTTGTGAAAAAATACTAATTAAATTAAAATATCCTGTAATTTGTTGAAATATAATAAAATACAGATTAATTATACGCAGATATTCATGATAAAAATCCGTTTTTATGAAACGGCATTTGTACATAAATGTTGTAAATTCTGATCGAATTTCAGGTAAAATTGCCCGGAAAGAGCATCATTAAAGCCCGGAAAGAAAAGGTATTTTCCCAGTTTAAATAAGATGAATTTTTCTGGCTTCTTTCTTTAATTGCTCCACATCAATGGGAACAACTCCGAGTTTTTCACAAACCAAGCCTCCGGCCAGATTAGAAAGTTGAGCCATAAAAGGGATCGGCATTCCGGCAGCCAGACAAAGGCTTGCAGCAGCAATTACAGTATCTCCGGCTCCCGAAACATCAGCAATATCGCGAACTTCTGAAGGATAATAATTTTGCTTGACACCGTTGGTCAGGAATACTCCCAATTCGGATAAGGTTATAAAAAGCAGACCAATTTTGTTTTCCTTTTTAAAATTCACCGATATTCTTTTCAGTTCCTCCATGTCGGTTTTTTCAATCTGCAATTTCAACCCATCCTTAAATTCTTTAAAGTTTGGTTTGAACAGATCGACCTGTTGGTAATTATTGAAATTTCTGCTTTTAGGATCGGCGGCAGTAATAATGTTTCTGGTTTTTGCCAGTTCAATTACATTTTTGATTAGTCCGGGTGTAATCAGACCTTTATCGTAATCTACAAATATGACAATGTTAATGGCTTTTGTGTCGATGATTTGGCAGATTCGATCGAATACCAATTTTTCAAATTCCTGATCGATCAAAGTCGAAATTTCCTGATCGACTCTTGAAATCTGCTGCCCACCGCTGATAATCCGAGTTTTGACCGTAGTCATTCGCTTTTCATCAACAAAAATTCCATCATTGATTAGATTATTTTTATTCATCAAATCGGCAAAAATCCGTCCTTTTTCATCATCACCAATGATAGAAACAAGAATTGGGGTTGCCCCTAATGCCTGAATATTCAGCGACACATTACCAGCGCCACCTAATCTGTTTTCCTGTTTGGTTACTGTAACAATCGGAATGGGTGCTTCGGGTGAGATTCGGTCAACTTTCCCCCAGAGGTAGCTGTCAACCATCGCATCGCCTATAATTAGCACATTTAATTCCGAGAATTTGCTAAAAACCTGTTCAATATTGTCTTTTTTCACTTCCTGGTTTTTTCGATGCGACAAAAGTAGTAAAATATGCTGCGAAAAAAATGGGAAGATGCAGCAAAAACAGGGAAAGGCTAAAAACACGAATGGGAACAATCCTTTGAGGAAAGTTCCCATTCACTTTTGGTGAGCCCGAAGGTTTACCTCAGTGCCAGACTACGGTTATTTAAGTTGGCTGTTCCATCCGGTTTCTCCAACCATTTTTCTCAGCCTTGGGCTTTCCTGAAATGCCTATTAAAGCAGTACATTCCAGCCGTTCGTTCAACTTTTCCGAAGAATCGTCTTCCCGAACGAAGTTCCTGTTAAGCCACCTCTTCTTTGGTTCTTTCAAACCGCGGATTGGTGAAAACTACTTTTGATCCGAAGATCATTTCGTTCCCAGTATGACATCGCTGAAACCAAGGTCTCTTTCTGCCTCCTGACTTTTTTGACTCAGCATTAAAATGAACTTTTGAGGGATCACTCGTTTTGTTGATGAACCGCTGCATTTCTGTTTTGGTTCGAACTTCAGCTTTTTCTGAATGCGAATCCGAAGATTCGGATGATCGGGATTGGAGTACAGTTAAGTACCTTCTTCCTTTTCCACTCTTTCAAAGCAACTTTTTATCGCTCGTCTGATGATATAAAT
>JBBQMW010000017.1:0-38384 GCA_038329265.1 Bacteroidales bacterium | reverse complement strand
CCCAAATCGATGCAAACCTCTCCGGTTTTTGCTTCGCTCTTTTGAGCTGCTCCTCCACATGATAAACAGCAAGTATCGTTTGCCAAAGTCGAGTATCGTCCTGCAATTTCGATTGTGTTCATTTTATTTCAATTTTGAGATGCAAAGATAAGCTTAAAAATAGAAAAAACCAACATATATAGATTATTTGATATGTTTCTTAATAACAAACACATTTGATTGTGCTATGAAAATTTTGCTTTTTAATATACCGAAAAACAATTTGAGTTATCGCTGAAAATAATTCAAAAATGAGGGTTACCTTTTTATTAATTTCAGAATAAATAGATTGAAGACTAGTGCTTTATACGCCATTTGATGTATTTTATATGCTTAAGTCGCTGGAAATAAAGAGTTTGTAGTCTTTTATTTTCCATCGAAATATTTTAGATTCTCCCGAGTCACTGTTTTTACGGTACCCAAAACCGCAAACGGTGAATGAAGCTCTCAGAAAACCAAAATTCAGGTAAGGATTTGTTGACAGATTTCACGTAAATACAACAAACTATTTTACCATGATTTACGAAACTCTTCAGATACTTAGAGAACAACTTGACAATTCTCTTTCGGCTGCCGGACTAAAAAATCTTGTTGTACTTGAAAATATTGCCCTTCTTGAATCGGCTCAGGAAAATGCAGAAAACATTAAAGGCAAGGTAGTTCTCACACTATTAAATCTGCAAGAGGAATCGGCACTGAAAAATACGCCAACTTTTAAAGTTCGGGATGGGAAAACCGAATATAAAAATCCTCCGGTTCATCTTAATCTTTTCCTCCTAATTAGCTCCAATTGCGACACTTACGACAAATCGCTGCGATGCATCTCAAAAACCATTCAATTTTTTCAGGGGAAAAAGGTATTTACTTCAACCAATACGGTATACAATCGAACCAATGTTGCTTTCGACGTGCTCGATTATTTCAAATTTATTCTGGAAATATACACACCCAGCCTTGAAGAATTAAACTATGTGTGGGGAACTCTGGGTGGGCGTCAGCTCCCTTCGGTCATTTATAAAATACAACTTCTTGAAATCGATCAAGACATTAAATTGGCTACTTCGGGAGTAATTACCCACATAGCCGGAGACTTAAACGATATCAACCAATGAGCTTTTCCATTCAATATAAGCCGCTTTTTAAGGTAGATTTACTCCACCTGTTTTTCCTGAATAACGGGTTGAAAAGTTGGTTCTCGATGAATGCTGTCGAAACCTCCAAACAATTGGATGGCTATGATTTAAATTCATTTTTCAGTATCGCTCCCACCCTTGAGACTCAGGAGAAAATTAAAGGATACAATCTTGTCTTCAGAACTATGAATTCCGGATTTGCAGTATGGACAAAAGTCAGGAACGACGACAATGCTTTTCCATTTATCCCACTTCCTGATGATTTGAGTTTTACTTTTTTAATGCGTATCAAAGACCCGGCATTTTATAATTATACAGACCTTAAACCCAACAATCAGGGCAAAACAAATTATTTTTCGAACCGAAAGCTTTCCACCGAAGCTCCCGGATTTCCATTGATCAACAAGTCGGGTGATCATTTCAAGATTAATGGAACTTATGCACTGACTCCTAAAAGCGACACTGCTGAGCAAAAAAACCTCAGTTCAGCCGAAAAAATGAATCTGTTCGGTTTGATAAGGTTGTATATGAAAGCTGATGTTCCGGTTCTTAACATTATCAATCCGGATGGAAAAATTGCTGAACCGGCGAAAACATTTGAACTGGTTTTTGCCAACCGGAAAACATTTTGGCGATACATTTTTAGGAAAGATCCCAAAGTAAAAAACAATGATGATGTTAAAATGGAAGCTTCGGACCCCATGGTTTTGATTTCCAAATCAGAACTGCCACTCACTCAAAAAGGATTTATTTCGATTGAACTTGGAGGAAAAGATCTGCCCAATCCTGACTCTCAGCTGATAAAACCTGATTCGCTAAATACAAAATACTATTCTGAAATATACATGTAAAACTAAAAACACAAGATTATGGCAACAGCTTACAAAACACCAGGTGTTTACGTCGAGGAAATTGCAAAATTCCCGCCTTCGGTAGCACAAGTTGAAACTGCTATACCTGCTTTTATTGGTTATACCGAAAAGGCTACCAATAAAATAAAAGGTGATCTAAAAGGTATTCCTACCCGGATTACGTCGATGCTCGAATACGAAACCTGGTTTGGTTATGCCAAGCCTGAAACTACGATCAGCGTAACCATTAACGACACGCAGGTGAATGGCACAAAAACGCGGGCAATTGTGGTCGATCATCCAACTGCACGTGAACCGTTCCTGATGTATTATTCGATGCAAATGTTTTTTGCAAACGGTGGCGGTCCATGCTACATTGTTTCGGTTGGCCGTTACGGCGCCGACCTTGACGAAGCAGATACCCGGATTACATCAATCAACAATTTCAATGAGTTCAAAATCGGCCTTGGTGCAGTTGAAAAAGTAGATGAAGTAACATTGATTGTATTTCCTGACGCCACTGCATTGTCTACGGCCTCAGAATTTTACGGTTTATACAACGATGCTCTGATTCAGTGTAACAAATTGCAGGATCGGTTTACCATTATCGACACCTTGAGTTACGATGCTGTTAGTCCATCAGATTCGAACATTGATGATCTGAGAAACTTCATTCTTTCGGATAAGGACATTATTAAATATGGTGCTGCTTATTATCCTTTCATCAAAACAATTCTGGATTATCAGTACAATTCCAAACAGATTACTTTAGCGCATTATTCATACAGTTCCGAAGCCTATGAGACGATCAAAAAGAATCTGGATGTCATTGAGAATCTGGGAACAGGAGTTCCTGCCACCGTTAAAAATCTGGTGGATCTGACAACAATTCCGGGCAATATTGCCGGTGATGTAAGCAATGTTTTGTTTAAAATGTACGACAGCGTTGCCGGATTTAACCTTGGAGGAGTTTTCGCGACTGATGATACCAGGAAAACTGCTTTCCTCGGATTGGTTGAAACATTGCTGGCTTCGCTGGATAAATTGGCTGACTTTAAAGCTAAACTTAACAACGAAGCAACCGCAGCAGCAACAACCATTCAGGATGAAAATCCGGTGATTGCAACCAGCATAGGCACTACTCTTGCGACATTTAATGCCGATTTTGAAGGCGCCGGTAAAATTGACGAAGTAATTGCAAACCTACATGATTTGTACTCCAAAATGCAGGCGGCCAATACCGACATTAAGGTTAAAAATATACTGAACGTAAATGCAGTAAACTTTGATGCAGAACTCAAAAAACTTGAAACGTACACTCCGCTGAATTCACAGGTCGCAATAGTATCGACCGTGAACGCGTTCGCCAATGTTGGCACCAAATTAACTGCTGTTTCTACGGAAATTAAGAAGGTTGAAGGAAAGGATAAAAACAATGGCGCCCTAAACGGAAGAAAATTAAGCGATGTGGCCGCCGTCGATAATTCTACTTACAACAAAATATTGACTGCAATCGGAAATCTTCCGCTAGAATTACCACCAAGTTCGGCCATTGCAGGTGTTTATGCACGGGTTGATAAAGACCGGGGCGTATGGAAAGCACCAGCCAATGTTAGCCTGAATTATGTGACCAACCTGTCGGTTAAAATTACCAACGAGGATCAGGAAAGCCTGAATGTGGATACCACCGCCGGAAAGTCGATCAATGCGATTCGCGCATTTACCGGCAAGGGAATTTTGGTTTGGGGAGCCCGCACACTTGCCGGAAACGACAACGAATGGCGATATGTTCCTGTCCGCCGCTTCTTTAACATGGTTGAAGAATCGGTCAAAAAAGCGACTTCTCAATTCGTATTCGAGCCCAACGATGCGAATACCTGGGTAAAAGTACGGGCGATGATCGAAAATTTCCTGATTCTGCAGTGGAGAGCCGGAGCATTGGCTGGAGCAAAACCTGAGCAGGCATTTTATGTTCGGGTTGGTTTGGGCCAAACCATGACAGCCGAAGATATCCTGAATGGCTACATGCACATCGAAATCGGCATGGCAGTGGTTCGTCCGGCTGAATTCATCGTGCTTAAATTCTCACACAAATTACAGGAAGCTTAATCAAAAATAAATCTTAAAAAATATAAACATGGCTACAAATTACCCATTGGTCAAGTTCCATTTTCAGGTTGAATGGGGTGGAACAAAAATAGGATTTACCGAGGTTTCCGGATTGGATGTGGAAACCGAAGTCGTTGAATACCGAGATGGCGCAAGTCCGGAGTATTCGAAAGTAAAAATGCCAGGCATGCAAAAGTTCAGCAACCTGACCCTGAAAAGAGGAAGCTTCAAGGCTGACAATGAATATTTTGCATGGTGGAACACGGTTAAACTCAACACCATCGAGCGGCGTGATATTACCATCAGCCTACTCAATGAGGAGCACGCACCGGTAATCACCTGGAAGGTTAAAAATGCCTGGCCAACCAAAATCCAGTCGACCGATCTGAAAGCCGACGGCAACGAAGTGGCTATTGAATCAATGGAAATCGTGCACGAAGGTTTAACCATTCAAAATGAATAACGATGAGCAATTATTATCCTCCCTTAGGATTTCACTTCAAAGTTGAATTTGCCAATCTGAGCGGTGAATATCAGTTTCAATCGGTTTCGGGCTTAAACGTTGAGCTCGAAACAGAGCAGATTGCCGAAGGAGGAGAAAATCGGTTCAAACATAAATTGCCCGTTTCAACGCGATATCCAAACCTGGTTTTAAAGCGTGGAATCCGTGTTGATTCGTCGCTGACCAAATGGTGCAGGGAGGCTCTCGAAGATTTCGACATCAAACCGACCAACATCACCATCAGTTTGCTGAACGAAGAACACGAACCTCTGATGACCTGGAATGTGGTGCATGCCTACCCATTAAAATGGTCGGTTTCAGAATTTAATGCTGAAAAAAGTCTGGTGGCAATTGAATCGATTGAACTGGCTTACAACTATTTTAATATTCAGTAAAATGCCTGTCGAAATCAAAGAATTGATTGTCAAAATCACAGTGGCCGACCAGCCGCAATCTTCCAGTCCTGAAACAAATCGTCAGGAGGGAAAAGATGTGATTATTGCAGCTTGCGTTGAACAGGTTTTGGAAATTTTATCGAAAAAACAGGAACGGTAATGAGTGGCGAACTGATTAAACTAAAGATAAAAGCCTACAAGGACGCGAAATTTTCAAATGAAATTGGCGACGGGGAATTCAAATCGCTTTTGAATCCTGATAAATATTCATTCAAGTATAAAATTGAATCGAATGACGATCAGGCTTCAGGAACAAGTACTTCATCGCCACGGTTTAACAAGATTTTACCTGAAGACCTTAGCCTTGTATTTGTTTTCGACCGAACCGGAGTAGTTACCGATTATGGCGCTCCCGGAACTTCGGACGACAAAACATTCAAGGATGAAGGTGGCGGCATTATCGACGACATCGAAAAGTTCAAGAAAGTGGTTTTCGACTACAATGGCGACGAACACAAGCCCAATTACCTGATTATTTCGTGGGGAACGCTCCTTTTTAAGGGAACGCTCACCGAAATGGACATCACGTACAAGCTGTTCAAGTCCGACGGAACCCCGCTCAGAGCAACGGCAAGCGCAAAATTCAAGGGATTTGTTGAAGACAATCTGCGGGTTGCCATGGAAAACAACAGTTCTCCGGATTTAACTCACATCCGGACGGTAAAAGAAGGCGACAAGCTGCCTTTAATGACTTTCCGGATTTACGGCGATTCGAAATATTACCTTGAAGTTGCAAAAGCCAATAACATCACCAATTTCAGAAAGCTAACGGTGGGCGGTAAAATTTTCTTCCCACCCATCCAAAAAATATCGTAAACATGCCTCAACGAGTCATACAAACTGCGCAGCCGTCCGATTTGGTTACCCTGAAAATCTTGATTGAAGGGTCCGAACTTTCCCATGCCTATTCGGTCATGAATATCGTGGTGGAAAAGGAGATCAACCGCATTCCGACAGCGCGGATCATTTTGCTTGATGGCGAGCCTACGGAACAGGATTGGGAACTGAGCAACCAGGATTTGTTTTTACCCGGAAAGGAAATCGAGATCAAAGCCGGTTACCACTCCGACGAGGAAACAATTTTCAAAGGAATAGTGATCAAACACAGCCTGAAAATCAGAACCACTCAATCGTTCCTGATTGTGGAATGCAAAGACAAAGCCGTTAAACTGACCATTGGCCGCAAAAGCAAGTATTTTTACGAAAGCAAAGACAGCGATATTCTGGGCGAAATCATTGGCACTTATGGCTTGGAAAATGATGTTGAATCTACCACTGTTCAGCACAAGGAATTGGTTCAGTACAATGTTTCCGACTGGGATTTTTGTGTGATCCGCGCACAGGCCAACGGAAAAGTACTGGTGGTTGACGATGGGAAAATATCAGTAAAAAAACCCGATGCCGGGCAGGCTGTAGTTGAAACCGTTTCGTTTGGCGCCACCATGCTCGATTTTGATGCCGAAATAGATGCCCGAAACCAGTTTCAAAAAGTGACTTCGTATGGCTGGAATGCCGCCGATCAGGCTATTCAGGAAATGGAGGCCAGCGACCCGTCAGTAAGTTCGCATGGAAATGTTTCGTACGATGATCTGGCCGCCGTGATTGGCCTTTCGAACCTCGAACTGAAGAATGGTGCTTCGGCTCCCGACGTTGCTTTGCAGGCGTGGGCCGATGCAAAAACGCTGTTCAACCAGTTTTCGAAAATCCGCGGAAGGGTGAAATTTCAGGGTATTCCGGCAGTAAAACCCAATACCACACTGAAACTCGAAGGCGTTGGCGACCGGTTCAACGGCAACGTTTACGTTTCGGCAGTGCGCCACCAAATCGCCGAAGGCAACTGGACTGTTGATGCCCAGTTCGGAATTGATCCAAACTGGTTTTCCGAAACCGTTGAAATCAATGATCAGCCGGCGGCAGGTTTACTGGCAGGTGTTCAAGGTTTGCAAATCGGAATTGTGACCCAACTCGAAAACGATCCGGATGGAGAAAACCGCATTTTAGTACGCATGCCTATTATTTCCGGCGACGAGCAGGGAATCTGGGCTCGGGTGTCCACACTCGATGCCGGAAAAGAACGAGGTTCATTTTTTCTTCCTGAAATCGACGATGAAGTGATTGTGGGGTTTATAAACGGCGATCCGGATCATCCGGTAGTTTTGGGAATGATGAACAGCAGTGCCAACCCAGCGCCACTCACCGCCAGCGACAACAACCACGAAAAGGGTTTTACCACCCGCAGTAAAATGAAATTCATTTTCAACGATGACAAAAAATCGGTGGTACTGGAAACGCCTAAAGGCAAAAAAATTACGGTCGACGAAGATGCCGGTATCATCAGGATTGAAGACGATTTCTCGAATAAAATCACGATGGATTCCGCCGGAATTGCACTTGAAAGTCCGAAAGATATCACCATCAAAGCCACCGGAGATGTAAAAATTGATGGCATGAATGTTACGATAACAGCAAATGCGCAATTTAAAGCCAGCGGAAATGCCGGAGCCGAATTGTCAACCGGCGCCATTGCCAAAATACAAGGTTCGATGGTGCAGATTAATTAAAAAAAGGAAGCCCCCTTCAATTCCCCCAAAGGGGGAAAGCTAAGGACAGCAATATGCAATTGTCCTAGCCCTGAAAGGGCAAAATCTGGTAGCCCGGGGTGAAGCCCCGGGGAAAAAGAAAAGAGAAAAACCGTCCGCGGGAAAGCGCAGAACAAATTGAAAGCATTCTTTCGGACGAAATGGAGAAAACGATTAGCGAACAGAAATAATAAGAAATAGGGGAAATTTATTGTCTTGTTTTAAATAACTCACCCCGAAGTCCGCTAGCGGCCTTCCCCCTCTACTCGTAGAGAGGGGCAGAGCATCGAAGATGCGATGGGGTGAGTCAAATGCAAGAATACAATTTAATTAATTCATGAAAAATTATCAACCCATGCCACCAGCCGCACGAATAACCGATTTTCATACTTGCCCGATGGTAAATCCCGGACCGGTTCCACATGTTGGCGGGCCGATTTTACCACCCGGAGCGCCTACTGTGTTAATTGGCGGAATGCCTGCTGCACGTGTCGGCGACATGGCTATCTGTATTGGTCCGCCCGACACCATAGCGATGGGTTCTGGAACTGTGATGATTGGCGGAATGCCCGCCGCGCGTATGGGCGATTCAACGGCGCATGGCGGAGTAATTGTGGCGGGATGCCCTACTGTAATGATTGGAGGTTAAAACTATGGATACAAGCAAATCATTTTTAGGCCGTGGCTGGGGATTTCCTCCGGAATTTAACCGGGCAACCAAAGCCGTGAACATGTTGGAGGACGAGGCTGACATCAAAAGTAGTCTCGAAATACTGCTATCCACGCGATTGGGCGAGCGGGTAATGGTTCCTGATTACGGCTGCAACCTCGACGAGCTGCTTTTTAAGCCGCTCACTTTAACCCTGAAAACTTTTGTGATCGATCTGATTAAAACGGCCATTCTGTATTACGAACCCCGGATCGACCTCAACAAAATAAATATTGACCCGACTGACGAACTTGAAGGTGTATTGCTGATCAATCTGGACTACACTGTTCGTACAACCAATTCAAGAAAAAATATGGTTTACCCTTTTTATAAGGCTGAAGGAAACGAATTGTAAGCTAAAAAACTATGGCTAACTGCGGCAAAGACATATTAATCAAACGTGAAGGAACTGAACAGCAACAACGATTTATCGATGCATTGAGTCCTGAATATTTTAAACTGAACGAATTCAGTTTAAACGACTGGATGAAGTTTGCTTACGATTTTGCTGAACATGTAAATTACTTTGAGACCACTGATTTCCAAAATCACTCCGGAAACTGGCAGGATTTTTTCACTCCGGAAAAAGGACTGGACGATTTTCTGAAAGCTTTCGATGCAGATGCAAATACAACTATTGAGGGAAGTAAAAACATCACTCCGCATCTGGCGCTGTTCATCAGTTTCATCAAATTGCTGGAAACAAGCCAAAACCGGTTTAACCAGCTAACCAAAAAGCACCTCAATTTTTATTACAGCCAGATTCTCGACATCCGGAAACTACCGGCAACACCCGATCAGGTTCACCTCATTTTCGAGTTGGCCAAGAATGTGCTGGATGCAAAAATTGCCGAAAGCACCGAACTCGATGGTGGCAAAGACTCGATTGGCAAAAAACTGATTTACCAGACTTCGGAAGAGCTGATTGCCAACCAAATCAAAGTCAGCCAACTCAAAAGTATTTACAACGACCACGAATACAGCAAAATAAAAGCCGCCGGTGTGGCCAATTCTTTTGACGGCGCCGGAACTGCATTTCCCGGAGGCGAGGTCAAATGGTGGCCATTTGGTTATTATCAGGATAAATCTGAGCTGAAAGCTTCAGGAAAGGAACCGACTTATCCTGAACTGACTGATGCCCGGTTGGGATTTGCCGTTTCAGCCGAAATTCTGGAACTTCAGGAAGGCGAGCGCAACATTCAGATGACCGTCGAATTTTCGTCTGCGCTGGATACAATTGCGTTTAATCAGCTTCGCGACAACCTCGAAATATATTGCAGCGGCGAAAAGAAATGGCTCGGTCCTTTCCAGTTGCAGCAACAAGTCAGCGATCGCGACGGAAAGGCAATTTTCGCGACCAGTCTCGACTCCACCAATAAAATACTGAAACTGGCTTTTCAGGTTCCGAAAGACGAAAAGTCGGTTGTAGGTTACAACGCTGCTGTTTTGGGCGAGCATTTCTCAACCACATTGCCGGTTTGCCGGATGCTGATCAAAACAGGAAACAATGATGGGCATTCACTTTACCGGAATTTAGTTGAAAAGCCAATCAAAAACATCACGGTAAACATCGATGTGAGAGGCGTTAAAAGTTTGTTGCTCGAAAGCGACATTGGCACGCTCAACGCTACCAAACCTTTTTATCCGTTCGGAACGCAGCCGGTTAAAAAATCAAATTTCTACATCAATTATCCGGAACTTTTCAAAAAAGACTGGAGAAATCTGGCGGTTACCATCGACTGGAAAAATACGCCTGACAGCTTCAAAGAACTATACTATGCTTACCGCGATAGATACCGCTACAATGTTACTCCAAAGGTTTTCCTCGAAAAAATGGGCGACTTTTCAACGAAGCAGGCAGAGGTTGTACAAACCAAAGGTTCCAGCCTTATGGAGGAAAAACTGGCAGCATCTGATCTCATTTCTCGCGTGGCAGTGAATCTTTTTAAGGTGAATGAATTGGGTCTGATTGTTCCCAACGACAGCTATTTTATGGCCGATGTTGAAGTTCAGAATAAAGAAGAATGGGAATTGGCCATCAATAATCTAAGTTTGTTTACCAAAGACGGCGATCAATTTCAGACCAATTTTTCGGTAACCAATTCAAGTTACGAAGCTGACAAAAACGGCCCGGTTCGCTTGTCGTTGAGTCAGTCGTTTTTGCACGAACTTTTCCCTCGGATTTATGCGCTGGCTTTCAGCAGTCAGGAAAAAGGTGCGCTGATTCCGAACGAACCATACACGCCGATGGTAGAAACCGTCAGCCTGAATTACACTGCGCAAACCAGCGCGATAATCGGAAATACGGTACAAAACTACAACGAAAATCAGGTAAATATTTTCCACGAACACCCGTTTGGCCAGTCGGAAGAACATCCGTATTTAAAGGCAAAAGTTGGTTTTTTAGCTGCCGAATTTCAAACGCTGAATCTGGTTCCAACCTACTGCAAAGGCGGCGAGTTGTATATCGGATTCGAGAACGTCAAAAATCTACAACAGATATCCATGCTGGTGCAGGTTCTGGAAGGAAGTGAAAATCCGCTGGCCGATTCGTTTACCGGAAAGCAAAAGGTGGAATGGTCGGTGCTGTGCCAAAACGAATGGAAAAGTCTCGATTCGAATGACCTGATTTCGAACGAAACCGACAATTTCCTGAAATCCGGAATCGTGAAATTTTCAGTTCCAAAAGAAGCCACAACCGGCAACACCCGGCTTCCTGAAAGCTTGGTTTGGGTAAAAGCCAAAATCCATAAAACATACGATGCCGTTTGCAAAACCATTGACATTCTGGCTCAGGCTGTTCTTTCAGAATTTTCGGATAATGGCAATGATTTGACGCACCTTGAAAAAGGACTTCAGGCCAAAACCATTTCGAAAATGATACAGCGGCTGGCAACCGTAAAAAGCGTTTCGCAGCCGTTCAACTCTTTTGGTGGCCAGTCTGTTGAATCGGACGAAGCTTTTTACCGAAGGGTGAGCGAACGTTTGCGGCATAAAGATCGCGCCATCACGATGTGGGATTACGAGCACCTCATTCTTCAGGAATTTCCGGCCATTTACAAGGTGAAATGCCTGAACCACAGTTCCGAAACCTCGTTTCTGGCACCCGGAAATGTGCTGATTGTGGTCATTCCGGATATTGTCAACAAAAACGTGTTCGACATTTACCAGCCACGTGTGAGCAAAGCCACGCTGAACGCCGTTCAGGATCATGTTAGCCGGTTGAACTCGCTGCACGTCAAAGCCAGAGTGATCAATCCCGATTACGAAGAAGTGACCGTCAACCTGAAAGTAAAATTCAAACCCGGCTTCGACGAAAGTTATTACCTGCGGGTTTTGGACGAAGATATTACACGTTTCCTTTCGCCATGGGCTTTTGAAGATACCCACGATATTCAGTTTGGCGTGACTTTGCACCGCAGTATGGTGATCAATTTCATCGAAAAACTCACTTACGTCGATTACGTGGAAGATGTAAAACTGATCAAAGGCGGCGAAGTCAGTTTAACCAGTGTCACGCCGTCGAGCCCCAAAGCCATTCTGGTTTCGGCCAAACAGCACAATTTGAGTATTGCAACCAAAAGTTGTAAAGTAATCACTGAAACAGTAGAAAAATGTCAGACTTAGGCACAAATACCAGCATTCCGAAGAATGTAGAAACGAAAGACGATCTTGACTTTTCGTTCCTGCGGAGTAAAGGTCTGGAATATATCGAAAAGCTTTCGGGTAACCTGTGGACCGATTACAACACGCACGATCCGGGGGTAACCATACTCGAAATTTTGTGCTATGCCCTCACCGATCTGGGCATGCGCATGGAAATGCCGCTCGAAAATATTCTGGCTCCGGAAGACAAAACTGCGCAGAAAATTTCGGATCAGTTCTTCAGGGCAACACAGATTTTGCCTTCTAAACCGGTGAATGAAAGCGATTACCGGAAGCTTTTTATCGATCTTGAAGGCGTTAAAAACTGTTGGTTAAAGCCTTTCGAAAAAACCGTTTACCTCGATTGCAAAAACGACAAACTGGCTTACAGTCCGAAGTTGCTGACCAAACTTACCGGCGATTTCAATCTTCAGGGCTTGTATTCAATCACTGTAGATTTTGACGCACTCGATGAAGATCTGTTCCCAACCGACGAAATGAAAGTTACTGAATACGACCGCATAAAAGTGCTGATTACCGAACGTTTTCACGCCAACCGCAACTTGTGCGAAGATCTGGCCGAAATTACCAAAGTTGAAGTTCATCCGATTTCGGTTTGCGCCAGCATTGATGTTCTTCCGGAAGCCGACGAAGAACTGATTCATGCCAAGATTTTGCGCGCCATTGATACCTATTTTTCACCATCGCTTCGGTTTTATTCCCTGAAACAAATGTTCGACAAAGGTTATACTTCGGACCAGATTTTTGAAGGGCCGCTGCTGGCAAATGGGTTCATCGACCCACATGAATTGGAGGCAGCCAGTTTGCACACCGAAGTCCGACTTTCTGACATCATGCAACTGATTATGAATATTGAAGGCGTCAATTTCATCAAAGATATTTCAATCAACAATTGTAAAAATCCAACCGACGAAACCGATAGCTGGCTGATTTGCGTTGAACCGGGCAAAAAACCGGTTCGATGCACAGACAGTGCCTACAGTTATTTTAAGGGCGTTTTGCCAGTGAATGTGAATCAGAAGAAAGTTGAAAAATACCTCGACGAACTGGAACAAGCAGAAAAAGCAGAGCAGTCTTTGGTGAGTCTCGACATGGAAATTTCGGTTCCGACCGGAACTTATTTCAATACCCGGGAAACCACCACCATTCAAAACGATTTTCCGGATACCTACGGAATTGGTCTGAACGGACTGTCCTCGCAGGTTGGAACCGCCCGCAAATCGCAAGCCCGGCAACTGAAAGGATATTTGCTGTTCTTCGACCAGATTCTGGCCAGCTATTTCGCACACCTCGAAAAAGTCAAAGATTTGCTTTCGGTTGATAACCGCCTGAAGAAGACCTATTTCACACAGGCAGTCAACGATCTTACTGATTTCAGTGATCTGGTTTCGAATTATCCGGGTGATCATCCGGGAGATTTGAGCGACTTGCTTTTTGCTGATCTGGATCGCAACATTGAACGCAAAAACCGACTACTCGACCATCTGATTGCCCGTTTTGCCGAAAAATTCAGCGACTATACTTTCCTGATGAAGCAACTTTACGGCGATTATGCCAGCGAAGCCATTCTACATTCTAAGGAAAATTTCCTGAAAGATTACGACATCACCAGCCGTCAGCGTGGAAGCGCATTCAACTATTACAAGCAACCGGCAAGCGAAATCTGGGATACCGGAAACGTGGCCGGAGTCGAAAAAAGAATTGTACGGCTTTCAGGAATGAAGAACTTTTTCCGAAGAAATTTATCAGCTTCGTTTGTTGAAATTTACGATTTGATTGATTCGGACAGCAACAAGGTTTACCGTTGGAGAATCCGAAACGAAGCAAACGAAATCATTTTGTCGGCCACCGAAAATTATCTGCACCCTTCGTTGGCCGAAGACGAACTGTATCTGGCTGTGGTCAAAATCATTGAAACTTCTCCGAAAACGATCAAAAAAGCGTTCAAAAAGTTTATTCCGGACGAGTCTGAAACCGGAAATTTTGAAATTCAACTGGCCGATTCGGGCAAGTATTCGTTCGACATCATCAATCTGGAAGCTCCGGGAAACAGCACAAAACGAATCATTGCCCGGCAGTTTAGCTATTACGACACACAGGAAGAATTGAAAAAAGCCATTCTGGAAATCATCGAATTTATGACCATGCTTTTCTCTGAAGAAGGCATGTTTCTGATCGAACACATTTTACTGCGGCCCGATATTGCAGAAACGGATGTACCGCTGGATGAATTCATGCCCATTTGCACCGACAACTGCACGAGCTGCCAGCCGGCTGATCCGTATTCGTACCGCATTTCGGTGGTGCTTCCGGGCTGGACGTACCGGTTTGCGAATCCCGATTTTCGGAATTTTATGGAAGAACTGATCCGGAAAGAAATTCCGGCGCATATTCTGGCGCGCATTTGTTGGGTGGGCTACCGCAAAAACGACGTTCCCGACACCGAAAACGAAATGCTTCAGTTCGAAAAAGCCTGGAAGGAATTTTTACTGGCCAAAACCAGTTCCGATGCGGATTTAAACCTGAAGCTCAAAATCCTGAATACTATTTTAAGTGAATTAAACTCCATATATCCGACCGGTAGATTAATCGATTGCGACGATGAAACCGATTCGTTGAAAGGCAGAATTATTCTTGGCAGAACCTTTATTGGAAACCTTTAATTAGCAACGTTATGGCAACAAAATTATCAGAGATTACGACCCAATATCATACTTTTGAGGACAATCAGGTTTTAACCAAAGACCAGCTCAACGAATTCATCAATTATTTCGAAGATCAGGATCGCCTGTCGCGCATTTGCCTGAGCGGAGTTGGCATTATCTGCGGTTTCGAACTGAGCTTTGATGCGGGAAAACCTTCGGTTACCATTAGTCAGGGTGCCGGCGTAACCACCGATGGCGACCTGATTAAACTCCGGAAAAATATCGCCGGTTCGGGTCTGAAATCCATTGATCTTTCGGCGATTGAATACACGCATCACAAACCGTTTGAGGACAGTTTTGCCAATTATAAATTCTTCAAAAAGCTGGTTTCAGTCGATGGAAAAATCAAGGAAGTGCCCATCGAAATGACAGAACTTCTGACGGCAGACGTTGAAGGAGGCATTCCGCTGGCTTCGCTTTCAAGATTTAATATCGGTTCGCTTTCAAGATTTAAAAACACATCACTTACGGATTTAAAAGATATTAGACCTAAAGAATTAAAAGACCCTACTTTCTCCCGATTCAATGAGAATTTGCTTTCAGGATTGACCGACAAAGTGGTTTTACTTTACCTCGAAGCCTACGAAAAGAAAGCTGATTTATGTACCTCGATTGATTGCGACAATCAGGGCGTTGAGCAAGTTGCCCGACTCCGGGTTTTGCTGGTTTCGAAAGCCGACGCCGACTACATCGCCAGCCTCGATTCCATTTTCTCGAAACACAATGCGATTCAAACCGCTTTCGATTTACCCGAAGTGGCTGTGCGCCGTGTGGTTCTGAATAAAAGCAATACAGCCAATTACAACGAACTGAAACGCGCATATTTCACCGCTTTAACAACCGACCCGCTGATTACCGATCTGTCGACCGGAATTTTGAAAATTGCAGGTGATTTCAATTCGCTTTTGAAACTAAATACTTCGGACGAAGCCCTGAAAACTGCCCTGACCAAGCTGAAGAGTCTTGTTGCGTTCAGTGCTTACAGTATTCCGTTCAATGTGCAATACCGTTACGACTGTGTCAAAGATATTGTGGACACTTACAACGAACTGAAATGTCATTTAACCGAACTGAAAGAAGAATGTTGTCCGGATATCAAGGCATTTCCGAAGCATTTGCTGCTGGGCGATCTGGACGAAATCGGGCTTGCGGTAAAGCATCACCGGCACAGTTTTTATAAATCGCCGATCCTGAATGGTGGAACCGGCAAAATTCAGCAATGCCGAAGCCTTTTCCTCCGGATTTTGGAGTTGATCAGCCAATTCCAGACTTCAGCTGGAAACATAAAAATTACACCTTCCAATAAACTGCCCGAACTGAGTTTCCGGAGTATCCCATTTTATTACACCGTTGATGACGAATTGCTTGCCTCCTGGAATTTTTTCAAGACTGAAAAGAACCGGCAGAACACGAATCTGAGCTACCACACCGAAAATTTATCGAAGGCACTGCAAATTCAAAATCCTCTGATTTACAACACCGACCGGTTCGATTTCTACCGGATCGAAGGTCATCAGGGCAAAGTATTTCAGGATGTGCTGGAAGATATTGATGTGCTGAAAACCCAAAACGGACTGGCTTTCGATGTCAAAGCGCTATCGGTTAATATCAATACCGAGAATCTGAACATTGACGATTACCAGTGCGAATTCGAAGACCTGAATGTGCTGCTCCGCGCCTGGACTGCCGAGCAGGATTGTGTTCTGGGCGAAGTTTCCAGTTTCTTCTCCGGATTCAATACGGCATTACCCGGAAGGAACGTAAGAGAACCTCAACTCGATATAAAATCAGTTTCAGGATTGGAGATAAATACCAATTTCAATCGGACTTCAGCAAAAATTCCGGTTACAAGAGCTGCGGCTGCCGAAACAAATATGGCATCAACTTATGCCAAAAGCAATGTAATTTCCGACAACCTGACCATTCAGGAAAATGCACTCGGAAATGTGATGAAACTGGCGCTCGATCAGACGGTTGGCGGCTCGGTGAACGATATTATTGCGAAAGCGAATTTTTTGGTGGCCGATCTGGTGAATACCGATGTTTGGAAAGCTGAACCGGAAATTAAAGCCTTCGCCATCGACCAGTCGATTGAACTGATGGCACTTACGCATGTGCTTTCGCAAAAAATGCCAACCCGGCTGATTGATGTGGATGTAGCACGGATTACGGCCTACAAATTCACCATGGATGATTTGTGCGCCCGTGTAAAACGGATGAAGGCCAGCTACCAAACCACCAAACTTTCCACAGAAATGAAAGCGTTCATGGGCATTCTGATCAACCAACTTTCGAATGTTTGCTGTTCGGGAAAGAAATTGCAGATTTTGCTGGAAGAAGTGGACAAACGCAAAAAAGAAATTTTAGTCAGGCTGCAACTTTCGAGTTTCATTGAAACCAATCCGGGTCTGGAACATCTGGCGGGCGTTCAACCGGGCGGAACCTTCATTTTGGTTTACCTGAACAAAACGGCATCCAAGTTACCAACTGTCACTGGAATTCGCGATCTGTCGGCAATAACAGATTTAATTTCGCCGTCAACTGCATTTAACCGCGATATTGCTGTCAATAAGCTGCTGGTAGCAGACCGGGCAACCAATTTTCTTGATATCAATCCTAACCTGAGCAATTTAAATCTGTCGGACTTCATCAGAAGACAACCTGAATTGCCCAATTATACCGTGGTGGCCGATTTCTCGCTGCCTTACATGTGTTGCTCCGACTGTGCTCCGGTCAATTTCATCATCCAGAAACCACCGGTTTCGCTGCGGCTCGAAAAAGATGAATTCTGTCTGGGTAACGACACCAGTCCGCTGCTCTTCGAAGTTTCACCAGCCGACGGCATCATCAAAGCCGATCCGGTTGTTCCAGGTGTGACGATCGACGGAGTTAAACTA
Source organism: Bacteroidales bacterium (assembly GCA_038329265.1). Lineage (GTDB taxonomy): Bacteria > Bacteroidota > Bacteroidia > Bacteroidales > Prolixibacteraceae > Aquipluma. The sequence goes on along the minus strand of JBBQMW010000017.1, from coordinate 20,739 downwards.
GCCATCGATCCGGAATTGTTCCCGGCCGACATGATTGGCAAACCAATCCATTTCACCGTGAATGAGCAAATTACATTAACTCAGCTCACTGTTTACCGTGGGGTACAGTTTGATTTTGAAGTTCCTGAATCGCCAACCACTGAAACTAAAATTACCTTTATTCCAAGTGGAAACCTGGAAAACGGATGTACTTTCCTTTGGAGTTTTGGCGACGACAGCCTTTCAACCGAACGGAACCCGACTCACGTTTATAAATTACCGGTTAATAAAGAGAATAAAGTGACTGTTTCGCTTACCGTTACTGCGCCAAACGGGGTTTGTCACAGCACGGTAGAACGTGAAATCGCCTTCAAAATTGAAGATACCAAAATCAATCTCGATAAGCTGACTTATTGCTCTAACGACCGAAGCAGTTATCCGTTTATCATCACCCCTTCAGGAGCTACCGCAAATATTGATGGCCCGGGCGTTGAGCAAAATGCCGCAGGCGCATTTGAATTTACCCCATTAAAGGCCGGAGTTGGTGAAATTACATTCAACCTGAACGGTGCTTCTTCAGGCCTGAAAGTTACCGTCAATCAAGCACCGGTAGCCAGTTTTGAGCCAAAACAGGTGGGTAATCAACTGATTCTGACCAATACCTCGACAGCAGCAGTTTCGTACATCTGGTCGGTCAATGGAGAAAAATTTGAATCGGCTGATAATTCGCCTTTGATTATCGATTTGACACCAAACAGCCCAAGCATCTGGAACCTGATCCTTCGGGCTAAAAGCGAAACCTGCGGAAGCAATGCGACCAAAGAAATACAATTTGAAACCAAGGTAGATGTTCCGGTGAATACCTGCTCCGACGATGCCAAAGCGCAAATGGTTCAGGATCGGAATCTGCTGATTAAATTACAGATGCCAAATTCTGATGCCGTGAACCGCATCTGGCTTCAGACCAGTGCCTTGTATGGCGGAACCACTGAATTCAAGGAAGGTGTGCTGAACGATGTGGATAATTACCTGAGCGGTAAAAACAACGGAAATCTGGAGACACTTTTCGTCAACCTGCTCAAAACAACAATGAAACAAATTACGGCAACCGACCGTGTAAAATTTCCTGAAGAATTTAATACACTGATTCAGTTGTTTGCCCTTCAATTGCGGCTGTTCTATACTATTTTAGGCTGCCAGAATCCAAAGATGATTGAGGAATTTGTAAACATCATTCAGCCCATTCTGGATTTAATTCTTGAAATTCTACAGTTTATGCGGAAAATCGATTTGACTTTGCCTGAATTCATGAGAATTTTTATGAAAGCTTATGCCGCGAGGGTTGAGAAAATTGCTTTGTTGATGGAGCATCTGGTCAAAATAAAAGATGGAAATCTAATTTGAAAAGTTCTTTGAAACACCGTCCGAAAGACGTTTTTCGTCTTTATTTTCATTTTACCGCTGACGGTTTTTCTTCTGCATCCTTTATCCAGGGCGACGTTTCGGTTCGTTCCTCTCTCAACTACGCTCTGGGCTGAATTATATTGGCATATCAGAAAAGAGAAAATATTTTTATCAAAACGGCATTACGTACTTGAAACATATCAACTTGAAAAATCTGAATCACATAATTGACAAAGTTCATCTGGAGGTGTATTCCTCCAGCATAAAAACAGCTCATTCGATTAAGAATAATGTTGACGTATTTTTAACAAATGAACTGTTTCCTCAGCTTGAAATGTTGTTCGACGAATACGATTTTCGCGATAAAATTGTGCGATTTGAACAATTGAGTTTAAGTCTTACGCTAAATAAGTGGGACGATTTCAATGGACTTAAATCTGATATCTACAATCAGTTGAAAGAAAAGCTCAAAAGCCTGATTCAACCGAAAATTTTGACTGAAAATTTTGAAATTAATGATGCAATTCCTGAGAAACAAAACATGCAACAGATTTCATTCATAAATAATTCGGGGCAGATTTTCCTGTTTTTTCTTGAGAACGGCTATTTGCCCTGGTTTGGGAAAGAAGAACAAATCAGCAGTTTAACTCAGTCTGAAACCTGGGTTAAAAGCCTCGACGATCTACAGTTTTTCAAACAGCTGGATCATATTCTTCTAACCAGCGAGAATGCTACCGATCGCTTCATTATCCAATTTCCGGATGAAATCATTACCGCCTACCTGCAAAGAAAAAATCTCGGGATTCAGGCTGAAACTTCCAACGTATCAAAAATTATCAGATATCTTGATCATGAAGGAAGACGCATTTTTCTGAAGTTGTTGATACGGATGGCTCATCATGACTTTTCGGTGATTTCTCATTCGCTTGATCGGTTGATTTTAACTATCCAGAAAGCCAAAAACCCAGTTGCCGAAAGAAGAACCATTGAACAGTTGAAAAAGCTGTTTCAACGTGTTTTACCGGGAAATGATTATCGGGATTCGGTTCTTGCAAAAATTGATTTGCTGATTAAAGGCAAACGATGGGATTCGAAATCTGTACGTAAAATTCAGAAATCAGAGTTCGATGAAAATTCGATAATCAAACAAAATCAACCCAAAGACGAATCAAATCCGCAACAGTTTAATACTGACCATTCAATCACTCACGAAACAACTCCGTTTCTTGAAAAAAATGAAGATGAAATACGGGTTCAAAACGCAGGTTTGATTCTGCTGCATCCGTTCTTGAAACCTTTTTTTTCGTCGTGCAAAATTACCGGTAAGGAAGGAAATCTGTCGCCTGAAAATTTTGAATTGGCGATTCAAACACTGCATTTTTTGGCCACCGGAAACGAATATGTATTTGAAGGAAGCCTGATATTCGAAAAATTTCTTTGCGGTGTACCTCTGAAAATGCCTGTTCAATATAAAAGCCTGCTTACTGATTCCATTAAAACGGAAGCAAACGATCTATTAGTTGAAGTCGTCAGATACTGGCCTGCCTTGAAAAATACCTCGGCTGACGGGTTGCGTCAGATGTTCATTCAACGCGACGGGAAACTGATTCAGGAAGAAAATAAATACAGATTGATTGTAGAGCGCAAAGCACAGGATCTCCTGTTGGAAAAACTAAACTGGAATATTTCTGTGATAAAGTTACCGTGGATTTCGAACATTTTATTCACCGAATGGTAATGATATGAAGACAAAAATAACTCAACCGGAAGCGAAAAAGCAAAATACGACTCCGTTCTTTCAGACCAAAAATAATGGCGGATTTATCCCTATTCAGGCTAAATATACGGTTAGCGAACCGGGTGATGCATTCGAAACGGAGGCTGATCAAATGGCCGATCAGGTGGTGAGTCAGTCGCACGCAGAAAGTCAGCATTTTTTCGATTCATCCAATGCTTCGCTGGTTCAACGCCGTTCGGATGAAAATATTCAGCAAAGACCACTGGCTGAGAACATTACACCCGTGATGCTGAAAGAGGATGAAAAAGACAAAGATATCATGCCCAAATCTGAATTTAGTTCAGGCTCTTTGGATCTGGAAACTGGAAATCAGATTGCAGGTCTTTCTGGAAGCGGCATTCAGCTTGATCCGGTAATCAGGTCGGGCATGGAACAGCGGTTTGGTGCTGATTTTGGCGGCGTTCAAATACATTCCAACAGCACTGCCGCGGCACTGAGCAATCGGTTGGGAGCACATGCATTCACATCTGGAAACGATATTTTCTTTAACTCCGGAAAGTACAGTCCTGAAACCTTGTCGGGAAGGCATTTACTGGCGCACGAATTAACACACACTATTCAGCAGGGAGCAAATTCTAAATTGAACAGCAAAGCTGCCATTCAGCGATGGCCGTGGGACACTTTAAGTCCGGAAGAAACACTTGCGAATGAGAAAAGAGAGTTCCGGAGCCAAAATTATGGCCCGTTAACTTATACCCAAAGTGCTACATCAGGATCAGGATTTGAGGCCAGTTATTCGCCCGCGACGAGTATTCTGAATGTAACAGTTCGGGGAAAAGTACGTTTTGCCGATACCCTGAGCACTGGTGCCGGCGGATATTCATCATCCAATAGTTTTATGAACAGTGCAGGTTTTATTCCCATCATGAATGCGCTGCCTCCCGAGGTTCAGGCTCGCATTTTGCCCTATTTCCAATGGACAGATGATCAGAAACAAATTCATTTAATCCGCTTCAGGGAAAATCTGGCCGCGGCAACTGCAATATGGCAGGATACCGGAATGTCACTTCAGGTTTCAGAAACCGGTTGGGAAGATGTAACAGCCAGACCGAACATTAGTCTTGATATTACTGAAGGCGCTGCGGTCCACAACACTCAGCCGGCTGGCCTATTCGGTATTTTTACTGAAACGAACGAATCGTCAAGCGATCACCTTCAGGTGGAAATTGTAAAACAACCTTCAGCAGATGACGTGGCCAACATCACCCGAATTATTACTGAATACAATGCCGCTACAGGAGCTTCGGTTACAGGCGGAATGATTCAGGGTGTTCGGTCGTATCTGGGAAATGATCCGGGAAGCCGCAATTCTGCACCTGAGGGCTTCAATAATTTCATGTCGCTCGAAAGTAACCGGAGCGATGATCCCGCAAACAAATATTATTTTACGAGTGTTAATTTTGCCAACAACGAAAGTCAGTTGTCAGATATTTCCAGGGCTGAACTGGATAGTTTCTTCTCTGATCCGGCGATTTTAATGAATAACGCTGAACGTGGTGTCGAAATCGATTTACATGGATATGCGTCAGCGCCAGGATCGGCTGATTATAACCACACTCTGGTTGAGAGCCGAATTAATTCCGTACAAAGTTATATAGATTCCAAAATTGAAAGTTCGAGCATCAATTCAGGTGTTTACACCACAACCCAAACGAATGACTCTGACACCAGTGCAGAGGAAGATTTGGTTGCGGACCCAACATTTCACGATCCGACAAATTATCGACGGGTTGATATCATGGTGACCCGTCAAGGGCGCGGCGGACAGAATGTATTTGCACACGAATTGGGTCATGTTTTTGGACTTGGTGATGAATATGTTGAAGTTGCCAATGGCTACAATCGTCCGGCGGGCGCAACCGCATCGCACGATCAACTGGCTAAAAACGCCGGAGTCACTGGCGGTGCAGTTGTTGGAAACGACAACCGGATAATGTCGACTGGCAATGTGGTCGGTGCTGAACATTATTCAACTTTTGCCGACGCCTTAAACCAATTGACATCGAAAACATGGAGAATCAATAATTAGTAGTAATTTTAGATACTTCACAACGAATTTATTATGCCACTACTGAATAAAAATATCGAAGGATTAAAAACAAAACATCAAGCGGAACTTCCGCTTTTTGAAAAGACCTATATACCGCCAAGCTATGGTGATCATTTGCTTTCAAGAGTATATGCCGATGGAAGCTTATACTATTTATCTCATTCAGGAGAAAATCACTGTCTGAATGATCCCGATGAAAGATGGAATTATATTTCATCGATTTCCGAAAAAGGAGTTCTTGGAATCCGCGCATTGCTTGATAAATGTGGCAACCTTCCAATTGCTGCATCTATGTCGGCAAATGCTTCGGGTGCTTTTACCTGGAAGATTCCACGTGAGGACCATATTCAGAGAATTGTTTTATTCGGTCTTCCTGATGAAGACTTGAAAATTTTCGATGAAATTGATTTGCTTGTTAACACCAACATTCAAACCATTCCTCCCGGATAATCATTTTCAGGAAAAAGAAAATAGAAAAAAGAAAAGCCATGATTAAACAGCGGGAATTTGAATTTCTGAAAAACGTACTTAAATCGCGCCTCGAGATTGAGCTGAAAGGTTCGGTTTCTGAAATCCCAATATATAAATTAGAGGAAACTAATTCGTCAGAACTGACCAGCTTTATCCGGAAAAATAAACTTTCAAATCCTGAAGTTATCACCTTGCTATTGGCTTTGGCACCGCACATTTCACCTGAGTTTTACAATTCCATTATCTTCAGTTTTTTGCCCAATGGTGGTGACTTTCCTGAATTTGGCGGGGCGAAAGGCAAAAATCATCGCGGTATTTTACCCACCGGAGAAACGGTTTTATTTGTCCTGGCCGGAAGCAATATTGAAAATCGCTCGGCACTCATGGGTCTATTTTCAGAAGATCATTTATTTGCCCGGAAGGGAGTTTTGTACCTCGAAGATGTGCCGGTTGGCGAACCCCGCCTGAGTGGCCGCCTGATTTTGGAGCATGAATATGTTGATTTATTTACCATTGGATCGGTTTCAAAACCGAAGATGAGCAGCGATTTTCCGGCACAATTGATCGAAACCGATCTGGAATGGAGCGACTTGATCTTGAATGAAAAGACAACCTCTCAGATTGCCGAAATCGAAACTTGGCTGAAACACAACGAAGTTCTAATGAACAAATGGGGAATGAAAAACCGTATCAAACCCGGATTTCGCATTCTGTTTGCAGGTCCACCCGGAACAGGAAAAACTCTGACCGCAAGCCTTCTGGGAAAATACACGGGTCGGGATGTCTTTCGGATCGATCTTTCTTTGGTGATTTCGAAATACATTGGCGAAACCGAAAAGAACCTGTCCAAATTATTCGACCGAGCCGAAAATAAAGATTGGATTTTATTCTTCGATGAGGCCGATGCATTGTTCGGAAAACGAACCGGAGTGCGCGACGCCCACGACAAATATGCCAATCAGGAAGTTTCATACTTGTTGCAGCGAATCGAATCCCACGCAGGGCTGGTGATTCTTGCTTCCAATATGAAAAGCAACATCGATGCCGCTTTTACCCGGCGTTTCAATGCCATCATCGAATTCGAAATCCCCTCTTATGAGGAACGGATCATTCTCTGGAAAAAGAATATTCCGGTCAAGGTTAAACTTGATGATCAGATTAAACTTGAAGAAATTGCACGCAAATACGAAGTGAACGGTGCCAATATTGTCAACATCATTCATTATGCCTGCCTGAAAACCATTGAGAAAAAATCAAAAACGATAAGCTATTCCGACCTGATAAATGGTATTCAGAAAGAGTACAATAAAGAAGGAAAAATGATCAATTTGAATGCCTGACAAAGTTAATCCAAACACCTTTCACAGCTATTTTTCTACAAATATTTCGCGACTCTGTCGCTTAAAACCAAGCTACAGAGCAGCATAATAGTTGTAGTCAGAGTGTTATAAATAGAACCTGCAAGCTACAGAGTAGCGGAATATTAATGTTATAATTTTACCGGACAGCAGTGCTGTTGAGTGTTTTTGGTCGGTCTTAAAAATGCGATAAAATATTACTTCATTCTGCATGCTTTTCGTCTGATTCTTTTATCTTGTTTAGGCAGCAATGATTAATTGGCTGTCAATTTAAAAATGGAGCGATGATTTCGGAAAGCAGCCTTGAAAAACTAAAAATATTAGCCGGTGCGGCTAAGTATGATGTGTCGTGTGCTTAGAGCGGAACCCAGCGAAGCAACACCAAAGGAGGGATTGGAAATGCAACGGCATGGGGAATTTGCCATAGTTTTACTGAAGATGGACGCTGTGTTTCCTTGCTCAAAATCATGCTCAGTAATTACTGCATTTACGATTGTGCATACTGCATCAACCGAAAAAGCAACGACATTCCACGCACTTCATTTTCTCCGGACGAAATAGCCAACCTGACCATTGAATTTTATCGCCGGAATTACATCGAAGGACTTTTTTTAAGTTCCGGAGTTTTAGTCAATCCCGATCATACGATGGAACGGATGGTTTCAGTTGCCAAATTGCTGCGTACCGAGCATCGCTACAATGGCTACATTCATCTGAAAACCATTCCCGGAGCAAGTCCACAACTAATCGCCGATGCAGGACGCTGGGCCGATCGCCTGAGTGTAAATATTGAAATTCCGAGCGAGAATAATCTGAAACTCCTTGCTCCAGATAAAGATTTCAGAAGCGTGCTTGAACCCATGAAAATTATTTCGACAGGCATTCTGGAATCGAAAGAAGAACGGAAACATAACCGAAAAGCACCACTTTTTAGTCCTTCAGGGCAAAGCACACAACTGATTGTCGGGGCTACTGACGATACCGATCGAACCATCCTGAAATTATCTTCAGCACTTTATACCCGTCGCGATCTGAAGCGGGTTTATTATTCGGGTTATATACCTGTCAACAGTTACGACACCCGGCTTCCGGCGCTGAATTCTCCACCGCTTCGCCGCGAACACCGCTTGTATCAGGCCGATTGGTTGCTTCGGTTTTATGGTTTCCGCACAGATGAAATTGTGAATACTGACAATCCCAACCTTGATCTGGAACTCGATCCGAAAGTAACCTATGCTTTGCGTAATCCGCATTTGTTTCCGGTGGATATTAACAAAGCTGATCCGCTGATGTTGCTGCGTGTTCCCGGAATCGGCACCCGTTCAGTTCCGCTCATTATTATGGCACGACAGCATCAGCGGTTGAATTCGGCACACCTGCAAAAAATGGGTGTCGTGATGAAACGTGCGCGGTATTTCATCACTTGCAACGAACTCCGTTCACCAAACATTCAGGAATTGAAGCCCGAACTGGTTCGCCAGCTTTTGCTCGAAAAGAAACCAATTGGAAGCGATGGGGCTGTTCAACTGAAGTTGTTTCATCCCATAATGCCAGCGCTGAGATAGTGTTCAGTGTTCAGTGTTCAGTCGCAGTGTTCAGTCGCAGTGTTCAGTGTTCAGTCCGCAGTGTTCGGTCGCAGTTGGCAGTAAGAATGTCATTTATTGTCATTTGCTTCACGTCATTCAAAGTAAAAATGACAATTGACAACTCTTGACCATGAAAGGACATTCTACTGACTTGAAATTTGGAATTTGAAACCTGGAATTAATCGCAACACATGAACATCTTCGCATTCGACAATACCTTTGAAGGACTGCTCACCTTGGTTTTTGAAAGTTACCGGCTCAAACTGTTTCCGGATGAAATCCTTTCAGGAGAAGGAAGCCAGAACGTTTTATTTGGCTCAACGATGACCATTATAACCGATGCCCGAAAAGCTGAACGAGTCTGGAAAGGAATCGTTTCGCATTCATCAGAAGAAAATGCCCACCGAATTTACCGGGTTTCTCTGGCTGATCAGCGCGACATACCCACATTATTGGTGAAATACATCCGGTTGATCATCGATTCGTCCAAAAATCAGGAAATGAATTTTGCAGAACCGATCGTGCTCGAAATCCATAAATTGCACCAGAAAGTGTGTCGCGAGGCTCAACGGATCAATGGATTTGTGCGGTTTCAGAAAACTGTTGAAGGAAGTTATTATGCCTCGTTTGCCCCCATTTACGATGTACTTCCGCTTTGTATTCCACATTTTCGCGACCGGTATGCCGATCAGTCATGGATTATTTACGATTTAAAACGCAATTACGGTTTTTTGTACGATTTGAAGACTGTATCGCGCGTGGTATTCGATGAGCTAAAAGTAAATCCGAATAACGGGCAATTGCACGCATCGCTTCTGGATGAGGAGGAAAAGCTTTTCCAGCATCTTTGGAAACAATACTATCACAGTATTTGCATTCAGGAACGAAAAAACGACAAAGTACACCGACAGCATTTACCCCGGCGATTTTGGAAATACCTTCCGGAGAAAGGAGTTTTGTAGCTTAATTCAATTATATTGCGAAAAATTTAAAAAGTCATTAACCAAAGCATTGATTGAGGATGACAAGTAGCTTTTTAAACCATATCGCACAGGAATTTGACAGACCATTTCAAAACCCGGTATTGGTTTTTTCAGTCATACTTTTCATTATACTTCTTTCGCCAATTATGCTCCGGAAACTAAAGATTCCGGCCATTATCGGACTCATCATTTCAGGAGTATTTATTGGGCCACACGGTTTAAATATTCTGGAACAAAATTCAGCCGTTAAGCTATTTTCTACCATCGGGCTTCTGTACATCATGTTCATTGCCGGGCTCGAACTCGATTTGAAAGAGTTTCAGCGAAACAAAAATAAGAGCCTTGTCTTCGGATTTCTGACGTTCCTGATCCCGCTCACCTTTGGATTTCCGGTTTGTTATTATTTTTTAGGGTATGACTTTACGGCCAGTCTGCTTATTTCAAGCATGTTCTCGACCCATACCATGGTTTCGTATCCGATTGTAAGCAAATTTGGAATTTCGAAAAACGAAGCTGTAGCAATTACTGTAGGAGGAACTATACTCACCGACACTGCTGTTCTTATCCTTCTGGCCATTATTTTGAGTTCAAACAGCGGCGGACTAGGTATGACTTTCTGGATTCAATTAATTGCCTCGCTGGCAGTATTTTCAGGAATCATGTTCTGGATTATTCCCAAAATTACAGCATGGTTCTTCCAGCGTCTTGAAAGTGAAAAAACTTCGCATTATATTTTTGTGCTGTCCATTGTATTTTTGGCAGCTTTTTTGGCCGAACTTGCAGGTGTTGAACCTATTATAGGCGCTTTCGCGGCCGGACTTACCCTCAACAAGCTTATTCCATATTCATCATTACTCATGAATCGGATTGAATTTATCGGCAATGCGATCTTCATTCCGTTTTTCCTGATCAGTGTTGGGATGCTGGTTGATATTTCGGTTCTCCTGAATGGACCGACAGCCGTAATTATTGCAGTAACCTTGTCGGTAGTTGCACTCATCGGAAAATGGCTTGCAGCTTCGGCTACCAGTTCAATTTTCAGGTATTCGACCGATCAGCGAAATCTGATTTTCGGATTAAGCAGTTCACATGCCGCAGCCACTCTTGCTGTAATCCTGGTAGGTTTCCAAACCGGGATTATTGACGAAAATGCACTGAATGGCACAATTCTGCTCATTTTGGTTACTTGTCTGGTGGCAACATTAGTTACCGAAAATACATCGCGAAAAATACTTACTTCCGAAAAGGATGAACCGGTTATTGAATATCCGGTGCACGACAGCGAGCACATCATGATTCCAATCGCTAACCTGAACAGCATGGAAACCTTGCTCGAATTTGCCGTTTTCGTGAAGAATAAAAAATCGAAGAACCCCATTACGATCTTATCCGTCGTTCCGAACAATGAGGAAGCTGAAAAAAATCTGATAAAGGCCAAAAGCAACCTGCAACATTTGGTTAAAATGGCACTGTCAAACGATACTAAAGTAAATGTAATCGCCACAATCGATCACAATATTGCCGGAGGAATAATTCGGGCATCGCGAGAGGAAATGACCGACACAATAATGATTGGATGGCCCCGGAAAACAAGACTGATTGAACGTTTTATTGAAACAAAAACGGCTTCAATTATCTCACGGACAAGCAAAGCTATTTACATTTGTCATTTCGAACGTGCCCTGGTTACGCACAGCAAAATAGTGGTTGTTTGTCCACCGCTTGGGGAGTTGGAACCGGGGTTTGAAATTTGGTTGCCCAAATTAAGCGCCCTTTCAAAAGAATTAAGTCTGAACGTTTTTTGCTATTGCAACGCGGTGACAAAAACAGCTATTCAGGATTTTTTCACGCATCGAAAGCATAACAGTGGATTCAAATATTCAGAAAAATTTGACTTGGCTGATCTTCATCTCCTTCAGAGTCTTGTTGATACGAATGATTTACTGTTCTACATTGCTGCACGCCGTACTTCTGTTTCATACGAAAACTGTATGGATAACATTCAGGAGAAGCTGGAAAAACACTTTCCGGCATTGAGTAAAATTATTTTGTATCCTCGCACTCACCACATCGACAGTAAATTCAGCGAATATGGAGATATTAATCCTGAACCACTAAATCAAAGCATTGAACGTGTTCAAAAATTTGGGAAAGATTTGGGTAATTTACTGAAGCGGGAACATCCGAAATCATAATATTTCACTCATCTTGAGTTCTCTCTCTTTCCATTACTGCTAAAATTATTTGTTTCTGGGCTGTATTTTTATCGAACAAAGGGACAAATGACTGATGACAAATGACTAATGACTTTTTACCCTTGATTTTCCCGTTTCGTAATCACCGTTTCGTATATTTTTTGGTCATCAACGGTAATAATTCGTGCGGGGAATTTGCGGATCAGCGGATAATCGTGCGTGGCAATGATTACCGTCTTTCCCTGAGTATTGAGGTCTTTAAATATTTGCATCAGTTCAATGGAGGTCTGCGGGTCGAGGTTTCCGGTTGGTTCGTCGGCCAGAATAATTTCAGGATTATTGAGCAAAGCCCGGGCAATGGTCACACGTTGCTGCTCTCCTCCTGAAAGCTGATGAGGCATCGACTTGGCTTTGGCCGACATGGCAACCATTTCAAGAACGGTATTCACCCGATCTTCAATTTCTTTTTCGTCTTTCCAGTCGGTGGCTTTTAGCACAAAGCTCAGGTTATCGAACACATTTCGGTCGCTTAAAAGCCTGAAATCCTGAAAAACCACACCCAACTTGCGACGCAGAAATGGAATATCACGCGTTTTTAGATCGGCCAGATTGTAGCCAGCCACTTGACCTTCACCTTTTTCGAGCGATAATTCAGCATTCAGAGTTTTTAGGATACTCGATTTACCGGTTCCGACTTTTCCGATGAAGTAAACAAATTCGCCGGGTTTAATTTCCAGACTAATGTCGGTCAATACCACATGATCGCGCTGAACGATATCGGCATTAACAAGTTCGATGATATTTTCTTCTGACATTGCGATACGAATTGGTCTGTTGCAAAACTAATTTTTTTTATCCTTCCAAATACTAATTCAATTGAAATATCAGTTTTTGTTTAGAATTCAAACGGTAATTCAGTTTAGAGCCCGATGGAATAGTTATTTTTACGGATGCAACTGTAGAGTAGAAAATGTTGTCTGTAATTGAAGAATACAATCTTGAATAATATCCAAATAAAATATGAAGACAAACCGATTCGTAATCCTTTTGCTTTTACTGGCTTTTACGCCGGTTTTGCTCAACGCACAGCAAACGGTTTATTATCAATCCATAAGCACTGAAATTCAAATTGCCAAAGACTTGTTTCTGGCCCGAAATTATATTTCAGCATTGAATCAATTTGACCGGATTGCAGCCCAATCGGACGAAAACTCCGATGTACGCGCCGAAGCGATGTTTTACAAAGCACTGTGCGGGCTCAAACTCGATAACGGAAATGCGGAGGAACAGATTGCCGAGTTTATGAAGCAGTTTCCTGAAAGTTCATACCGGAACAGAGCCTTATTCGAACAGGCAGTCTATCAGTTTGATAAGAAAAAGTATTCAGCGGTTATGAAAACTTTTGGTGAGTTAAACATTGCCGGATTAACCACCGATGAACGGACTTATTTCTATTACCTGCGCGGTTATTCGAACTTCGAGCTCGAAAAGATGGATGCTGCGATCACCGATTTTGCAATGATCAAGGAAGGGAATTCGATTTATGCAGCACCGGCACAATATTATACCGGGCACATTCATTACCTGAAAGACGATTATGATTTGGCCCTTCAGGAATTCATTAAACTGAAAAAGAATCCCGTTTTCGAAAAGGTAATCCCGTTTTACATCAGTCAGATTTACTACAAACAGAATAAATACCGCGAAGTGGTGGAATACACCGCTCCGATTATAAATACGGTTGCAGCCGATCAGCAGCCTGAGTTGGCGCGTATTCTGGGTGATTCGTATTTTCATTTGCGCGAATTTAAGGAAGCCATTCAGTATCTTGAATTCTACCTTGCGGATAAAAAGAACAAAGGTCGCCCCGAGAATTACATGCTTGGTTATTGCTATTACCTGAACAGCGATGAGGCAAAGGCAATACCTTATCTCGAAATTGCTTCGAAAGGCAAGGACGAACTGGCGCAGAATGCATTGTATCATTTGGCCGATTGTTATGTGGCTACCGAAGATAAAAATAAAGCGCGGCAGGCTTTTGAAGCCGCTTCGGAGTTCGATTTTGACGCGAAAATCAAGGAAGATGCACTATTCAATTATGCCAAAATCACTTACGAATTGTCGTATTCTCCTTTTAACGAAACCATTAAGGCATTCGATAAATATGTGGCATCGTACCCAAATTCGGAACGAAACGATGTGGCCTACGATTACCTTGTTAAAGTTTACATGAGTACCAGCAATTATCGCGATGCGATGGCTTCGATCGAAAAAATCAAAGTAAAAAGTCCGTCGGTAAAAAAGGCATATCAACGGGTGGCCTATTACCGGGCTTTGGAAAGCTTTAATAATCTGGACTATGCTGGTGCAGCTGAGGATTTCGACAAGTCGATTGAGGCAGGAGATTTCAACAAGAGTTACCGGGCCTTGTCGCTTTTCTGGAAGGCCGAGGCTTCGTATCGCTTGAATGATTACAACAAAGCGATTTCAGACTACACCAGTTTTATGAAATCGTCGGGAGCGGCTGCTCTTCCTGAATACAAGACCGCTCATTATAATCTGGCTTACGCGTATTTTCAGTTGAAAGATTACACCCGTGCTGCGGAGTATTTCAGGAAATACCTAAACCTGGAAGCGGATTTGCGTAATGAAAAAGTGGCTGATGCCAATAACCGTTTGGGCGACTGTAATTACCTGAACCGCGATTACGGATCTGCCATTTCGAATTACGACCGGGCACTCATGATGAATTTGTACGATGCCGATTATGCCTTGTTCCAGAAAGCGTTTTGCCTGGGTTTGCAGCGCGATAATCAGGCAAAAATAAGCAGTTTGCAATTGCTTATTCAGAATTATCCGAAATCGTTGTATCAGGATGATGCCCTTTTTGAATTGGGCCGGACTTACGAACGAATGAATCAGCCGCAAATGGCGATCAGTCAATACAAAGATCTAATCATTAAATATCCGCAAAGTAGTTTCCTGAATAAAGCTTTGGTGCAACTTGGGCTTGTTTATTACAATTCGAACGACTACCAGTCATCCATCAAATATTACAAACAAGTTGTCGATCGTTCGCCAAACAGTCCGGAAACACAGGAAGCCCTGGCCGGAATGAAAAACAGTTATGTGGAAATGAACGATGTGGACGCCTATTTCGCTTACACCGGAAGTCTCGGATCAGGGTCACAGGTTTCGGCCAGTGAGCAGGATTCCCTTTCGTACCAGTCGGCTGAAAAGTTGTACATGGTCAAAGATAAAAAGGCACGGGCGCAGTTTGAGCGATACCTGAATCAATTTCCGGAGGGCAGTTTTGTGCTGAATTCACATTTTTATCTGGCCGAAATCCTTTATGCTGATGGCGAAAATGCCAAAGCGCTGGCCGAATATGAACTGGTAATTGCCCAACCTGACAATTATTTTACGCCAACTTCGCTGCTTAAAGCTGCCGGAATTCAATACGATACGGAGAATTACCCACAAGCACTTTCGTATTTCGAGCGCTTTGCCAAAACTTCGGATGCCGGAAATAAATTGCAGGAGGTTCACACCGGAATCATGCGCTGTCAGTTCAAACTGGCCAATTATCAGGCTTGTGTTGAGTCGGCCAATCAGGTTTTAGCTTCTTCTAAAGTTTCGGATATTCTGAAACGCGAAACCAATTACATGCTGGCCGTTTCGTATTACAAGCTGGGAAATCAGGACAAAGCACTTCCGATTTTGAGCAAGTTGTCAAGCGATACCAATTCGGCGGAGGGAGCTGAGTCCAAGTTTCTGGTAGCCGAAATTTTATTCGAAAAACAGAAGCTGAAAGAAGCTGAGAAAGAAATCATGGATTTTATCGATAAAAATTCGCCGCATCAGTTCTGGCTGGCCAAAAGCTTCTTGTTACTTTCGGATATATACCTGAAAAACGGCGACGAGTTTCAGGCCAAACATACCCTGAAAAGCATCGAGGAAAACTATCCGGAACAAAACGATGGCATTTTGGAGACCACTCGCCGGAAACTGGCATTGATTGAAGCGGCTGAGGCGAATGATACCAAAAATCAGAGCAAACCGCTCGAAATAAATATTGGCGGAGAAAAGAAATAAAAGCCTCTCCCCAGCCCTCTCCTGAGGAGAGGGAGTATGAGGCTTGATTTTTAATATAATCGTTGCAAAAAAATACCTGTTTAACTTGTGCTTCGCAAAGCCCTCCCTTTTGGGGAGGGTGGGGTGGGGCTAAAATAATGATACATGAAAAAACGACCATATTTCGCTGGAATCCTTTTATTAGTTGCTCTTTTGCTTGTAGGAGAAACGACAATGGCGCAAAAGGATACTGTCAGGTTAAGGCAAGAGGTTGAGGTGACCAAAGCTTACCAGCCCACTATTCTGGATGCCGTAAAAATTAACGATATCCCCAAAATTAAACCGGAACAATCTGAGCTTCCGACGTTCGATTACTCGATTTATAGTAAACCAGTTTTTTCGACTTTTGATGTCACTCCGGTAACTGCCGCCAAAATGGTTGGCGATCAACGGCCTGAAATGGGAAACGGATTGCTAAAACTCGGATTTGGAAATTACCTGTCCCCATACGGAGAGTTTTTTTACAATGCCCAACCCGATAAAAAGTCGAACTTTGGTATGCACTTTAAACACCTGTCCTCTTCAGGAGACATCAGTCTGCTGAACGGTGACTTTGTGAAAGCGCCGCAATCGGTTAACAGAGCTGAGCTTTTTGGAAAGCGATTTTTTAAGAAATCAACCCTTTCCGGAAGTCTTGCCTACGACCGGAAAGCGTTCAATTACTATGGATATACTGGTGATAGACTGAGCGATATCCAAAAAGAGCAGATGATTCCCTTTTTGGGCGACAAGCAATACTTTTCGAAGGGAACACTGGATGTGCATCTAAAAAGTGAAACACTTTCAGGCGATGACTTTACATACGATTTTGGTGTCAATTACCATTATCTGACAAGCAAAACCGGACAAAAAGAAGGACAGGCAATCGTTTCAGCTGATTTGGGGAAAAAGTTTGGGAATATGTTTGGAATATTAAATTTCTCGATGATCTCATACAACGCAGATAGTATTTTGAGCCGTATTTCCCATACTGTTGGTGGAAAGCACCAGATGCTGATGAATATAAGTCCATCAGTCAAGTGGCAGTCTCAAACTGCAAGTTTTCAGGCGGGTCTGACTACAACCGTGGTTCAGGATGACGATACCGACGGAGGTATCTATTTTTATCCAAAAGTGAAAGCCGAATGGTCGCCAGTTCGGCAGGTACTGACCTTGTTTGTCGGAGCCGACGGGCATATGCGACACAATACATGGTCAACGATTGCAGCAGAAAATCCATATGTTGATCCTTATCACGATGTGAAAAATTCAAGAACCCAAGTTGTCGTTTCCGGAGGTTTTAAAGGCAAACTGAGTCCAAAAACCAACTTTGTGGCCGAAACTTCTTATTCGGTAGTGAAGGATCAGCATTTCTATGTGCTTTATGGTACCGACATTTACAATATTTCGGCTGTCGGGCCCCGCAGCCTCAATAATACATTCGATTGGTTGTACGACGATGTCAATATTTTTAAAATCTCAGGAGAAGTTCTTCATGCAGTTTCCGATAACTTTTCACTTCATTTGCTTGGTAACTATTATTCGTATAATATGAAAACGCTTGAAAAAGCATGGCAGATGCCGAATTTTGATGTCACATTTTCAGGAGTTTACAAACCAACCGACCAACTGAAATTTAGTGCTGATATTTATGTGATTGGTAGTAAGACCGCATTACTGAGCCAACCAATCTCTTCGTCGAAACCATCGATGATGATTGAAATGGATCCAATCATCGACCTGAATGTGGGTGGCGAATACCAGTTTTCGGACAAGATTAATTTCTTTGTGAAACTCAATAATTTGGGTTTTCAGAAATACGAACAATGGTTGGGCTACACCAATAAAGGTTTCAATACTTTGGTTGGAGCGAGCTATAAATTTTGATAAATATCCGGTTGTGCACCTGAGTTATCCTTTGCCGTCCCGATCAATCGGGACGAATAAATTATCACTAATACACAATGGCTTTAGCCACAGTAGTTTGGGCTTAAGCAATGAGTGATGATTTTCTTCAGACCGTTGACTAAAGTCAACGGCAAAGGATATCCGCCTCAATTTTATTCATTAAAGTTTTAACTTGCGAAATTCTTTACCAGTTTTCGCAGCCGGAATTTCTAACAGTTTCCCGGTTTTCTGCAATGTTGTTCATCCCTTTTTTGTCAAGCATTCATATAATTGCAATATGCTGATATTCAGCATATAAAAAGTTCGTAAATTGTTAAAAAGTTTAACGTTTTGATTGCTGGTTTTATGGCCGGTTGTTCGGGCATTTTTACTATATTTGCGACTGTTTTTTAACATTATTTTGATGATGAGAGAAATTGAAGAAACCCAGGACTGGGGAATCCAAAATGAAAATGGAGGATATGATGCCGATAGCATTCAGGTGCTCGAAGGATTGGAAGCTGTTCGGAAACGTCCGGCCATGTATATTGGCGATGTCAATGAAAAAGGCTTGCACCATCTGGTTTACGAGGTAGTCGACAACTCGATCGATGAGGCATTGGCAGGATATTGCAAAAATATTGATGTATTCATCAACGAAGATAATTCGATTACCGTCGTCGACGATGGTCGTGGTATTCCAACCGAACTTCATACCAAAGAGAACCGTTCGGCACTCGAGGTGGTTATGACCGTTCTACATGCCGGTGGAAAATTCGACAAGGGAAGCTATAAAGTTTCCGGAGGATTGCATGGGGTAGGAGTTTCATGCGTGAATGCGCTTTCTATTCTGCTTGAAGTTCAGGTGCACCGCGATGGTAAAATCTGGCAGCAGGAATACAGCAAGGGAAAACCGCTTTACGATGTAAAAGAGGTTGGAGTTACTGACCGTACCGGTACCACAGTAACATTTAAACCCGATGATTCCATCTTCCTGGTTACTGAATACAAATACGAAATTATCGTTGCCCGTATGCGCGAATTGGCTTTCCTGAATGCCGGTTTGCAACTGAATATCACCGATAAAAGGGTGAAGATTGAAGCGGATGAAATTAGTGAGTACAAACACGATGAGTTTTTCTCGAGGGAAGGTTTAAAAGAGTTTGTTGAGTATCTTGATGGTACCCGCGAACGCCTGATCGAAGAAACGATTCACATCACCGCCGAAAAGGCTGGTGTACCTGTTGAAATTGCATTGCATTACAATACTTCGTTCACCGAAAATATTCATTCGTACGTCAACAATATCAATACGATAGAAGGCGGAACGCACTTAACAGGTTTTCGTCGTGGATTGACTCGTACCCTGAAATCGTATGCTGAAAGCAGCGGAATGCTCTCGAAAGTAAAATTTGAAATCAGTGGTGACGACTTCCGTGAAGGACTGACTGCCGTGGTTTCGGTAAAAGTTGCTGAACCTCAGTTTGAAGGACAGACAAAAACTAAACTGGGTAATTCTGAAATTAGTTTGCCGGTCGACCAGGCGGTGAGCGAAATGTTGGCCAATTATCTGGAAGAAAATCCAAAATCGGCCCGTGCCATTGTGAATAAGGTGATTCTGGCAGCAACTGCCCGCCATGCTGCCCGCAAAGCACGTGAGTTGGTTCAACGCAAAAATGTACTTTCCGGAGCAGGTTTGCCGGGTAAATTGGCCGACTGCTCTGAAAAAGATGCTTCACTTTGCGAATTGTTCCTTGTGGAGGGAGATTCGGCAGGTGGAACAGCCAAACAGGGACGTAACCGCTTTTTTCAGGCTATTTTACCGTTGCGTGGTAAGATTCTGAATGTGGAAAAGGCCATGGCTCACCGGGTTTACGACAGCGAAGAAATCCGAAATATCTATACTGCACTCGGAATCACCATTGGAACCGAAGAAGATAATTTGGCAATTAACCTTGAAAAACTGAGGTACCACAAAGTTGTGATCATGACCGATGCCGACGTGGACGGTAGCCATATCGCCACGTTAATTATGACTTTCTTTTTCCGCTTTATGCAGGAATTGATTCAGCGTGGTCACGTTTACATTGCCACACCTCCGCTTTATTTGGTAAAAAAAGGAAAGCGCGAAGAATATTGCTGGACCGAGCAACAACGACTCCGCCTGATTGAAGAATGGGGTGAAGGAAAAGAGTCGGGTATTCATGTTCAGCGCTATAAAGGTCTTGGAGAGATGAACGCCGAACAGTTGTGGTCAACTACCATGAATCCTGAAGTTAGAACACTTCGTCAGATAACCATTGAAAACGCTGCTGAAGCCGATCATATTTTCAGTATGCTGATGGGTGATGAAGTTCCGCCACGCCGCCAATTCATCGAAGATCATGCAATTTACGCCAACATTGACGTTTAAGAAATAGGAAAGGGCGTTGCGTTGAGCTTGTCGAAGAGTCAATAGTCATTAGAAAAGAAAAAAGGAAATAGTAATTTGGAAAACGGTAGGGGAAACCCTGCGTGATTGACCTGAATTTATTTCCATTCGCAAATAAAAAGGATTCCATCCTTCCTGTAAAAGGAAGCGATGGAATTTTTTTTATGTTGGTATCATGAAACTTTCAGGCTGTAGACAAAATTTTTGAGTCTTATTTAACATCTTTGGATTGTGAGAAAGCAAGAACAAATAGGAATTGATTTTGAGATTGATAAGCTGACTAACTCAATCGAAAATGTAATAACAGGAGATCGTTTTCCAACCGATATTACTATTATTTCAATTATGCAGGCGTACCAGGTAATTTAGTTGCTTTCGCCTGTAAGCTTGCTTTTCAGCGTGGACACGAAGGCAATGTTTCCTTTTTCTCAAAGACACAGCTAGTTCAACACTATATTGACACTCTAGGTGCAATGCATATTGG